>CAYOJH010000007.1:0-14654 GCA_964404275.1 uncultured Gammaproteobacteria bacterium | reverse complement strand
AAAAAGACCATCCCTTCGGGGATGGTTCAGCGTTTGCGCTTGCGATGCGATTTGGAGCGAGCGTGCGCCTTTTTCTTTGCCTTCGGCGAAGGAGATGGAGCGGCCCTGGCGAGGAGGATCGGCATGAGTCGGCCGTCGCGGACGAGCTTCATGTGATCGATCGAGGCGTCGATCAGGTTGTAGCAGCGCGCCTCCGGATCCGTCGTGCAGCCGAGCTGCTTGCCGAGCGTGGACGTCGTTTCGGAGAGGCACGAGGCGCCCACCATGGTCAGGCGGCGCCGGCGCGAATCCTTGTACCACTTCGCGAGGCGCGCGGGCGCGTCGCGGTAGAGCGCGTCGAGCGAAACGACCTGCACGAGGTGATCGTCGTTCAAGAAATGCTCGGCCGTGAACATGCCGCCGCTGTGGGCGACCACGATCACGCGCGATGGCGGATTGGCCTTGCCCTTGTCGCGGATCGAATCCAGGAGCGCGTCGAGCGAGGCCCATTTCGGCTTTTCATCATCGCTGATCGGGCTTTCGATCGCGACGAACAAGGCGTTCGTTCCGCTCTTGGCGAATTGCGCGGCCAGGCGGTGCTTGTCCCAAGCGCAATCGACATAGTGCCGATTCGCGCAGTCGTCGTCGCCCAGGTTGTAGCCGTGGATGTAGACGACCGTGACAGAATCATCCGGTTTGAACGCGTCGGGCTTCCAGAGATGGACGTGCCCGCGCTTGCCGGCGTCGTAGCACCAATGCTTGCCGGCTTCTTCGGCGGCAGGCTTCTTCGGGCAGCCTTCGGCTGCGGCGAACGAAGCCTGGAGGCAGAGCAGGACGATCACGAGCGTTTTGGCCACGGAAACCCCCTCGAAAGAGCGATACGGCATGCTAGGCCGCGTCCCCCGGCCATGTCAATCCAAAACAAAGAGCGCACCCGGAGGAAGATCGAGAGATGATCTTCATCCGAATGCGCTTCAGGCGGCGTCTTTGTGGAAGATGCCAGCCTTGTCGCGATCGTCGCGCTTCCGCATGTGACGGTACCAGTTTTGATAGTCTGGCGCCGCCAGATGCAGCAGGATCGTCGCGACGCCGAAGCCGCCGAGGAGCTTGAGATGCTCGATGAGCAGCGCTTGCGAGCCGTCCACGATCGACGCGACTTCCGCGAAGCCGAGCGAGATCAGGATCGCTCCCAGGTAATCGACCGGGAAGAGACCGAGGATCCAGCGGCTCTTGGCGTGCCACCAGACGTGTTCCTTCTTGAACTTGCCCGCGAAGGCCGGATTCAAGACGAACCAGAAGTAGTCCCACATCGGACACCACGTCCAGAACATCGCCCAGGCGAGCAGCTCCCCCGTCCACGACCACGGCACGCCCATGAAGAAGTGCGCATGGAACAGCAGGATCGGGAAGAAGAACATGAAGCTGTGGTAGCCCGTGAGCGGTTTCCCGTTCATGAGCCGACCGTACAGCTTGGCGACGAAGCCCGTCGTGCGATACCACGTGGGCATCTTCTCCGCCCAGCCGTGCGTGCCTTCGCTTTCGATCTCGACGCAAGCGATGACGACCGCGAACAGCGACCAGAACACGATCTTGCCTACGGGTAAGTCCACGAGGACCTCCTTATAAAATGGGCTCGGCTGGCCGCGCCGTGCGGGTCACTTTGACCGCTCAGAATAGCATAAAAACACGGTTTTGTCAAGGTGGAGACGATAAAAAGACCGACCTTGGGAGGTCGGTTATTCGTCCGTCGCGTCGCACCAGAGCGAGGGCCAGGCGGAGGTGTCGCGGCAGGATGGCAGGCGCGCGCCTTTCGGTTCGAAGGCACTTTCCATCTCCAGCACCTCGAAGCCTTCGCCCGTCCGCTGCACGAAGACTTCCGCCTTCAATTGATGATCCAGGTCGCCGGCCCGAGAACGCGTCGACGCGCAGAGCAAGCCGTCTTCGATCAAGGCCGGGCAATAGCGCAGCAGCGCGAGCGTCTCCGCCAGGGTCAGCGGGCGCCGGCCTTCGCGCTTCAGGCTCTCCGCCGCGTTTCTCCAGCCGACCGCGCCGATCTTTTCGCCCCAGCGCACGTCGACCGCGTGATACGGCCCGGTCGGCGTCTTCACGATGTCCTGAAGATTGTCCGGGAACGGCATCTTCGCGAGCTTCTTTCCGGAAAGCTGCGCGAGCTGCGTGTAACACGCGCACCAGGCGAATGGCACGACCGTCAGGAACGGAATCGCGTCTGCCGGCATTTCAAGCTCCGTCACGCGATCGAACAGCTCGAGCTTCTGATGCGCCAGGAACCAGGCGATCTGGGGATCGTAGCGGGCGACGGCGAACCGTTCGACCTGCGCGTTCCACAGGGCATGCAGCTTCTTCCGCCGCGCGGCTAGGACCGTTGATCGCAGCGCCGCGTCATCCAATGAGGCCAGCTGATCGGTCAAAGACGGTTGTTCGGTCGTCATGCGTCTCTCCTTGAAAGAACGGTTTTTACCCTATTCCGCGTCTAAGGGAATGTCAATTGTCCCTTCCTCTAAAAAGGGGTAAAATAAGGCTATGTATTCGCAGATCACCTCGAATAAGCGGAAGAGCGTCGTGCTGATCGTTTTCTTCTTCGCCATCGTGCTCGGTTTGGGCTGGCTGATCGACAACTATTACGAAGCGGGCGGCTCGATTCTCGTCATTGCGCTGCTGTATGCACTGATCTCCGGGACGCTCTCCTACTTCGCCGGCGACAAGATCGCTCTCGCGGTTTCGGGGGCGAAGGAAATCAAAAAGGACGACAACCCCGAACTCTATCGCCTGGTCGAGAACCTATGCATCGCCGACGGTCTGCCGACGCCGAAGGTCTACGTCATCGATGACCCCGCTCCCAACGCCTTCGCGACAGGCCGCAAGCCGGAGGGCGCCTCGATCGCCTTCACGACCGGCCTGCTCCAGCGCCTCGACAAGACGGAACTTGAGGGCGTCGCCGCGCATGAACTTTCCCACGTCAAAAACTACGACACGCGGGTGATGGCGATCGTGGTCGTGCTGGTCGGCGTCGTCGCCGTCATGACTGACATCTTCCTGCGCATCTCCTGGTTCGGCGGCGGTCGCAGGCGAAGCAATCGCGACGACGGCGCCGGCATCCTGATGATCCTCGGGCTCGTCGCCATCATCCTGGCACCCATCGTCGCCAACCTCGTGAAGCTCGCGATCTCGCGACGACGGGAATATCTGGCGGACGCCTCGGGCGCGCTCCTCACGCGCTATCCGGAAGGTCTGGCCAGCGCGCTCGCGAAGATTGCCGCCTACGACCAGCCGATGCAGCGCACATCCTCCGCCACCGCGCATCTCTACATCAGCAACCCGTTCGGATCCGGACATCGTCTGGCAAACCTGTTCTCCACCCACCCGCCGATCGAAGAGCGCATCAAAGCCCTGCGCCAAATGACGACAACGGCATAACTATGCAACGCGATCTAGATGTCATCCCTGCGAAAGCAGGGATCCAGCACCTAAAAAATAAAACATTTTACTTCTTAAGGAGCTGGATTCCAGCTTTCGCTGGAATGACAACAATCCTATGAATGCCGAGATTCTCGATAAATTTTCCACCCATCTCAAGAACGCACTCGTCCGCGCCTACGCGCTCGCGCAGGAATTGCGCCAGTCGTCGATCGAGCCGGCGCACCTGCTCTTCGCGCTCTCGGCGCAGAAAGGCTCGATCGCATCCGAAGTCCTGACCAAGCTCGGCTCCTCGTCCGAAGACCTCAAGCGCTTCGTCGTCGAGATGTCCGGTTTCCCGTCGGCGAAAGCGGCGCAGATGGACGCGGCCGCGGCCGATACCTCGCCCAAGCTTTCTTCGGAAGCCAAGCGCACGATCGAAAAAGCGGTCCTGACCGCCAATTTGCACGAACACAAATACGTCGGCACCGAACATCTTTTGTCCGCGATCCTCCAGATTGCCGGCGCCGATCTCGAACCGTATTTCGAATCGCGCGGCATCCCGCTCAAGATGGCCAAGGACCAAATCACGAGCGTCCTCAAGTCCACCTCGAAATTCCCGGACATGACGGAAACCTTCGAAAAGAAGGGCGAGAAAAAAGACGCGAAAACCAAGGCCGGCGCCAAAGCGCCCGCCGTAGCCGCGAAAGCCGCTAAGACGCCGGCGCTCGATTTCTTCGGCGTCGACATGACCGCCAAAAAATTCGTCGAGAAGCTCGAGGACGTCGTCGGTCGCGAACGCGAAGTCGAGCGCATCACCCAAGTGCTCTGCCGCAAAACGAAGAACAACCCGGTCCTCTTGGGCGAGCCCGGCGTCGGCAAGACCGCCATCGTCGAGGGCTTGGCCAAGAAACTGGCCGCCGGAGCCGTGCCGCCCGCGCTTGAAGGCAAGCGCATCATTTCGATCGACCTCGGCCTGATCATCGCCGGCACGATCTACCGCGGCGAGTTCGAATCGCGCTTAAAGCAGATCATCGACGAAGTGAAGTCGCATCCGGAAATCATCCTGTTCATCGACGAGCTCCACATGATCATGGGCGCCGGCGCCGCTTCCGGCTCGATCGACGCCGCCAACATTTTGAAACCCGCCCTGGCGCGCGGCGAGATCCGCTGCATCGGCGCGACTACGCTGGCCGAATACAAGAAGCACATCGAAGCCGACGGCGCGCTCGAGCGACGCTTCCAGGCGATCCAAGTCGCCGAACCGACGCCGGAACAGGCCGCGACCATCCTGAAAGGCCTGCGCGAATCATTCGAGAATTTCCACGGCGTGAAGATTTCCGACGCCGCGATCGAATCCGCCGTGCAGATGTCGGTACGCTACATCCAGGATCGTTTCCTGCCTGACAAAGCCATCGACCTGATCGACGAAGCCGCCGCGATGCTGCGCGTCAACGAAGGCCAGAACCCGGACATCAAGGAAGCGCGCAACGTCGAAGACAAGCTGAAAGACGTGCGCTCCAAGAAGCAGCAAGCCGTCGTCAGCGAGAACTTCACCGAAGCGCTCGCCCTCAAGGAGCATGAGAAGGCGTTGCAGAAGAAAATGGAATCGATCGACAAGTCGCGCGGCGAAACCGGCGCGACGGAAGTCACCGCCGCCGACATCGCCAAGGTCTTGGCGCGCTCGACCGGCATTCCGGTCGAAGAAATCGTCTTCGAAGAAAAGCGCAATCTCGTCGACCTCGAAAAGAAATTGAAGGAGCGCGTGATCGGTCAGGACGACGCCGTCAAAACGGTGGCCGAAAGCATCCGCCGCGCGCGCCTCGGCCTCGCCCATCCGAACCGCCCGCTCGCCTCTTTCCTGTTCATGGGTCCGTCCGGCGTCGGCAAAACCGAACTCGCCAAGGCGATCGCCGAGACGGTCTTCCGCGACAAGGAAGCGTTCGTGCGCGTCGACATGTCGGAATTCACCGAGAGCTTCAACATCTCGAAGCTGATCGGCTCCCCCGCCGGTTACGTCGGCTACCGCGATTCGAATAAATTCGCCGACGCCGTCAAGCGCCGCCCGTATTCGGTCGTGCTCTTCGACGAACTCGAAAAAGCGCATCCGGACGTCTTGAACCTCTTCCTTCAGATCTTCGAAGACGGCCATCTGACCGACGCGACCGGCAAGAAGATCAACTTCAAGAACACGATCATCGTCATGACCTCGAACGTCGGTTCGGAGCATCTCCGCACCGCCACCGTCGGCTTCAGTTCGGCGCACGGCAAGAGCGAATCGCTGGCCGAAAAATTCGCCGAAGCCAAAGGCCCGATGATGCAGTCGCTCGAACAGCACTTCAAGCCGGAATTCATCAACCGCATCGACAAAGTCGTGCTGTTCCGCCCGCTCGATCTCGAAACGCTGCAAAAGATCGTGTCGTTGCACATCAACGACCTGAATCGCCGCCTCGAAGCCGAACATCACATCAAGGTGGCGCTCGGCCCGAAGGTCGAGAAGCTCATCGCCGAGAAGAGCTTCGTGCCGCTCCAAGGCGCCCGCGGCGTCCGCAAGACCATCCAGGAGATGGTCGAGAATCTGATCGCCGAACGCCTGCTTTCGGGCGACGCCGAAGCCGGAGAAACCGTGCGGCTGACGGTCAAAGATGATACTCTTGTTGTGAAGCCGTAGCCCGTTTTCAAGGAGGTATGGCCGAAGCCGCGCTCGCACAAACCGCTCCCACATCCGATCTCGCTTCCGAGGAAGCGAGGCGGCTTGCGTTGAGCAGGCAGCGGACCTTGCAAATCCGCAATGCGGACGCGGCGAGGACGAGAATCCCTGCCGGCGGCCAGGTCGGTTCGACGGCCGTCGATCAAGCGATCGGACGGCAATCGCGCGAGCAGAGCATGGCGAGCCGGCTTCAGCGCGAAAGGAACGCTTCCGGCGCGCAGGAAGGCGAAGGCGGCGGGCTCTCCGTGCGCGACGTGGCATCGATGGCCAAGATGGCCAAAAACGCGACGCCGGCCGGCATGGCCGCGCAGCAGTTTCTGGTCGGCAGCGGTCCGGGCGGCCTGCCGGCCAGCGGAGAAGACGCCAAGCGGATGATCGGCAACGCGCTGGTCAAGATGTCCTGGTCCAATCTGTGGATGACCTTCGGCCATTCGGTCTACGTCCTCGACGTCCTCTTCTTCGCCGGCTGGGCCTCGACATATCTGCGCAAATACATCCCGGAGGTCGGCACCGAATGGATCCCTCCCGATATTTTGAAGAAGACGTCGAAGCACCTGCTCCTGCCGCTCAAGTTGGGCGAGATCGTCGCTCTGAGCTTCATCACGTTCTGGGTGCTGTGCATCGACCTGCTTATCCTCGGCTGCATCGGTTTCATCGTCGGACTCGTCATGACGATCAAAAACGCGCTCTAAGCTATGTTCAAGAAAATCGCGATCATCGTCCTGTTCCTCGGCGTCACGGCCGGCATGGCCTATCTGATCTATCGTTTCTTTTTCGGCGCGCCGGCCGTCACCACGCCGACGCCGAGCGGCGGCCAGACGCAGGGCGGCGGCAGCTTGCCGACGGCCGGCAACGGACGTCCGACCACGGGTGGCGCCGCCGGAACCGCCGGCTTGCCGACGTCAGCCGGCACGCCTGCTGGAACGCCGCCGACCCCCGCGCAACAGGGTCCAGGCTCGACCTACACGGTCGCCGCCACCGAAGTCATGAGTCCGCATCCGCTCCCCGGCGGCAACATGGGTTTTTACGACATCCACAGCGGCCAATTCTTCCAAGTCCTGCCTGACGGCACCACCCATGCCATGTCCTCGCAAACCTTTCCGCAGGCGCAGAGCGTGACGTGGGCGCCGAACGGCGGCAAGGCACTGATCACCTTCCCTGACGATTCCAAAATCATCTATGACTTCGCCGCGCAGAAGCAGGTGACCCTGCCTAAGCACTGGCAAGACGTCACCTTCAACGGCGACGGATCGATGATCGTGGCCAAATCGATGGGGCTCGACGCGCAGAGCCGCTGGCTGGTCAGCGCCGCCTCCGACGGCACGAGCGAGAAGCTGATCGAACCGCTCGGCGACAACGGCGACAAGGTCACGGTCAGCGTCTCCCCCGATTCGTCGGTCATCGCCTTCTCCGACACGTCGGATCCGGTCGGCTTCGACGCAAAAGACCTGCTGGTGATCGGTCAGAACCACGAGAACAACCCGGCCTTGCGCGTCGAAGGCTTCGGCTTCGACCCGGTTTGGTCATCCAACGGCAGCAACCTGCTCTACAGCGTGTCCGGCCAGACCAGCAACTACCAGCCGAATCTGTGGCTGGTCGACGGCAGCGGCGGAACGGTCGGCGACAATCGCCGGAACCTCGACATTCAAACGTGGGCGGACAAATGCGTCTTCCAAGGCACGACCAGTCTGTACTGCGCCGTGCCGCAGAACCTGCCGGAGGGCGCGGGACTCGAGCGCGACATCGCCAACACCCTGACGGACAGCGTGGTTAAGGTCGATCTCAGCAGCGGCACCGTCACCACGATCGGACAGCCCGCGCAGGACACCTCCATCAACTCCCCTGTCCTCTCCTCGGACGGCTCGAAATTGTTCTTCGTCGCATCCGACGGCTCGCTTCAAACCATGAACCTCCGCTGATATGCGTCCCAAGGCCGCGGCCGTCATCCTGATCGGGCTCGCCTTGAGCTTTGCGGTCCTCGGATTGTTCTGGAACGTCGTCCGTTCGGTTTCGACGGAGCCGGCGGCCAGTCAAACCGCCGCGGCGGCGCCGCTGCGCCACCTGGACGCGCCGGAGATCATGACCATCGACCAAAGCCTCGGACCGAAAGACGCGCCGGTCACGATCGTCGAATTCGGCGACTATCTCTGCGAGCATTGCCGCGCTTCGGAAGACGCCGTCGAGCAGCTCCTGGCCGCCCAGCCGAAACGCATCCGCTACGTCTGGAAGGACATGCCGAGCCCGCTCCATCCTGGCGCCGACGTGGCCGCTCAAGGCGCGCTCTGCGCCGGAAAGCAGGGAAAATTCTGGGAATTCCACCGCGCGCTCATGGCCGCCCAGGGTTCGATCGACCAGACCTCGCTGACGTTCCAGGCCAGCCAGTTGAATCTTGATACGCAGGCCTTCGCCGACTGCCTGACGACGCAAGAAACCGCGCCGTTCGTCGAACGCACGACGAACGAAGGCTTGGCGCTCGGCATCGACGGCCTGCCGACGTTCTACGTCAACGGCAAGCGCTACGACGGTGCGATGACCTACGACGAACTTTCGCAAGCCGCCAAGTGATATGCCGTCCCCTTCTTCGCATCTCGCCGTGCTCGATCCCAGCCAAAGCGCGCAAGCGCCCAGAGTCGCGCCGAAATTGGAAATTCCGATCCCGGGCGTGACGCTCACCTCGGTGACCGATCCGAACGATTATTCCATTCCCTGGATCGGCCAGTACGTGGGCGGCGTCTACACGTTCATGATCAGCATCATCGGCCTGGTCGCGGCCTGCATGATGATCATCGGCGGTTTCGAATACCTGACCTCCGCCGGCGACAACACGAAGATCGGCAAGGGCAAGAAGCGCATCGCGGACGCGCTGATCGGCCTGGTCCTGGCGCTCGGCTCGTACGCGCTGCTCTACACGATCAATCCCGATTTGGTGCAGTTCAAGGCGCTGCAGATCGTGGCGGTGCAGACGGAATCGGCGGACTTCGACGCTCCGCTCGGAACCACGATGGTCGATACGGGCGCCGGCACGCCTCCCGATGCCGCTTCCGGCGCGGCCGCCGGCGGCAACTCCGGTCCCGTCAGCTTCACCGGTTCCACGCATGAGTGGTACACGGGATCCTGCCCGTTTTCGTACTCGCCATCGGACAACGCCGAGGGCCGGCTTGCTTTCTACAAAGGCATCCAGACGCCGGGTGTGATTACGGGATCGAGCCGGGCCGAAAAGGTGGTGCAAATCGCGGACCTGGCCCGCGTCTGCGGCGCCTATCTCGGTTCGTGCGGACGAACGGCCGGCGCGATCAACGCGCTGGCGGGCATCTTCGAATCTTCTCCTCCCTGGGCCAGCTGCTGCCTGAACGAAGCGGCTTGCAAAGCGACCTGCAGTCAATACGCCGGCTACCAAAAGCTGCATTGCCTGGAAGAGGCGGGGAACTGCAATGACGGCTCCAAAGGCCGCGATATCTTTTCGATCAGCCAGAAACAGCGCTTGTTCCTGTATGCGCTTAGATGCGACAACGAGAATGCCGTCGCGGCGGCAAACAAAGGCAAGCCCTGGCCGACCTGCTCGCATCCCGGCCCATGGACCTCATCCGACGAGAATTGTACGCGGACCGATTGCGTGACCAGTCAGGTGGCCGCGATACAAGCGACCGCGCAGTTCTTGGGTTCCAGCGGTCCGCCCATCCCCGATCTGCAGCCCGGCGATCGTCTCGTCGTCTACAACGGCAACAACGACATCCTTGGCGCCCACGCCATCATTTTCATGGGCTGGAGCCCGGCCGGCCCGAATGTCATGCAGACCATCAACGGTACGGCTGGTATGGCGACCTTCTGGGGCCGGTCATGCGTGCGGCAGCCGTGCGCCGGCGCGCCGCTCTTCCCCATCCTCTACGTCTGGCGCCCGTAGTTGACGCGTTCGCCCCTCTTCCTGCTAGGCTCTCTTCATGACCGTCGCCGCCAAGACGCTCTTCATCTGCGCCAAATGCGACGCCCAATCCACCAAGTGGAGCGGGCGTTGTTTGGAATGCGGGGGCTGGGGAACCGTAAGCGAAGCGATAAGCCAAAAGGTAGAAGCCAAAAGCGTGGTTGGAAGGCCGGGCAAGACGTTTTCCTTGAACGAACTCAAAGGTTCCAAAACGGCGCATCGCTCGACCGGCATCGGCGAGCTGGATCGCGTGCTGGGCGGCGGCATCGTGCCGGGATCGCTGGCGCTCCTGTCCGGCGAGCCGGGCATCGGAAAGTCCACGCTGCTCTTGCAAGTCGCTTCCGCACTGCCGAACGTGCTCTACGCGTCCGGCGAAGAATCGGCCGAGCAGGTCGCCCTGCGTTTTGAACGTCTCGGCCTCGCGGCACCGACGTTGAAATTTCTTTCCGAAACCGATCTCGGCACGGTCCTCGCCACGATCGACGCCGAGAAACCCTCACTTGCGATCATCGACTCAATCCAAACGCTCTCCTCTCCCGAAGCGGGCGGCTCGCAAGGCGGCGCGACACAAGTCCGCGCCATGACGGCGCAGCTCATGGAATTCGCCAAGCGCACCGGCGTGCCGATGCTGCTCGTCGGGCAAGTCACCAAAGACGGCGACGTCGCGGGACCAAAGACGCTCGAACACCTCGTCGACGTCGTCATCTCGTTCGAAGGCGATCGCTCCTCCAATTATCGCCTGCTCCGCACCGCCAAAAATCGCTTCGGCGCCACGGACGAAGTCGGCGTTTTCGAGATGACCGCATCTGGTTTGAAAGAAGTCGCGAATCCATCGTCGTTTTTTCTGACGGATCGATCGAAAGACGTGCCGGGTTCCGTCGTGACCTGCCTCATGGAAGGCACGCGTCCGATCCTGGTCGAGATCCAAGCACTCGCTTCGCGCACCACCTTCGGCTACCCGCAGCGCCGCGCGTCCGGCTTCGACGCCAACCGCCTGCAAGTCCTCCTCGCCGTCCTCTCCGAACGCCTGGGCGTGCCGACTTCGACGCACGACATCCACATCAACGTGGCCGGCGGCTACAAAGTGAAGGAACCCGCGGCCGACGCGGCCGTCGTGCTGGCCGTCGTTTCCGCGCTTTCGGGCAAACCGCTCCCCGCCTCGCTCGCCGCCTTCGGCGAAGTCGGCCTGGGCGGCGAACTCCGCCCCGTCACCTTCATCGATAAGCGCGAGACGGAAGCCAAACGTCTGCAGTTCACGCAGATACTGACGCCGAAAAATTCTCCACATTTGAAGGACGTGATCAAAAAACTTTTTAAGTAATGTCATCCCAGCGCACGCTGGGATCCAGTGCGTTAATGAACTGGATTCCTGCTTTCGCAGGAATGACATCGTTTATTCTAAATGCACCGTCTCGGCCTCCGCCGAGATTTTCTTTTTCAAATGCGGATGCGCAGCGAGATCGGGGTCGTGCTCCATGAGTTCGCCGACCGCACGCTTGGTGTCTTCGATCAGACGCGTGTCGCCGGCTCGGAAACGTTGCAGCTCGGCGAAGCCGGATTGTTCTTCGCCGAAGAGACTGCCGGGGCCGCGGAAGCGCAGGTCGAGCTCGGCCAGTTCGAAGCAATCTTTCGCGCGGGTGAACGCCTGCAGGCGCTCGATCACGTGCGGCGCGCCGTGCGAAGGCGCAAGGTAGCAGCGCGACGGGAGCGACGAGCGTCCGACGCGGCCGCGCAGCTGATGCAGCTGGGCCATGCCGAAGCGTTCGGCGCCTTCGATGATCATCGTGGTGGCCAGCGGCACGTCGACGCCGACTTCGATGACCGTCGTCGAGACGAGCAGGTGCAGGTCGCCTTTGGCGAAGCGTTCCATCGTGGCGCGTTTTTCGTCCGATTTCATCCGGCCATGCAAGAGGCCGACTTCAAGATCCGGCAATTCCGCGCGCAAACGTTCGACTTCTTCTTCCACTGATTTCACGCCAAGCGTATCCGAGGCTTCGATGAGCGGGCAGACCACGAACGTTTTGCGTCCGAGCGCGGCTTCGGCACGCACGTGCGCGAGCATCTGTTTGCGATCGCGCGCGCCGATCAAGGACGTCTCGACGGGGCGCCTGCCCGGCGGCATCTGGCGGAGCGCGGAAAAATCCACGTCGCCGTAGAGCGCGAGCGCCAACGAACGCGGGATCGGCGTGGCCGTCATCGATAGGAAGTGCGGGATCTCCCCTTCCGAACCTTCGGGCAGTTTCGCCAAGAGCGCCTGGCGCTGGCCGACGCCGAAGCGATGCTGCTCGTCGACGACGACCAGGGCGACGTGTTTCGGCGCGAAGCCTTTGGTCAAGAGCGCGTGCGTGCCGACGATGATCGCCGCGCCGTCGTGCGCCTCCTTATGCGAGGCGGTCCGCAGCGCCGCCTTGAACGGCGTGCCCTCCAAGAGGCGCGTGATCGTGGCGTAATGCTGCTCCGCCAGGATTTCGGTCGGCGCCATGAACAGGCTCCGGTAGCCGACGAGCGCCGCGGCGTGCATGGCCATGGCGGCCACGACCGTCTTGCCGCTGCCGACGTCGCCTTCGACCAAGCGCTGCATCGGCCGGCCGCTGCCGAGATCCTGCAGGATCTTCCAGACGACGCGCTTCTGATCGTCCGTCAGCGTGAACGGCAGCGCGGCCACGAAGGCGCGCGTCGAAGCTTCGTCGAACGGCACGACGGGGCCTTTTTTCATTTCGAGCGCCCGTCGCGCCCAAGCGCCGCGCAGCTGGAAGAGGAACAATTCCTCGAAACGGAAGCGCCGGTCGGCGATTTCCGCTTCTTCCATCGAAGCCGGGAAATGGATCATGCGCAGGGCGCGGCCGATGCCTGGCAGGTCGAAGGCGTCGAGAACTTCAGGCGGCAGCGTTTCTTCAGCCTCGTCCGCCGCCGGTAGCGCGAGATGCAGGACCGCGCGCAGCTGCTTCGGCGTCAGCGCGGCGGGCACGGAATAGACCGGCACCAGGCGGCCAGTGTGAACCGAGGCCACGCCTTCCCGTTCTTTTTCGTACGCGGGGTTCATCAATTCCAGACCCCACGGCGTGGATTCGAGCGTGCCGGACAGCAGCACGCGATCGCCCGGCTTCAGCACCTTAGCGATGAACGGTTGGCGGAACCAGACGACCTTGGCCGTACCCGTTGCGTCCGAGATCGTCGCTTCGGTCAGCAGCATTTTTTTCTTGACCGAACGGCGCGTGCGGATGAGGTCGATCCTGGCACGGACGGTCACGGGGCCGTTCGAGGGGCCGCTGAGCGGCGCGATCCGGCTCAGATCCTCATAGCGGAACGGCAGATGCCGAAGCAGCTCCCCCGCCGTGGTCAGTCCCATGGCGCGGAGCGGCTTGGCCAGCCGAGCGCCCAAGACGCCCAGCCGGGAAATCGGCAAATCCGATGCATTTCCCATAGCTACGGCCCAGTATAGCATCCCACTTCGCCTCACGGCTTCGCGGGATGGAGATTGACAATCGACGGGCTTTCCGATAGTCTGGCCGGGTACGCGGGCGACCGTAGCTCAGCTGGATAGAGCGCAACCCTGCGGAGGTTGAGGTCAGACGTTCGAATCGTCTCGGTCGCACCATGCGAAAAACAGCGGCATCACCGCTGTTTTTGCTTGCGTCGCTAGAGTTTCATGACGCGGCCGAGCAGCTCCGTCAACGATTCATCTTCCTGCGTCGGATCTTCCATGATGAACTGGAGGAGCGCTTCGCGCAGCTCGAGAGGATCCTGATCCTCAAGCGGCACGGCCAGATGCGGCGTGATCGGGCTGCGGAAATCGACGTAAAGTTTTTTCGTGTGCGGAGGCTCGTAGAGAATCCAGAAGCTCTTCAGGTCCTTGTAGGCGATGAACTGGCTGCCCAGGGCGACGCCGCGCGTCGTGACCAGGAACGGGATCCGTTGCGGCTCGCGGAGCGTCGAAAGCGCGATGATCACGCCGGCCATGATCACGATGATCGCGAACAGGAAATTCCGGGTGACGATCGCGTAGAGCACCAGGCTGAGTCCGACCAGGAAGGCGACCGAATACCAAATCGGCCCGCGCGCGTGGCGCTCGTACTCGTCCACCTCCCAGCGGAAGACCTCCTCGCCAAAATAGGGACCCTGGCTTTCGCTCGCTTCGTCGTCCATATATTCCAGTATACCACGCTTTACAGGCCTTTTTAAATGCCGTAGGATAAGGCCGAACGAGGAGGGTTGCGCCGAATGGTAAGGCAGCAGTTTGCTAAACTGCGACCGGGCAACTGGTCTTGTGGGTTCGATCCCCACACCCTCCGCCATGAAAAGAGAGCCTGCAAATGGCTCTCTTTTCTTTCGAGCGGTTTTACATCCCCTTCGGCTGGAGCATGACGGCGCGGTTGCCTTCGGTGTCGGTGAAGGCGACGTAGAGACCGACGCCGGGGATGTCGGTCGGTTCGCCGAGTACCTTGCCGCCGCCTTCGTTCACGTTACGCATCGATTCTTGCATGTCGTCGACGGCGATCACGATCTGCGGGGCGTTGCTCGTCTCGTTCGATTTCTGGAAGAAGCCGCCGTTGATCGTGCCGGGCGCCTTCGGTCGGCCGGCCAGGTCGTTCGGATCGGATTCGGAAGTCGTGACGACGATGTAGCTGCCCA
>CAYOJH010000006.1:0-68175 GCA_964404275.1 uncultured Gammaproteobacteria bacterium | reverse complement strand
GATGTCCTCTTCCTTGGTGGCGATGCCGGCCACGCCCTTGCCGCCGCGCGACTGGCTCTTGAAGGTGTCGGGGTGCACGCGCTTGATGTAGCCGTCAGCGGTCAGCATCACGATCGTCGGCTCGTTGGCGACGAAATCCTCGGCCGAGAATTCCTTCACGCCGTGCGCCACGATCTGGGTCTTGCGCTCGTCGCCGTGCTTTTCCCGCACGGCGGCGACTTCCTCTTTGATGATCGTCAGGATGCGCTTGGGCGATTCCAGGATCGCCTCGAGTTCCTTGATGAGCGCCAATTTCTCCTTGAGTTCATCCGTGATCTTCCGGGCTTCGAGGTTGGCCAGCTGCTGCAGCCGCATGTCGAGCACGGCCTGGGCCTGGACTTCGTCCATCTTGAACTTCTTGATCAGGTTCTGCCTGGCCTCGTCCTTGTCCTTGGAGGCCTTGATGGTCTTGATGACGGCGTCGAGATTGTCGAGCGCGATCTGCAGGCCTTTCAGGATGTGGGCGCGTTCCCTGGCGCGGGCCAGGTCGAAGGCGGTGCGTCGTCGGACGACTTCCTGGCGGTGCCTGAGGTAGGCCTCAAGCACGGCTTTCAGGTTCATGATGCGCGGCTGGATGCCGCCGTCGAGCGCCAGCATGTTCACGTGAAAGGTCTCCTGCAGCTGCGTCGAGCTGAAGAGCTTGTTGAGCACCTTCTTGGGATAGGCGTCGCGCTTGAGCTCGATCACCACCCGCACACCTTCCTTGTTGGACTCGTCGCGCAAATCCCTGATGCCCTCGATTTTCTTTTCGCGGACCATGTCGGCGATCTTCTCGAGCAACATGGCTTTGTTGACCGCGTACGGAACTTCAGTCACTACGATGCTGAAGCCGTTCTTGTTCTCCTGGATTTCTGTGCGGCCGCGCATGACGATGCCGCCGCGGCCGGTGGCGTAGGCCTTCCTGATCTCCTTGATGTCGTAAATGATGCCACCGGTCGGGAAGTCCGGGCCTTTGACGAACTGGCAGAGGTCCTCGACCGAACAGTCCTTGTGTTCGATCAGGTAGGTGACGGCGTCGCAGATTTCGGTCAGGTTGTGCGGCGGGATGTTGGTGGCCATGCCGACGGCGATGCCGAGCGTGCCGTTGATGAGCAGGTTCGGCAGCTTGGCCGGCAGGACGGTCGGTTCCTTGTGCGCGCCGTCGTAGTTCGGCACGAAGTCGACCGTGTCGCGCTCGATGTCCTGCAGCATCTCCTCGGAAATGCCGTGGAGCTTGGCTTCGGTGTAACGCATGGCCGCGGCCGAATCGCCGTCCATCGAACCGAAGTTGCCTTGGCCGTGGACGAGCGGCGCGCGCATCGCGAAATCCTGCGCCATGCGGACCATCGAATCGTAAATCGCCGCGTCGCCGTGCGGATGATACTTGGCCATGACTTCACCGACCACGTTGGCCGACTTGCGGAACTTGGCGCCGGGGCGCAAACCGATGTTCCACATCGCGTACAAAATGCGGCGATGGACCGGCTTCAACCCGTCGCGCACGTCCGGCAAGGCGCGGCTGACGATCACGGACATCGCGTAATCCAAATACGAATCCTGGACCTCGTCGACGATCGAGCGAGGTTCGAGGCGGCCGACGTTCAGTTCATCGACGGGAATCTGTTCAGGCGGTTTCATAGAGGTTCAGTTGCGGATTCGATCTTGGCTTTCATGGCGACGAGAGCGGCGTTCTGTTGCGCGCGTGCGCCGGCGATCGCGGTCAGCTTGTCCTTGATGTCCGTGACCGTCGTGCCGAGCGGCGCGGCCCGCGTGATGACGCCGTCCGCCAACGCGGACCAGCGCGGCATGAGATCGGCGCCGCCGCTGCCGACGTTCTGGTAGCGGAGCGTGGCCGCGTAGACGCCGGTGATGAGCAGCATCGAAACGCCGACCAAGCCGCCCAGCAGGAGTTCCTGCCGAAGCTTCGAGCGCGGCGGCTTGTGCGGATGATGGGTCATCAGGCTTTGGAAAGAAGGACGATAAACGTTTCGTCCTGAGGGAGATCTTTCTTGGTGACCTTCCACTTGTCGGTCTCGATCGTCTTGGCGCCGACTTCTTTCACGAAGGCCGTCGGCGCGCCGTGCGAAGGGATGACGATGCGCGGCTCGAGGCGCGTGACGAGATCGGCCGCGTCGGAATTGGAGAGAGCGTCTCCCCCGCCGACCGGCACGATCAAGACATCAACCTCGCCGATCTGTCCGAGCTGATCGTCCGTCAGCGGCTTGTCGATACCACCGAGATGGACGACGCGCACGTCGTCGATCAAAAAATGATACGCGGTGTTGGCGGACGAGGTCGGGATGCCGTAGATCGGAATGCCTTTGACTTCGTATTCGCCCGGATGCGCGATCAGGAACGCGCCCTCACCTGCGGCTTCGACGTTGTCGTATTTCTCGTCGCCGCGGCGGCTGACCGTCACGACGTTCGCGGCCAGGTTGCGCGGCAGCTTGCCCGTCTTTTCCGAAAACGGATCGGTCACCAGGCTGATTTCGTCATTGCCGATTTTGGTCGTGATCTTGAAGCAGGAAACACCGAAAAACTGGATCGTCATGGAAGGCTGATGTATGGCGTTTTTACGAGGGCACTTTAGCATCCGCTCCCTCGCGAAGCAAGCCCACGAAGGGAACAAAAAATGACCCCGGAGGGTCAGCGTGCGAGCAAACGGGCGGTCGGCAACGAGGAAAGGGTTCGGCTCCGCAGGCGTTCCAAGGCTTCGAGGCCGCGTGCCGTGATCCTCACCATCATGTCGTTGTCGAGCCAGCGCCGTTTCTTGAAGGCCTGGACGATCTTCCAGCGCTTCTTGATCGGCAGATGCGTGATCTCGGGCGGCCAGACGAAGGGCACGGAATATCCCGCGCCGTTAGCCGCGAAGGCTTCGAGCACCAGGCGCTGAAGAAAAAGAGACGTCATGAGGTGGACGTCTCGGCGATGCAGAGCAGTTCGGAAAAGGGCACGGACCGTCCGGCCTTTCCGACGGCCAGGTCGATCAAGGCCTCGAACGTGAGCTCGGGAAGCCTGAGCGCGCGGCGGATGTGGGCGTTGTCCCGAACGCGGGCGGTGAAGAGCAGGGTGTAGCGCCAATGCGCGTCCAGCTCTCCGCTGCCCGGATAGAAGGCGGCTTCCTGGCTGATGTCGTTTCGGAAGCGCCGGCAGCAGGCCAGGAGCCGCTGGTCATCGTCGCGCTCGAGCAATCCCCGGCGGTGCGGGTGGCGCGTGTAGTACCACAGCGCCACGAGCAGCGGATGGAGATGCGCGTCCGCTCCTTCATATCGGATGAAGACGCGGGTGTCGGCCAGATTCTGGCTGAGCACGAGCGCGTCCTCCAGCACTTCCGACACGCGGACGCGGCCTTTCGCTTCCTTCATGAAGGCGAGCAGCGCGTCTCCGATCGCGCAGCGCGTCGGCGTGCCTTCGGCCAATCCCCATTCGGGCGCCGTGGTGACGGTACGGATCTCGATCATCGACGGACCACTTTCGTTTGCCGCATGATCGGCGGACCGGTCAGGCGATGAAGCTCTTGGCGGCCTTTTCCCGTGAGCTCGAGAATCGACATCAACCGATCCACGGGGCGATAGCATTCTTGCGGCGCGAGACGCGTGATGTCGATCAAGCCTTCGAGACGCAGTTCACGCGCGAAGTCCCACTGCCGCTTGAACGGCATGCGGTCGAGCGGGATAAGCATCGTCCGATCGGCGTAGACGCGCAGTTCGCGTCCCGGCTCGCGGGCGATGCGATCGAGCAGGGCCAGCTTCGCTTCTTTCCGGCGACGTGCGCGGCGGTTGCGCCAGGCGTGAGCCAACAGAACCAGGGTCATCAGGCATAGAAGGAGCTTTCCCATGCGTTTCTCCTCTGAAAATGAGGTGGCAGCGGGACCTCGCGTTTTAGCCTAAAGCGGGGGCCTTGTCAACTCGCCCCCTTTCCCCTATACTTGGCGCGTCTAAAAGAGGCCGGCGGGCGGCCTCATCCTAACTCTTAAAAGGCCCGCGACTTTATTAATTCTTAAATCCTATGGCAGAAAAAACCGCTACCGTCGACCTGAAAACCCTCCTCGCCGACAAGGAATGGCTGAAGATCCCCAAGGTCGGGGACGTCGTGAAGGGCGTCATCATTTCGCTTTCAAAGAACGAGATCCGCATCGACATCGAAGGCTATAAGACCGGCGTCGTCCGCGGACGCGAACTCTTCGCCGAAGCCGTCGAATATTCCGGCTTGTCCGTCGGCCAGGACGTCGAAGCGACCGTCATCGACCTCGAGAACGAACTCGGCGAGGTCGAATTGTCGTTCCGCTACGCCGGCCAGCAGAAGGCTTGGGAAACGCTCCGCAAGCTGATGGAAACCGGCGAGCTGATCGACGCCAAGATCATCGAAGCCAACAAGGGCGGCTTGCTCGCGCGCGTGAACCACGTGAACGGCTTCCTGCCGGTCTCGCAGCTCTCGCCCGACAACTACCCGCGCGTCTCCGGCGGCGACAAGATCAAGATCCTCGAGAAGCTCAAGTCCTTCGTCGGCACTTCGATGAAAGTCAAAGTCATCGACGTGAACGAGCGCGAAGAGAAGCTGATCGTCTCTGAAAAGGCCGTCTGGGAAGAAGCCCAGAAAGGCGTGCTCGACAAGTACAAGCTCGGCGACGTCGTCGAAGGCGCCATCACCGCCATCGCGGACTTCGGCGTCTTCGTGAAGTTCGACAATCTTGAAGGCTTGGTCCACATCTCCGAAATCGCCTGGCAGCGCATCGACCACCCGCGCGACCTGGTGAAAGTCGGCGACGTCGTCAAAGCCGAAGTCATCGGCATCGAGGGCTCCAAGATCTTCCTGTCCATGAAGAAGCTGATCCAGGACCCGTGGAAGACCGTCACCGAGAAATATAAGATCGGCGACAGCGTCGAAGGAAAGGTCCTGAAGATCAACCCTTTCGGCTTCTTCGTCGAGCTGGACAAGGACATCCACGGCCTCGCGCACATCTCCGAACTCTCCAAAAAACCGGTCAAAAACGTGGCGGACCTCGGCAAGGTCGGCGACACGATGACCTTCAAAATCGTCTCGATCGAGCCGGAACAGCACCGCCTGGGCCTCTCGCTGAAGGCCTTGGAAGAGAGTGGCGCCGGTGAAGCCGAGGCTCCCAAAGCCAATGCCTAAATACGTCGTCCGCAATCTCATCCTCTTCTTTCTCGTCCTGATCGGGGTCGGCGTGCTTTTCTCGACGCTTTCGCTTTCCGGCGGGCGCCCGAAGGACGTGAACCTCTCGACCTTGGCGGGACAGATCCAGCAGGACCAGGTCAAATCCGTCGACGTCAGCGGCAACACCATCACCGCGACGCTCGCGGACGGCACCAAGGAAAAAACCACCAAGGAACCGGACGGTTCGTTCGTCTCGGCGCTCCGCGATTTCGGCGTCGACGCTTCGAAGCTCCAAGCGCTCGAGCTGGCGGTCAAGCAGCCCGGCGGCTTCAGCTACTGGCTGTCGATCCTGCTGCCGACCATCCTGTCGTTCCTGCTCCTCGGCGGCTTCGTCTATCTGATGATGCGCAACGTCCAGGGCCAGAACATGCGCGCCATGATGTTCGGCCAATCGAGCGCCCGCGAAGTCCCGAAGGACGGCAAGAACCGCGTGACCTTCAAGGATGTCGCCGGCGTGAAGGAGGCCAAGGAAGAGCTGTCGGAAGTCGTCGACTTCCTGCGCAATCCGAAAAAGTTCTCAGCGGTCGGCGCGAAAATCCCGAAGGGCGTGCTCTTGATGGGCTCTCCCGGCACCGGCAAGACGCTGCTCGCCCGCGCCGTGGCCGGCGAAGCCAACGTCCCCTTCCTGCACATCTCGGGCTCCGAGTTCGTGGAGATGTTCGTCGGCGTCGGCGCCTCGCGCGTGCGCGACCTCTTCTCCAAAGCCAAGAAGAGCGCGCCGTGCATCATCTTCATCGACGAGATCGACGCGGTCGGCCGCCAGCGCGGCTCGGGCGTGGGCGGCTCGCATGACGAACGCGAACAGACGCTCAACCAGATCCTGACCGAAATGGACGGCTTCGAGCCCAACGCCGGCGTGATCGTGCTGGCCGCGACCAACCGTCCCGACGTGCTCGATCCGGCGCTGCTCCGCCCCGGACGTTTCGACCGCCGCGTCGTCATCGACCCGCCGGATTTGAACGACCGCGAAGAAATCCTCAAGATCCACGCCAAGAAAAAGCCGATCGCCGCCAGCGTGAACCTCCGCAAGCTGGCCGAACGCACGCCCGGCTTCTCCGGCGCGGACCTCGCCAACCTGATGAATGAAGCCGCGATCCTGGCCGCCCGCAAGGACAAGACGGAGATCGACGAGCCGATGCTCTTCGACTCGGTCGAAAAAGTCATGCTCGGCCCCGAACGCAAGAGCTATCTCATGAACGCGCACGAGAAGAAGGTCACGGCCTATCACGAGGCCGGTCACGCGCTCGTCGCGCACTACGCGAAGCACGCCGATCCGGTCCACAAGATCTCGATCATCTCGCGCGGCATGGCCGCGGGCTACACGCTCAAGCTTCCGACGGAAGACAAGCGCATGCACACCAAGAGCGAATTCAAGGATGACATCGCCGTCGCGCTCGGCGGCTACGTCACCGAGAAGGCGATCTTCAACGAGCTGACGACCGGCGCCTCGAGCGACCTGAAGAAGGCGACCTCGATGGCCAAGGACATGATCACCCGCTTCGGCATGTCGGACGTGCTGCCGCCGCGCACCTACGGCGAGCACGAGGAGATGATCTTCCTCGGCAAGGAAATCCACTCGCAACGCGACTACAGCGAAAAAGTCGCGCAGCAGATCGACGAGGAAGTCTCGGCCCTGATCCAGGACGGCGAAAAACAAGCCATCCGCATCATCACCGACCACCGCGCCAAGATGGATCAAGTCGTCGAAGTCCTGCTCAAGCAAGAAACCATCGAACGCGAACAGTTCGAAGAGATCATGAAGGCGTAAAAGAAAAGAACCGACTCCGCGAGGGGTCGGTTCTTTCGATTCAGGCGTGGATGTTCTTTTTGTCGTCTTCGGTGATAATACGTTTTTCCTGTAGGACGTTCACGAGAATGGTGATCTTGCCTTCTTGGCGGTCCATCCGTCTTTCCAACCGATCGAAACGCGTATCGACGGCGTCAAAACGCCCGTCGATCTTCTCGAATTTTTCGTCCATCAAGCCAAAACCGTCCTTTACGGCCTCGAGCACTTCGCTCAATTTCGGTTCGTCTTCCATAAGAAATGCGTACAAGAATGATAGCACGGTCCTAGCAAAAGTCGTTTTAACATGTCAATAAGAAAAACCGACTCCGCGAGGGGTCGGCTTGCGTTTCGGAAACGTTCCGTTAAGATGCCCGCATGAAGATCTACGTCGGTTCGCTGAATCCCGCCAAAGTCGAAGCCGTGCGCGAGGCGCTGGCGGACTATCCCGCCTTCGCGGACTGCGAAGTCGTCGGCTTCGAAGCGACGTCGGGCGTTTCCGAGCAGCCGAAATCGCTGGAGGAGACGATGCGCGGCGCGATCAACCGCGCCAAGCACGCTTGGCAGGAGGGCGGCGTCGGCTTCGGCCTCGAGTCGGGGCTGATGCAGGTGCCGCATACCGAAACCGGCCACATGGACGTCTGCGTCTGCGCGATCTGGAACGGCGAGCGGCACGTGACGGGAATTTCATCGGCCTGGGAATGCCCGCCGGAGATCACCAAGATGATGCTCGAAGAAGGCCTGACCATGAACGACGCCTTCTACAAATCCGGCCGCACCGACGATCCCAAGATCGGCAACACGGCCGGCGCGATCGGGCTCCTGACCGAAGGCCGCGTGGATCGCAAGGCCTACACCAAGCAGGCCATCCACATGGCGATGATCCATCTCAAGAAGCCGTAAGGCTTCTTTTCTGTTATACTTGAGGCACTATGTTTGACTTCTTTGGAGGAAGGGTCGCCAAGAAACCGTCCGGAACGTTTTATCGCCACATCCTGGCGGAAGCCTGGGGACTCGTGCGGCGCAACAAGGCGCTGTGGCTCTTGGGCTTTTTCGTCTCGTTCCTCGGGAACGGCGGCGTCTATGAACTGCTCGTCCAGGGTACCGGGCGCCTGGGCCTCCAGGATGATTTCGGCAGCTTCTTCACGCTCGGCCTCCTGCCCGGCTGGAGCCGCGAGGCCGGCGCGATCCACGCGCTCGGATCCGCCAACCTCGCCGTGCTGCTGCTTGTCGGCCTGACCGCGGTCGCGCTCGCGATCGTGGCGATCTGGGTCGTGCTGTCCGCCCAGGGCGGCTTGATCGCGGGCGTGCGCGACGCGGCGCGCGGACGCAAGACGCGTTTCGGCTCGCTCTTCGCCGCCGGCAACGAAACGTTCGGCCCGCTGCTCGCGATCAACATCGTCTCGCGCTTGGCGATCATGGCCTTCTTCTATTTCCTGCTGGCGCTGACCGTGCTGTACCTGACGTCGGCCAGCCTGCTGAACGTCTTCGCCTACCTCTGCGGCTTCGTCTTGTTCGTGCCGATCACGCTGGCGCTCGGCTTCGTGACGATCTACGCCGCCTGCTACGTCGTCCTGCAGCGCCTGCCGTTCATGGCGGCGATCGAATCCGCCTTCGCGCTCTTCAAGAAATACTGGCTGATCAGCCTCGAAACCGCGCTCCTGCTCTTCGTCATCAACTTGCTGGCCGCCTTCGGCATCGGCGCCGTCACCGCGGCCGCGGCCATCGCGCTGCTCCCCTTCCTGATCGGCGCCTCCCTGCTGCAAAGCAGCCTGGCGATCGGCGTCGTCGCGCTCATCGCCGCCGTGCTCGGCGTGCTCTTCCTCGCTTTCGTCGGTTCGCTCCTGGCCGCCTATCAGTACGCGGTCTGGGTCACGCTGTTCAACAAGCTCCACGTGCGCGGGCACGGAGGCTCCTCCAAGATCGCGCGCTGGTTCGAACGGCTTTTGCGCTAAATGTCGAACGCCAACGCTTCAATTGAAGACCTGCTGAAAAAAACAAAGCTGCCGAGCGTTTCCTCTCCCGACGCCCAGGCCAAGTTCGCGACGAAAATGCGCGAGCTCGAGCTGCAGGCGAAGGAGAAAGAAACCGCCAAACGCGGCGCGGCGCTCGGCGCGGCGTACATCAGTTTGAAAGGCTTCCCGATTTCGCCCGAAGCCCTGACGCTTTTGTCGCAGGAGCAGGCCGAAGCGCTCAAGGCGGTCGTCTTCCTGCAGACCGGCGACGAAGTGCGCGTCGGCGCGGTCGACCCTTCCCGCCAGGACGTCAAAGAAGCTGCCTACCAGGTCGGCGAACGGGCGCATGCCAATGTCGGCGTCTACATCATCTCGGAACAGAGCTTCGCCCACGCGCTCAAGCTCTACGACGCGCTGCCGAAAATCCGCAAGATCGTCAAAGGCGTCGAGATCACCGAGTCGGAACTCAAGAAGTTCCAGGAGAAAATGGGTTCGTACAAGGAGATCGACGCGCTCTTGAAAGGCGCGGACATCACCGACGCCGTCACGATCATGATCGCCGGCGCGCTCAAAGGCGACGCCTCCGACATCCACATCGAAGCCGAGGAAAAAGACGTGGTCGTGCGCTATCGCATCGACGGCGTGCTTCAAGACGCGGCCCGGCTCGATCACGCGCTCTGGCCGCGCATCATTTCGCGCATCAAGCTGTTCTCGAGCTTGAAGATCAACATCAACAACATCCCCCAGGACGGCCGCTTCACCATCCATATCGGCGGGCAGAAGACCGAAGTCCGCGTCTCGACCGTGCCAACCTCGTACGGCGAATCGGTCGTCATGCGCTTGCTCCGCCCCGCGACGATCAGCCTCGGTTTCGATCAGCTCGGCATCCGCGGCAAGGCCTTCGAGCAGCTCAAGCGCGAGATCGAACGGCCCAACGGCATGATCATCACGACCGGTCCGACCGGCTCCGGTAAGACGACCACGCTCTACGCCATTTTGAAAAAGCTCAACACCTCGGACACCAAGATCATCACGCTCGAAGATCCAGTCGAATACGCGCTCGAGGGCATCAACCAATCGCCGATCGATCTCTCGAAGGATTACACCTTCGCCAAGGGACTCCGCGCGGTGTTGCGCCAGGACCCCGACGTCATCATGGTCGGCGAAATCCGCGACCTCGAAACGGCCGAAACCGCCATTCAAGCCTCGCTGACCGGCCACTTGATGGTCTCGACGATCCATACCAACAGCGCGGCCGGCGCCATCCCCCGTTTCCTGTCGATGGGCGTGAAGCCGTTCCTGCTCGCGCCTGCCTTGAACGCCGTGATCGGCCAGCGCCTGGTCCGCCGCATCCATGAGAAATGCAAGGCGGAGGCCGCGCCCGACGCGGACCAAGCCAAGAAGGTGAAAGAGATTCTCGGCGCGATGGCTGACGGCGATAAGCCGGACCTGACGCATCTGAAATTCTGGAAAGGCAAAGGCTGCGCGGAGTGCGGCAACTCCGGTTACAAAGGCCGTGTCGGCATCTACGAAATTTTCACCATGAGCCCGGAGATCGAGAAGGTCATCCTGTCCGGCAGCGTCTCCGAGTACGACATGCAGGCGATCGCGGTCAAGCAAGGTATGATCACGATGGCGCAGGACGGCTTGCTCAAAGCCGTCGACGGCCTGACGACGGTCGAAGAAGTCCTGGCCGCGGCGGAATAAAAGAAAAAACCCTCGCCTGGCGGCGGGGGTTTGCGATTTACGGATCGTCCGTGAAGAGGTGAAGCTCTTCGATCGCGAGTTCGACATCGCTTGGCGTGTCGTCGTCGATCCAGTGCTTCTCGAGAAGCAGCCGGCCTTCATCCTGATCGGCGCATTCTTCGAACGGCTTGGTGAAGTCGTACGCGCCGGTCCGGACATGGCGGTATTCGTGATTCACGACCACCATCAGCCAGCGCGTCGAACGGTACATCTTTTTCATGACGTAGATGCCGAGCGGGGTGCCGTCTCCGGATTTCAGCACGAAGCCTTCGATCTCTCGCAGCTCGTTGCCGATCGGCTCGAAGGGCGTGATCGGCAGCGTGACGTCCGGATGCTCCTTGCGCATCGCGTCGAACACCTTGCGCGCCCGCGACTTCTCCTCGTCGGTCAGCTCCGCGACCTTGAAGGTCGAACCTTCGATCATCTTCGGAGCGAAGTCGTTCGCTTCCCGCACTCCGCAGCGCTTGAGAAACGCGCGGAGCGTGGGCGAGAGCACCAGGACCGGCGTCTTGTTCAGCGTGGAGCGGACGTATTCGTCGCCGAAGCCCGGATTCGACATGACGGCATTGTCGCCGTAGGTCGTGGTCCAGGCCGACAGCCAATGCTCCGCTCCCCCGAAGCTGTCCAAGCTGCACGTGTAGGAAAGCGCGTGCTCTTCGAAAGGCGCGTCCCCGTTCTGGATCGCGGCCATGATCCGGGCGATCAAGGCCTTGTCGACCAAGGCCGCCAGGACGATGCTGAGCCACTGAAAGACCGTCGAGGTATTCGCGAAGACGCGCTCCTCGGTCAGCAGGTTCTCGACGTCGAAGCTGTAATCGAACAGCGACGCGTCGGCTCCGCCTTTCGAACAGTAGGCCAGCGTGCCGTGCGCGAACAGGCGCGTCGCGCCTTCCTCGGACTTCGGAAAAATCCGGAGCACGACGCTTCCCTTCAGGCCGGGAACGGACAAGAGCGGCGCCGTGCCGGACAGCCACTTGAAGTAGCGATCCGGGTGCGCCATGATCGCTTCGTAGTCGGACGTCCTGCGGATGTAGACGGCGTGTTGCCCGTCGGGCATCCAATGAAGCCTCTCGAGCTCCGAGAGGACCGGTCCCGTTGGATCGTTGCCGCGCGCGTTGTTGAACGCTTCGCGCCAGACCGGGAATTCCTTGAGCGGATCGTCGCCGATCGGATTGCTCCAGTTCTTGAAGGAGCTGTCGACGTTGAACGGCATCGGGATCGTCGCGGATTCTCCGTCCTTGTCCTTGCAGATGATCACGTACTGGCGGAAGTTCTCGTCGTCGGACGACGTCCGCGCTTCGTAGCTCAAGTGGTACGCGCCTTTCGCGTCGCGCGAAACCACGTGCATGTCGAGGCCGTGCCGCAGCGCGACCAGCGGGGAGATCTTGGCTCCCGACTTGAAGATGCTGTGCGGGTTGGTGGAATCGACCACGCTTTTTTCGTCCGAAACGCCGAAGATCATGAGGCGATTCCGCGGGCAGGACCCGCGGTTCGCGATGCGAATCCAAACGGGATCATTGCCCATGACGTACTCCTTGGGTCAGGTTGATGGAAAGGCCTGATTTGACGCTAGCATTTCGCCCGAAGGAGTTCAATCCCCCGTCCTCAACCGGTCACGAGGATCGTGCGTTCATCGCCGCCTTCATGCGTCAGGCGCACGGTGATCGATTTTTTCGGGATGAGGCGCGGAAGGCGATCGGCCCATTCGATCAGGACGACGGTGTCGGGTTGGCCGAGATATTCCAGAAGGCCGATGGATTTGAATTGCGCCTCATCGGCGCGATAGGCGTCGACGTGCAAAAATTTCTTGAGCCCGCGATGGCGGATCAACGGATACTCCTGCATCAAGACGAAGGTCGGGCTCTGGACCCGCTTGCGGATGCCGAGCGCCTTGGCGAACGCTTGCGCGAAGGTCGTCTTGCCCGCGCCGAGATCGCCGATGAGTGCGATGACTTCGCCGCCTTGGACGCTCTCCGCGAGCGCCTTGGCGACGCGCGCCGTCTGCGCAGCCGCGTGGGAATGGAAACGCTGTCTCATATGCCGAGTTCCCAGGTCGGATCGGCTTCCATGCCTTTCCATGCATCCCTCGGCTTCGCTCGGGATGACGGCGAAGAAAAGCGGGAAGACAGCGACATGAAGCTGAAATAGCCGGCCATGGCGATCATGGCGGCGTTGTCGGTGCAGTATTCCAAGGCCGGGATGACGGCTTCGACGCCGGGCAATTCTTTTTTGACGGAGGCCGCCAGCGTTTCGCGCAGCGTCGCGTTGGCGGCGACGCCTCCGGCCAGAAAAACGGTTTTTGCGTTCTTCGCTTTGGCGGCGCGAAGCGTCTTGATGACCAACGTCTCGACGACGGCCGCTTGGAATGACGCGCAGATATCGTTCACGTTCTCGGCCGACCAGTTCTTCTTGCGCTGGAGCGTGTAGAGGACAGCGGTCTTGAGGCCGGAAAAGCTGAAATCGAAATTTTGTTTGTTGAGCAGCGGGCGCGGAAACGCGAACGTCTCCGGATTTCCAAGCAAGGCGCGCTTCGAGACGGCCGGACCGCCCGGATAACCGAGGTCGAGCATCTTGGCGACCTTGTCGAAGGCTTCGCCGGCGGCATCGTCAAGCGTCGAACCGATCCGTTCGTACTTTCCGAAGCCTTTCATCAGAATAAGTTCCGTATGGCCGCCCGAAACGACCAGCACCAGGGCCGGAAACCGATAGGCCGCGGCCACTTTTTTTCCGATCCAGTTGGCCGCGATATGGCCTTCGATGTGATTCGCGCCGACGAGCGGAAGATTCCAGCCATAGGCCAAGGCGCGGGCGAAATCCGTGCCGACCCGCAGCGAGGTGATGAGTCCCGGACCGCGCGTGACGGCGATGCCATCGAGATCCTTTCCGCTGACGCCCATCTCGTCGATCAAGAGCGGCAGCGTTTCGGCATGCAGGCGCGCGGCCACCTCCGGAACGACGCCGCCATACTGCGCGTGCTTCAAAACCTGCGAAGCCGTGAGGTGCTTCGCGATGCGAGCAACGCCCTTGTTCACGTCGAGCAGGGCGACCGAGGTCTCGTCGCAAGACGTTTCGATGCCGAGGATGCGCATGGGAGGATTGACAGAAGCGATGTTTGATGGTACTACTTCGTCACGAACCTTTCAAGAGGAGGCTCTCATGGATCGTCAAGATCGCATCGAACGTTTCACGCGGGAATTCCTGTCGTATCGTCCGGTGCTCGAAGCGGTCGTCCGACGCATCCTGGGCAAGCGCTCCGAAGAGACGGCCGACGTCCTGCAAGACGCCTGGGTGAAGGGCGCCGTCTCCGCGCTGCGCCATCCGGTCACGCATTACAAGAGCTGGCTCTACCAGGTCGCAACGAGCGCCGCCTTCACGCATCTCCAGCGCAGCCGGCGGCTGCCCTCGGAACCGAACGCGAAAGACGCGCGTCAGGAAGACGTCGACCCTGCGCCCTCTCCCGAGACGATCGTCGCGTGCCGACAAGTGCTCGACGCCATCGACGCGCTCGAACCGCGCATCCCCCGCTTGGTGGCCGCGCTGCGACTCGTCCGCCTCGAGGAATGCACCTTCCCCGAAGCCGCCGCCGCGCTCGGCGTCACCGAAGGCACGGTCAAAAGCAACGCTTTCAAGGCCGTCGAACAGCTGCGCGCCCGCCTCACGGCCGACGCGCTGGCCGCCTGAACCCCCGACATCACGTCGGGTCTTTTTTTCGTAAAAAGAAAAGGCCCCGGTATCGGTCGGGGCGGCATTCAGTTCGGCCAATCGGGCGGATAGCGGCCGTTGAGATCGTTCATGACATCGTAGACCTGCTGGTTGTAACGCTGCTGACCGAGATTCAGCACGAACTGCTCGGCCGGACCCCAGGTTCCGGAGTTGCGCGACATGATGCAGGTCGCTTCGTACTCGCCCGGCGGCGTGGCCGCGCACGGCTGGAGCGTCTCGTCGCAGTAGTGATGCGTCAGCCCGAGCTCGTGACCGAACTCGTGCGGCAGGATGCCCTCCCATACGAGGCGGACCGTGTCGCCGTCCGCGTAGGAGATGTTCTTGTCGCCGAGCAGAACCGTGAACTCCGCGGCGGGATCGTCGGCCGAGAACGAGAAGTCCCAGCCCGGATAGGCCAGCTCCATCATCCGCTCGAGCGCGGCGAAGTGCTCCGTCTCGGAGGTCCAGGGCGGATCGAAGACGATCGGGTTCAGGTATCCGACGCGCACGCGAATGCGCCGGTCCGTGCGGGCGCGAACGTAAGCCTTCTTGAAAATGTCCCGATGCAGGATCATCCAATCGGCCCAGCCGGCCTGCAGATGATTGTCCGCTTCGTAGGCGCGCGCGGCGGCGGCGTAGCCCGCGAGGATCTCGTCTTCTTGCGAAGGAGGCGCGATGCCGGGGCACGCATCGTCGGCCGGAACGACGGCGCCGTCTTCGCAGGCGAAGATCGCCGCCAGGCAAAGCAGAACCGGAATCGATCGGCGAATGAACATGGTCTCCTCCTCTTGCGACCATACACCCGCGCGCGGCGGACGCCCTGTGGATGGCTTCCGCGCGCCTTGACGCCCCCGCGTTTTCACTATAGATTACCCGTGTTCAACGCACGCCCGGCCTCATCGTCTAATGGCTAGGACAACTCCCTTTCACGGAGTAAATAGGGGTTCGACTCCCCTTGGGGCTACCAAAAGCGACTTCTCCCCGCGAGAGGTCGCTTTTAGTTGGAAGATTGGCGATAATTTCGTGTTTCCAAATTCCTCCCCGTCAAAAGTCAGCCGCGCCTTGAAAATAAGGTTTTGAAAACGGATTCGGGCTGGGTAGTTGCCCTCTAGCTCCAACCAAGTTTTGGTCGCCTTGCCAACAAAATCGAAGCAGTATTCCAAGGCCTCATCCATATTGAATTCCTCTCCCCTGTACTCCTCGATCAAGCTGTATTGGACCTCCATCTTCCCCGCCACGATAGCACGCTGTTCTTTGAAATCCTGATCTGAATATGTGCCTGCACGATGCAACTCGAAAATCCTCTGTTTTTCAATTTCCAACTTTTCGATGTTCCTACGAACGGATGATTTTTGGTCATCAAGATTCTTGTGGTTTGTTTTCCAAATATCAGTAATGACCGCCTTGAATAGGTGCTCGTATTTCTTGTTTGGCTCAACCTTGGCCAGACACTCAAGAAAAGCCTTTTCGAATTTTTCTTTGGGGATGGTTTTCGGCCTCGTGCAGTTTTTCTTGGAATGATGGTAGTAAGGGTAGCGCTTTCCCTGCCTCCCCCTTGTTGAACTCCCGGTCAGCGTCGTCCCACACTCAGAGCAGATGACCAGCTTACGAAGTGGGAACGTCGCATTGTCAGTCAGGCGTGGTGCCGACCAGCTCGAATTCCCTACTTTGTCCTGACAAGCCAGAAACAACTGCCGGGAGACAATGGGTTCGAAGCCGCCGTTCCATTCTCCCCCAAAGGCCCTGATGGTGCCGCAATAAACCGGGTTCCTAAGCATCTTCTGAACCTCTTGAAGCTTGATTGGCCTTCCTCGCTTCGTGAGCAGGCCCTGTCGCGTCCAGAAGGCCGCCAAAGCCTTGTACGTGCGTCCCCCTTTGGCGTATTCCTCAAAGCCAGCCCTTATGAGCGGGGCCACGAGAGGGTCGGGAACGATGTTTGTCTTTTTACCCCTGACGGGTTTGTGGTATCCGAGTGGTGGAGTCCATACCCAAATACCTTCCTGCACTCGCTGAATCATCCCGTTCTTGGTTCGCTCAGTCCTTACGTTGTTGTCGAATTCAGCAAATCCCGCAATGACCGTCTCCATCAGTTTTCCCGTTGCAGTTTCGTTGATTGGCTCGGTAACTGAACGCAATTCAGTACCCGCCTTACTCAAAACAGCACGGATCATGAGATGATCTTCAGCTTTCCGACTAAAGCGGTCGAGCTTATAGACCACAAAATACGAAGTGCGACCTTTTTTGCTCGTGCAGTAGTTGATTGCCTTGGCAAATTCAGTTCGATCAGCCGTCTTTGCTGATTCACCAAGTTCCATGAAAATCTCGGAAACCAACCAACCTTGCTGATCAGCGTATTCTCGACAAAGCCGTTGTTGGGTTTCCAAACTCGTCCCTTCAACCTGCTCTTTCGAAGAGACACGACAATAAATGACGCAGGTTTTATTCAAAATTTGGCTCATGTTCTATGCAGCATACCGGGTGCTACTGCTTCAGTCTGGACCCCAAGGGGATTATTGGAAACATGCTGCTTAGTGGACCAAGTATCTAGTGCCACCCGACCAAATGCATACAACGCCTCAAGAATGCCCAACAATTCTTCGTCGGACACATCCTCCAAACTAGGATCGATTTTCCTTGCTTGTGCTAGGGAAAGCATGGCAGAAAGCGGGTATTTTGTGGTGTCTGCCCCAAGGGGTGACCAATAAAAAAAGCCCGGCTAGAAGCCAAAAAACAGGCTTCTGCCGGGCTCTCTTCACACCCGCCTAGGAAGGGGGTGCCTTTATAGCCCGAAATCGGTTGTTACGGGTCGATTGATACTAATTACCCTGACGAGGCGGGTCAGTCAAATCAGCCGTGAAGCAGGCGGCTTGAGGGCCAAATTCGATGTACCTCTGGCTATCGTGCTCCACTTTCAGGGGCGGTCGTAAATTGACGGTCGTGCCGCAGAACTTACAACGGAGCTGCCTCTCCCGTTTTTCGCCAAGATGAGTCTCCCCGATAAAGTGACCGCAGGCATTACAAAAAATCCTTCGGTATCCGTCATTCGCAAAAGTGGGTGACGTTCTGGGGTTCATGCAGACCAGCCTATCGCCTACATACCCCGCGTCAAGGATCGTTCACTTAAATTACGAGGTCGTCAATCCACCTATGATCCTTTCGCTTTCCAGACACGATTCGACCCGTAGCCGAGTTTTGTCGCAATGAAAACACGAGGCCCAAATAGCGAGTCTTCACCAACCATTTCGTTGATTCCAAGCAAACCGCGAGTAGCGTGCCGTCCGGAGAAAACTCCGCCGCATCCACCTTGAGAACGCCGCCAACCGAGCCAGCTAGAGCATCAACGATTTTCTGCCAATATTCAGTCCCATCAGCTTTTCTGAGCGTTCCATCAAGGAGTCGGGCCAGTGACGTAATTCTTGGAGGGCCATCGGGTGTAACGTATACGGAGTGAACTGAAAGACCCGACAGGTGACATATCTCTAAATCATCAGGGTGGTATTTAAGACCGCTCCATGCGCACGGTTTTACTTCTGCGGGGGAGCAATATTTTCCCTTCGAAGATCGAACGGCTTCGGACTCAAGAATTTTGCCATCTGAAATTGAACTAGAAACGAAGTACTTTTGGAGTGCCATTTTTCCGCTGAATTCGCTTTTCGCCAGTTCGCTCGGCAAGACCTTTTTCTTCGTCACCGAACACTCTTCGAGGATGCCGGGCGCAACTAGCGTGCCAGTTACTTCGCATTGCTCTGCTTCTTCCCTCAGTAAGGGCTGACTGGTTACCGCGCATTTTATAAACTCTTGGCGATGTCCGGATTTACCCGAAACCGTAGAGCGGAGCTGCTCATCGGACCTGTAGAGCTTTCCGGATACTTCACTCGTTAAAAGCTCGTCCTTGAGGGCTGTCACCGAGGTGAACTCACATTGACCAAAGTATGTTGGCTCCCCCTTCTTTCCGCTAATCGCTGACGTAAGCAGCAATGATGCAGTCACAAAATGTCCAGAGATGTCCGATTTTGCTGCCTCATCGATCAGCACCTTTTTGCCCGAGTATGAGCACTTAATCACGTGCTCTGGAAGAGCCTGCCTGTCTGAAATGTCTGAGGCAACCAATAGGTGCCTCAGCACTTGTAATTTGCTAATTTCACAAATCCCAAAGCAGTCGGCTGGGGCATGCCGCCCAGTTTTCTCGCACTTCTTGATCTCGGGTGCCTCAATAACTTCTTCGCTATTCGGAATGACAGTCAATGAACTTTCGTACTCCCCCTCATCAATTCGATATTTGGTGTTCAACTTAATTCGGCGATGGATGTTGCCATTTAGCCCCACGAGTTCCACGGCAATGCGGGGAGTGAAGTCATCGACGGTCTTTTTTCTTTTGCGCTCATCATCACCTACAGCCTTGAGCTCCTGCTCCAAGCGCTCACCGTAGAAACGGCAAAATTCTGATATGTCGGGATCATGGAATGCCTTATCAATCAGGCAATCCGTATCCAACCCAACTTTGTGCGGGTCGCTAATCGAAGCATGGAGAGGCTCTAGACCGAGTTTGCCCAAGTCATGATCCATTTTTATTGCACAATCAGACTCCACGAGACGCTCATAGCTGTCATGAGCCACCGTTGCATGAACCCTGATGATTGCCGAACCTTCAAAATTCCTATACACCGCCAACGGAGCAGCCGAATCAAATCGGCCATCAAATGCTTTAGCCCAACCGCCCGCGATATCCATCGCCTTTTTTAGCGGTTCTATATCGACATCGTTTACCGTGTGATAACCGCGGCTGGTACAACGATTCACCAGACGCTCAAATGCCGGACTTCCGGGGGCATATAAGGTACTGGTCGTTTCAGGATCAGCAACTTCATTATCAAAACGAAACAGTTCCTTTTGACCATGGGATTCTGAGACGTACAAACCGTTCGGCTGGGCCGTTACTTTTTCGCCCTGAGCTTCTAGTGCGCCAAGCACGAACTCACGAAGTCCCATTGAGTGATTGACCGGGGTCAATTTCGGAGGATACGGATCGACTCCCACAACATCACCCATACCGCCCAACATCGAATCAATATTTTTCTCCTCGCGATCGAGTTCGGCCTCTGCGTGTTCGATGCTTTTTTCTGCCATCCGGGTGGCTTCTTCAACATCTTTCCCAGCCAATGACTCGATAACCAGCCGACGGATTTGCTCCTCAAATGAAGTGATTTCTCCCTCCCCCTCTTCCATTCCCGACGCCTGAAGCAACGACTCAACATCACCAATGGCTTGGGAGGCCATCTGAAGTTTTTCCATCAACCTTCCGACTATATACTCCTCGAAAGTACCCTTTAGGATGATATTGAAAATGGAGACGGTCTTGTGCTCAGACGCAAGGCGTTGAATACGGCCAATGCGCTGCTCCACCACCATCGGATTCCACGGAAGATCGTAGTTAACAAGGACGTTTGCGGCCTGTAAGTTAACGCCCTCGGACCCGGCTTCGGTAGAAATGATTACGTTAATCTGGGGAGGGTAGCATTTAAAATTATTGATCGTCTCTTGGTTTCGTCGCCCGGAATCCCCATTGATAACCCCACAAGCGATGCCCTGCCCTTCCAAGAAGGCCTGAATCGTCGTTTGGGTTTCCCTGCGAGTCGTGAAGACTACCATCCGCCAGTCTTCGGGACGCTCCTTTCTAAGTTTTTCAACCAATGATCCCAAGCCCTGCATCTTCGCTGTCGTCTTCATTTTCTTGACGACCTCCCGGACGCGAGTCGCAAGCTCCGCTGGTATGGTTTCGTTTCGTGCCATCGTTCTAAGCTGGGCCGCCAAAGCATCAGGGCTGCTGATGAGGGCCTGAAGAACCGATATTTGTCCCAAACGGTTCAACTCCTGAATTGGTTCCGCAATAATTCCAATCAGCTCGCTTTCCTCTGCGGTTGGCGCTACGGACTTGAGCAGAACTTTCCTTTCAGGAAAATATAGCTGCGCGTCACCGCGCCGAACACGCGACATGTACTGGTAAATGATCGAGCGGAATTCATCCTTTGCGCCTAAGTTAAGACGACGCGCCTGCGTTCGATCGTCATCAATAAACTTACGCGCAAAAATCCCTTCACTACCAAATGGATTCTCGTGTCCACGAGCTACGGTCAATAGGTCTATAAGTGAATACAAGTCCCAAAGGCGATTCTGAATTGGCGTAGCTGTTAGCATCAGGACGTATCTAAACAGCCTGTCCTTCAGAGCTTTTCTAAAACGAGTTGCTACTTGAGGTGTCGGATCGACACCGTATAGATTGCGAAGTTTATGCGCCTCATCAAGAATCAACATTTGATAACCCGCGTCTTCGAGGTCGTCTAAATACAGTTTCGCGGATGTGTAGGTTGTTATTACCGCCCCGACATCCTTCGGCGGCTTCGCCTTTATGAGAGTCTTACCAATGGCAGTTGTCGACGCAATGCCAAACTTTTGTTCCAATTCCTCGCTCCACTGATTCATCAGCAGTTTGGGGCAGACAATCAAAATCTTGGAAACACGATCACGCGTCATGAGTTCACTGGCTATCAAGCCAGCGCTGATGGTTTTACCCAAACCAACGTCATCTGCGAGAAGTGTAACCGGGAGACGACGACAAAAAGTGATTAGATTTGTGACTTGATGGTGGTATGGCTTTATTTTGTCGCGCCAAAGATACTCGGACTTAAGGTCGTCTCGGTTTTCAATGATTATCGGATCAACAAGACTCCATTCGAGCGCAGCCTTGTACAAATCAAAATCGGCAGGCTTTGATGCCTTCCAGAGCAGTTTCACTTTTAGCGGAATGGCAGGGTTATCCATCGGTAGGGCCTGTGTTTTGACTAAGTATACACAAAAACCCTATCGTACGAGCATGGATCAAATGAAATACCTCACAAAAACCCTGTTTCTCGAATATAGCGCGTGCGGAAAGAACGCGTGGCTTAAGGTGCACAAGCCTGACTTGAGCTCAATGTTCTCCCTCTCAGAATTTGAGCGAGGTCTGTTGGCAAAAGGAAACCTTGTTGAACAATGGGCGAGGAAGCTTTTTCCCGAAGGCATTTTAATCGAGGAGTCGGGCGAGGCTGCCGCAAAGAGGACGGAAGAGTTGATGGGTCATGGCTCCAAAGCGCTTTTCCAAGCGACTTTCATTCACGACGGTTTTTTGGCGCGTAACGACGTTTTGGAGTTCGATGAGGATCACGGGTGCTGGAATCTATACGAGGTCAAAGGGACCAATTCTTTGAACGAAGGGGAGGATGGTCGGGACCATATCGATGACGCATCCTTTCAGGCACGCATTCTCCAATCAGTGGGTATAAAAATTGGGCAAATCAAAATCATTCACCTGAACAAAGAGTACGTTCGTGGTGACGAAATCTCACTTTCAGAGCTCTTCGAGATGGAGGATGTGACCGAAAAGGTTGCTGACAGGATGGAGGATGTAAAAGCACGAATGGATCGAGCGAGAGAGGCGCTGACCCAACTTGATGAGAGCGCCCTATCCTGTGAATGCCTGTATGTCGGCAGGAATTCCCAGTGCTCAACTTTTTGCTACTCCCATCCGCAGGTACCTGAATACTCGGTGCATGACTTATCGAGGATCAGTAAGAAAAAGTTGGAGAGTTTAGTTGAAGACGGAATCTTCGACATTAAGGATGTGCCGGATGAGTTTTCTTTGTCGGATATTCAGAAAATGCAGGCCATTGCCCACAAGACTCAAAAGGCAATCATCGACAAGGATGCCATCGAACGTGAGCTTTCTTCGCTAGCCTTCCCGTTGTATTTTCTTGACTATGAAAGTTACGCGCCAGCGATCCCGCTGTTTAAGGGCTATAAGCCATATCAACAGATACCATTCCAATTTTCTTTGGATAGACTGAGTGGCCCGGATGCTGATTTTGAGCATTTCGAGTACTTGCACGAGGAAGCAACAGACCCGTCAGAGGCCATCATCGATAAGCTACAGGGGACTATTGGGGAAAGCGGTACCATTATCGTGTGGTATAAGCCCTTTGAAAGGAAGATCAACTCTCAGCTTGCGGAGAGAAATCCGCAGCACGATTCATTCTTGTCTGATATCAATGCTCGCATTTATGATTTGATGGAAATTTTTCAGAAGCAGTTCCATGTACATCCGGATTTCCGGGGGAGAACATCGATAAAGAAAGTATTACCCGTGTTAGTACCCACGCTAACTTACAAAGAGCTGGAAATTCAGGATGGTGGCGCGGCAATGGATGCTTGGTACCGGATGATTTTTGAAGGGCAGACCGACGAGGTAAAAGCGAAAATCGCTGCCGACCTTAAAAAGTATTGCGGTCGAGATACCGAGGCCATGATCGCAATCTGGCGCGTTCTTAACGAGGTTGTTTCATCGGCGCAGTAACCTCTTCCATTCCCCCGTGGCAGTGTCTTATCAAGCTGCTGCGGCAGTAGCCCTCAAGTCCCTACCAAACACAGTCCACGCCTTGAGGTCCGTCATGATTTCGTTCCACATTTCAGTGGTCCGGGCTACCAAAAGAGACTTTCCTTCATGGAAGGTCTTTTTTTGTCGATGCCTATAAAATGTGCTAATCTTAAGTCAATTACTTGGCAGCAAGGTAATGCCTCGCTGCCGCGTGCCGCCGAACGTCTAAGTTCTGCACGACGCGCCGGCCGTCATGAGACGCGCATGCATACAAATAAAACGGGTTCACGGGCCATTGCGGCTCTTTTTTTCGTATCTCTTTTGATCGGTCCGATCGCTGCGTTTGCGGCCGGCGCGCAAGGAAGCGGCAGCGTCTTATACGTGCCATTGATCGGCATCACGTCGGTGCCCGACCCGTTGGTCTTGCCTCAAGCGGGCGGCAAGGTCACGTACAACTACGCGGTGAAGAATTTTCTTCAGGAGATCGCGCTGACGGACGTGCATGTCGTCGATGACGCCTGTGGCGCCGTCGCCTTTCATGACGGCGACGATAACGGGGATGGCAGACTCGAGTACGGCGAAACCTGGCGCTATACCTGCACGACGACGCTTTCCGCAACGACGCAAAGCACGGCCACGGTCACCGGCAGCGCCAACGGCGTCACCGCTACGCACAAGGCGTATACGACCGTCGTCGTCGGCTCCGCGAATCCCGCTCCGCTCGTCAGCGTCATCAACGTCACCAAAGTCGCCTATCCGCTTTCCCTGCCGGCCGAGGGCGGTCCGATCACCTTCACCTACAGAGTCAACAACCCTGGCGCTGTCCCGCTGAGCAACGTCACCATCGTCGATGACAAGTGCAGCGCGATGTCGGGAAAATTAGGAGACACGAACGGCAACAGCCTCCTGGACACGAACGAGGTCTGGATCTACACGTGCACGGCGAACTTGAAGCAGACGACGACCAACACGGTGCACGTGACGGCGTTCGCGAACGGCTTGCGGGCGGTGGACGACTTCGCTCTGACCGTCATGGTCAGGAGCCTCGTTCCCGGCTTTTCGAATCAGGATGTCCCGAAATTTCCGCTGACCGGACTCGGCGCCGGGTCGAAAATCGTTCTGTGGGGAATCATGTCCTTGGTCTTGGCGATCCTCCTTCTCCTGTTGCTGCTCACGCGGAAGCGCAAGACCGGGAAAGCGCGAAAGAGCTTCAAACGCTCCTTAAGAGTGCTGTCTATCATTGTGCTCGCCGCCATCTTGGGCGGCGGATTGTACTTCTTCTTGTCGCCCCGACGCAATCAGATTGCAGAACCCCAGGTTTCATCTGACCTCGCCTTCGGTTGGAAATTTCCCGTGGCGAAATTTCCGATCACGGGATCTCTTTCGAATCAAATCGCCTATTCCAGCATCCGCGATCCGGGCGGCATTCCGCAGGGACTTCCCGTCCGCCTCAAGATTCCGACGATCGGCGTCGATTCCGCGATCGAGGACGCGCTGATCACGCCCGACGGAAGAATGGACGTCCCGGCGGGTTCGGAAAACGTCGCCTGGTTCGCGCTCGGCCCGCATCCCGGCCAGGAAGGCAGCGCCGTGATCGGCGGACACTTCGGCATCAATAAGGGCGTGCCGTTCGTCTTCTACGACCTCGACAAGCTCAAAGCGGGCGATATCGTCTACGTCGTCAACGATAAAGGCGAAACGCTTGCCTTCGTCGTTCGAACCATCAGCCTGTTCGACAGAAACGCCGATGCCACGACCGTCTTTACGTCGAACGACGGCCTCGCGCACCTGAATCTCATTACCTGCGAAGGGGTTTGGAACCAGGTCAACGGCACCTACCCGCAACGGCGCGTGGTCTTCACCGACGCCGTGCCGGAAAACGCCGATATCCTTGCCCCGATCCTGTATCAGTCTCTCAAGCTGGGCGCGCGAGGCGCGGATGTCGCGGCGCTCCAGACCGCGCTCGAGCGCGACGGGTTCCTGACCATGCCGTTGCGCGTCGCGAAAGGCTATTTCGGAACGCTCACGCGCGCCGCCCTCATCAGATATCAAAGAGACGTCGGCTTGCCGGCGACCGGCGTGTTCAATCTTGCGACAAAGTCCAAGCTGATGCCGGAATCGAAACTTCCGAGTACGGGGACCGATGCCGTTCATCCATCAACGGTCTCAACGTCTGAAACGACTTCGGCCGACGCCTCGAAAAAAACTCCATTCACGCAGAAGGTCCGCTTGATCATCTTGGAGCTCTTTGCCACGCCTCTGGACGGGTTGATCACGGCCCTTTTGCTCCTCGCCATCATCGTTGTCAGCGGTTTGATTCTTCACCGGCGGATCGCAAAACAATGAAACGCCTTCTTATTCTTCTCGCCGGCCTCCTGCTTCTCGGCACGGGCTGCGCGAGCTCTCCCACCCACATTCCCATGAGCTATCACGGCAACATTCTCGCGCAGGCGCAGGAAAACGACTATTTCCGCCGCGTCGTCTTCACCGGTCCGAATAGCCAGTTGGTGGTCATGAGCATTCCGCCCGGCGGCGAGGTCGGCGAAGAAACGCACACGTATACTGAACAGACGCTCTTCTTCATTTCGGGAACGGGCACGGGATACCTCAATGACAAGCCGTTCCCGATCGGCCCCGGCGATGTCGTCGTCGTGACCGCGGGCACGAAACATAATTTCAAAAACACCGGCGCCGAAGCGCTCAAGCTCTATACGGTCTACGCGCCGCCGAATCATATCGACGGCCGCATCCATCGCACGAAGGCGGAAGCTGACGCGGATACGGCCGATGAGGCAATCGGCGAGACAAAGCCTCTAAAATAGAGCTGAACAGAATAGTTATTCACACACAGGGTCTGAAAAATGTGCTAAGATTAAATCAATTACTTGACAACTGGGTAATGCTTAGTTGCCATGGGGCGTCGCCGAACACTTAAGTTCCGCATGCGTCGTGGCGTCTATATAAGACGCGCATGAAAACTTTTCGAAGGGTTGGGAGCGGCGTAGCAGCTCTGGCTTTACTATTCAGCCTATTCGGTCCCGTCGCCGCGCTTGCGGCCACGTCGCCTTCGCTGGGAGCGGCGGCAAGCTACGGTGTTCTGGCGAGCACCTACACGAACACGACGACGACCACGATCAATGGCGACGTCGGGTTCACAACGCCTCCGGCCGTTGCCCCCCTGGGCACGCATGCGAATTATGGGTCCGGCGCTCCGTACTCGACGGCAGGTACCGATCAAGGTAATGCCTCCACGGCGTTGGCTTCCCAGCCCTGCACCTTCACGTTCGCGGCCGGCGCGATCGATCTTTCCACGGATACGACCCATGGTCCGATCGGCGTCTATGCGCCTGGCGTCTATTGCAGCAACGGAGCAATGGATGTCGGTGGTCCTTTGACGCTGAATGGCACGGGAACCTATATTTTCAGGCCCGTGGGCGCACTGACATCGACGGCCGGCGCCGTCGTCACGCTGAGCGGCGCTTCGGCGTGTGACGTCTTCTGGACGCCGACCCAGGCCACGACGCTCGCGGCCAATACGACCTTCTTCGGTACGGACATCGACGCCTCGGGCATCACCGTGGGCGCCAACACCAACTGGACAGGGCGAGCCTTGGCTTTTGGCGGCACGGTCACGACGAATACCGACACCGTCACGGTTCCGACCTGCGCAGCTCCCGTGACGCCCGTTTCAACCGGCGGCAGCCACTCGGGTACGATCGGCGTCATCAAAAAAGTTATCAATGATAACGGCGGCACTAAGACCATCGCGGACTTCCCGTTGTTCGTGAACGGGATCTCCGTCTCTTCCGGCGCCACGTATGACTTCCCCGCCCCGGCCGGCGTCTATGCCGTGACGGAAACGAGCGATCCGCGCTACACGCAATCTTTTTCTGGCGATTGCGACGCCGACGGCCGCTTGAACCTCAATCCGGGCGATATCCGCTTCTGCATCATCACGAATAACGACATCGGCGCACCCGTCGTCACTCCGCCCGTGCCGCCGCTGATCGACGTCGTCAAGGTCCCGAGTCCGCTGGCCCTGCCGAACGGTCCCGGATCGGTGACGTACACCTACACGCTTCGTAACGTCGGCACGGTTCCCGTCACGGACGTCACGATGGTCGGCGACAGCTGCATTCCCATTGTCTTGAACTCCGGCGATCTCAACCATGATGCGAAGCTTGACGTGAACGAAACGTGGATCTACAGCTGCACGACCACCTTGACGCAAACCCATACGAACACGGTCGTCGCGACCGGTTGGGCCAACGGCATCAGCGCGACCGATCTTGCCAGCGCAACGGTCGTCGTCGGCGCGCCTGTCGTGCCGCCGCTGATCCATGTCACGAAACTTCCGAGCCCGCTGGCCTTGGGCGCGAAAGGCGGCCTGATCACCTACACGGAAAAAGTCAGCAACCCCGGCACGATCGCGCTTAGCAATGTCCAGCTCAACGACGACACCTGCGCGCCGATGGTGCGTATCTCCGGCGATACCAACGGAGATAACAAGCTTGATCCTTCCGAAACGTGGACCTATACCTGCCAAGCGATGCTGGCGAAGACCACGACCAATACCGCCATCGCCACCGGCGAAGCGAACGGCATGACCGTGCGCGACTTCGCGATTGCCACGGTTGTCGTGGCCGCCGCCGCTCCGAAATTGCCGAACACGGGCGCAGGACCCGCTGAAGGCGTTCCCGCGTGGAGCATCGTCGCGGCCGGCTTGCTTGCCGCCACGCTCCTCCTCCACAGCCTTCGGAAAAAGTCAGGACGCAAAACCTCCTGACTATGAACTACCCCAAAGGGCTGGGGATTTCGATCGTCGCGCTCATGCTCTTGAGCGCGACGCCCTCGCTGGCATCGGACGTCGCCTCAATCACCTGCACCACCCACGTTCAATACATTGACACGTGTTCGTATACCGGAAAGAACACGGGCGCGGATGCCTATTGGTTTTATAACCTCATCGGTAACGCGCCAACCTATTCCGGACTCATCGCGAGCGCGGAGCCGAACGGCACGCAAACGAACATCCCGAACGGGAATGACAACTGCGGGGCACCGACGACCGGACATGACATCTCGCTGTACGCCGACACGGCCGGCACGATCCTGCTCTGCGGCACGCGTTACTCTTGCGCGACGGATACCTGGACCTCTTTCGGACCCTGCGTCAACGCCGTCCCGCCCGCTCCGACTCCCGCAAGCCCCTCTTCATCCGGAGGAGGGACGTCGCGCATGGGGACGATCAACGTCGTTAAAATCGTCGTCAACGACAACGGCGGCGCCAGAACCATCTCCGACTTTCCGCTCTATGTGAACGGAAACCGAGTCGCATCTGGAGTGACGAACGATTACCTTGCCACGGGCGATGTCTTCACCGTAACGGAAGCCGGCGATGCGGGGTATATCCGGACATTCTCTGGCGACTGCGATATCAATGGCCAGCTGAACCTGAACCCCGGCGACAACCGCGTCTGCATCGTCACGAATGACGATATCTTCGTGCCCGCGCCGCCGCCCATCGTGATCCCTCCCGAGCCTCCTCCCCCACCGCCCGTCGTCATTCCTCCGGTACCTCCCTTGATCGACGTCGTCAAAGTGCCGAATCCCTTGGCCTTAACGCACGGTCCCGGTCCGGTCGAGTACACGTACACGCTCCGCAATATCGGCACGGTACCGGTCACGAATATCACGATGATCGGCGATTCCTGCAGTCCTATCACGCTCATCTCCGGCGATGCCAACGCCGACGCCAAGCTCGACGTGGACGAAACGTGGGTGTATCGCTGCACGACCACGCTCTCGCAAACCCACACCAACACGGTCGTCGCGACCGGTTGGGCCAACGGTCTGAGCGCGATCGACCTCGCAAGCGCGACGGTCGTGGTCAGCGCTCCGGAGCTGCCGAATGCCGGCATCGCGGCGCCCCCCTTGATCCATGTCACGAAAATTCCGAGCCCGCTGACCTTGCCCGCCGGAGGAGGCGACGTCACGTACACGGAAAGAATCACGAACCCGGGAAAGGTTGCGCTCAGCCATGTCCGCATTACGGACGACAAGTGCGCTCCTTTAAAGCGCATCTCCGGCGACAAGAACGGGGACGGAGAACTTGATCCGTCCGAAGCCTGGATCTATACCTGCAAGGCAAAACTCTCCAAGACCACGACGAATACGGCCGTCGTCATCGGCAGCGCCAACGGTTTCACCGTACGAGACTTCGCCGTCGCAACCGTCGTGGTAGCCACGCCGGTTCCCGCCTTGCCGATCGCGGCTGCGCGGACGCTGCCTGTCGTCACGGCTTCGGCGACATCGACGGTCGCCCTTGCGAGCCGCATCCTGACCTGGAGTCTTGTCGCGGCCGGCGCCTTCGTCGCCGTGCTCCTCTACGCCATGCACCTGATTGCGCCTCGCCGGAAGAAAAAAAGGATCGCTTCGCGCGGCCGTTAAAATGCATTCTTGAAGAAGAGCCGGGCGCGGGCGCGCGGCTCTTCTTCATAAGGCGTATGCATAAAAAGAACAGGGGGCACATACACAAGGGCGTGCTGGGCGCATTCTTGGCCTTGGCGGTCGGCATCGCCGCGTTTTTCTGGCAAAGCGTCCTCATGCGCGACGCGTTGGTGAATGCCGTTGAGGCCAGCGACGGATCGACCATGCTCGCTGTGGTTCAGGTCCCGAAAGCCGTCTCGGTCAAGAAGAGCTTCGGCATTCCCGTACGAATCAAAATCCCGCGCGTCTCCTTGAACGCGGCTGTCGAGCAGGTCGCGTTGGCGGCAGACGGTTCCATGAACGTGCCTCGGCGTCCCAAAGATGCCGCTTGGTACGCGTTAGGACCTCGTCCGGGAGAGACGGGCAGCGCGGTCATCGCCGGACACGTGAATTGGCTCTACGGAGCGACCGCGGCCTTCGCGAATCTGAAAAAAACGAAACCCGGCGATACGATCCTGGTCCAGGACGACAAGGGTGTCGTCACGACCTTCGTGGTGCGCGATATCCGGCAATACGACGCGGGCGCGGATACGACCGACGTCTTCGGTTCCAGCGATGGAGGATCGCATCTCAATCTCGTGACCTGCGTCGTCGGCGTATGGGACAAACGCGCTAAACAGTACAACAAACGGCTCGTGGTTTTTGCCGATCGAAAAGACGAATACTATTCAAACTTGTGAAGAAAAATTTCAATCTTTTTCTGGGCCTGATCGGAATCGCTTTGGCCTTGGCGGGTGCCGCGCGACCCGCGAAAGCGGCGTCTCCGGTGGTCGTCACTCCGGCCGATATGAACGGCTGGTTTTTTTTCCAAGAAACGCCGACGGGTTCCGGCACCTTCACGTACGGTCCGTCCGCGCCTCCGCTCGGCGGCGGCAGCGCGCAACTCACGGTCAACAGCACCGGCGGAGAAATCTTCGGGACGTTCGCGTACGTCGGCACGCGGCTTGATGCCATCACCTCTCTCGCCTACGGCACATATCGGACGTCCGGCAGCGGCGCGCTCGCGCCTTCGCTCCAATTCGACATCGACACCAATGTCACCGACACCAACACCGCCTGGCAGGGGCGGCTCGTCTACGAACCGTACTATACGCACGCCGTTTCGACCGGAACATGGCAGACCTGGGATCCCCTCGACAACGCCGGCACGGGCAACTGGTGGTTCACCGGCGCGCCGGGAAACGCGAAATGCACGATCGGCAATCCGTGCACCTGGTCGGAAGTGCTGGCTGATTTTCCGAACGCCGGCGTCCGTTCCGCCGGGGCGAACACGGGCACGGTCCAATTCAAAGCCGGCGGCGGCTGGACGAGCGGCTTCGTGGGAAGCGTCGACGCTTTCAGCATCGGCGTAAGCAATGCCGTGACGACGTACGACTTTGAATTACCGTATACCGTCCCGACGGTCACGACGATCAGTCCCGCGACAAAACTCACGACGGATGCCGGTTTCACGATCACCGTGAACGGCGCGAACTTCTTTCCGGCTTCGGTCGTGCAATGGAACGGTTCGAATCGCGTCACGACGTACGCATCCTCGACGCAATTGACCGCTTTGATCCCCTCTTCGGATCTCGCGACCGCCGCGACGCTGCCCGTGACCGTCGTGACTCCGGCTCCGGGCGGCGGCGCGTCCAACGCGATGGCCTTCACCGTGCAGGGCCTGACGCCGCCCGTCGGTCCCGCGCCAACAGGCGGAGGCGTGCACACGGGCACGATCACGGTCGTAAAAACCGTCATCAACGATAACGGCGACAACAAGGCATACAGCGATTTTCCCCTCTTCGTGAACGGCATTCCGGTCGCCTCCGGGATCAGCAATGATTTCCCCGCGCCGGCCGGCGTCTACGCGGTAACGGAAACCAATGCCGCAAACTACAAGCATACGTTCTCCGGCGATTGCGACGCCACCGGCCGACTGAATCTCAATCCCGGCGACGTGAAGTTCTGCATTCTCATCAATGACGACATCGGCGCGCCGATTCTCGTCCCGCCCGTGCCGCCGCTGATCGATGTCGTGAAAGTGCCGAGTCCCCTGGCGCTGCCGGGCGGCCCAGGTCCGGTCAGCTATACCTACACGCTGCGCAACATCGGCACGGTACCGGTGACGAACATCGCGATGGTCGGCGACTCGTGCAGCCCCATCACGCTGCTCTCCGGCGACACCAATGCCGACGCCAAGCTCGACGTGGACGAAACATGGGTCTATCGCTGCGCGACCACGCTTTCGCAAACCCACACCAACACGGTTGTCGCGACCGGTTGGGCCAACGGTCTGATCGCTTCGGACATCGCGACGGCAACCGTCGTGGTCGGCGCGCCGGGCTTGCCGAATACGGGCGTTGTCGTGCCGCCTCTGATCCACGTGACCAAAATTCCGAGTCCGTTGACGCTGACCTCCGGAGGGGGCGCGGTCACGTACACGGAAAAAATCACCAACCCGGGCGCGGTGCCGCTCAGCAACATCCATCTAACAGACGATACCTGCAGTCCGATGCAGTACGTCTCGGGCGACACGAATGGCGACGGTCGGCTTGATACGAACGAAACGTGGACGCACACCTGCCGCACGAACATCATCAAAACCACGGCGAATACGGCCGTGGCCAGCGGAGAAGCCAACGGACTGGCCGTCAAAGACTACGCGATCGCCATCGTGGTCGTGGCCGACGTCGTCCCGCGCTTGCCTGATACGGGGTTCGTTCCTTATCGCGCCGCCGATGCGCTCGCTTCCGCGTCCACGATCAACGCCGACAAGAATTTGGAAGCGCCGTCCTCCAGCGTGCCGATCATGTGCGCTGCCGACGCGCGTATGAAGCTGGCGGATGACGGTGACCCGTCTACGCAATCGGATTCCGTCATCTTCTTCTGCGGCGCGGACGGACGCCGGTATCCGTTCCCGAATGCCGGAACCTACGCCAGCTGGTATAAAGATTTTTCCGGCGTGCAGATCGTGAGCGCCAGCGCGATCGCCGCCATTCCCCTCGGCAGCAACGTCACCTACCGGCCGGGTAGCCGCTTGCTGAAGATTCAATCGGATCCGAAAGTCTATGCCGTCGCCAAAGGCGGCGTGCTGCGCTGGATCGCCGACGAAACGGTCGCTCGCGCGCTTTACGGCAGCAACTGGACGCGCATGATCTCCGATGTCTCGGACACGCTCTTGAAAAACGGCTACGTGATCGGCGAACCGATCACCGCCGCGGAAGACGTTTCGGTCCTCGCGCCGTCCGGCCTGGCCTGCACGACCGACGCCACGTTCATCAGCTCTCCCGCTTCGGGAAAGGTCGTCGCGCAAATCACGGCGATCCAAAAGCTCCTGCAATGCCTCGGCGACTTTCCGAAAACCATTGCTCCGACCGGCTTCTTCGGCCCGATCACGCAAAGCGCCCTCAAAGCCTTCGAACTGAAACAAGGCCTCGCTCCCGTCGGCGCCATGAGCGCATCAACAATCGAAGCGCTGAATCAGTATTTGGCGAAATAGGGGGAAGAGAGGTCAAAAGAACCGCCTGATCGGCGGTTCTTTTGCGTTCACGCTTTCTTTTTCAGCTTCGCGTCCACGCTCCACTCGCCCGCGCCGTACGCGGCGAAGAACAGAAAGATGAAGCAGAGCAACACGGCGGGCTGGCCCATGTTGAGGAGCGGCACGAAGACGTGGCCTTGCGAAGCGTGGCCCATGAAATACGCGACGGCCATCTCGCCCGAGAGGACGAACGCGACTGGCCGCGTGAAGAGGCCGAGCAGGATCGCGATGCCGCCGAAGAATTCCAGGAAGCCCGCGACGTGCAGGATGGGCGGGAACGGCATGCCGGCCGGCATGCCTCCGTACCAGCCGAACATCTTCAAGCCTCCGTTCTGAACAAACAGATACCCGGCCACGATGCGGAGCAGGAACACGGCGATATCGACGGCCTTTTCACGGCTCATCATAGAAAAAGAAAAATATTCTGCTGTCAGCGTAACAAAAAGCGCGACAACTGTCGCGCCGTCAGAGTCCCCATCTCTTCCGCTCTGCCTCTTCATTGATTGCGGTCGTCTGCATCCGTTTGGCTTCCGCCGCCTTCGCGTCCTCTTCGATCTTGCGATTCGCCTGCGCGTAGAGGGCTTCGAAATCTTGCTCCCATGCGCCGGGAATAAAGCAGGTCAGGCCTTTCTCGCCGGTCTCTTCGTAGACGAGCTTGCCGGCGTGCTTGATCGTGGTGGCGGTCGAAGCCCAGTCTTCCGAGTGCCGTTCGCACTCGTGCATGTACTCGATCTCGAAACACTCATTCTTGAAGATCTGCCACCAGCCTCTGCTGGGCTTCCGATCCGTGCCAAGATGCTTGGCGATCGTCTCGGTCTTGTCTTGGATCTTCTTCTCGTAAGCTTGCCTCATGCGCTCCGCGATCTGTTCTCTCAAAGTGCTCATGCCGCCTCCTGGGCAGGTTTTCTCACGATTCGTTTTCCGCGTCAATCAAAAACACCCGGTCGGGTGTTTTTGATTTTTCTCCTTACTGGCAGCTCGCGACGCTGACTCCGCCGTTCGCGAAGTTCACGCACTGGCCGGTCGAGAGCTTGACCGTGCCGTTCACGTAGCTCGAGGCGCTCGCGACGTCCGAGATGACGGTCACCGTTTCCATCTGGTTCGTATTGTTCGGGAAGGTCTGCCGCATCAAGGTGCCAATCGCATTCCCCTTCGCGTCGACGTCCGTGCTGAAGACGCTCGTGGTGCCGGTCGGCGCGAACGTTTCCACGTTCACGTTGCCGACCTTGTATTGGCCGGGCGCGATCGTCTGAACGGTGCCGGTCGGGCCAAGATGCCAGTTGGCGACGAGCGTGTCCGTCGAATGGCGGCGGCGATGCAGGTCGCGCACGACCAGGACGCCGGGGCGCACGTGCACGACTTCGCGGATCAGGTAGTCGAGCGGCATGGCCGGATCCATCATGCCTTCGTCGTAACGACTCGTCGGGAACGACGATTCGAAGCGCATGCCGAGCGCGGAGTAGGCGCCTTGATCGATGTCGAACAGCATCTGGTTGTTGCGGTTCACCGACGCGTCTTTGCCATTGATCATGTAGGTCGAGAAGTCCTTGGTCGTGCCGAGGCCGATGAAGCTCGGGCCGCGGTAGGCCGAGGAGCACAGGAGGCAGGTCGAGCCGTGCCAGAGCTGGACGTCGCCGTTCGCGTAGCCGTAATGGTCGTGGTAGTAGCTGACGTTGTCGGCCGTGACTTCATAGCCGGACGTGTCGGTCAGCGACGATTTGGAGAAGAAGCGACCCGTGCCGGCGTTCAGGTACGAGAGCGGCATTCCGGAAAGGCTCGCGGACTGCGTCGTGTTGCCGAAGATCATTTCGTAGAAGGTGCCGCCGCGATCCTGCGTCACGTCGCTGGCCGGATTGCCGACCATCGCGTTGTAGAGGCGCGTCGCCAGCGGGCCGTCGGAGGTCGTCGAGCTCAGGACGGCGAGCAAGGAGGCCGTCGTCTTGTGCGGCAAGTCGCCGGAATAGTCGCCGAACGGCACCGTCATCGCCATGTCCGGCGTGACCTGGTAGGTAAAGCTGCGCGCGAGCGATTGGATGAAGTCGAAGTCCGCGCTCCAGTCTTCGCCGGCATCTTTCAGCGTCTGATTGACGAGCGAGAGCTCGAGCATCGTGTACGGTCCGTAGTTCCAACCCTCCGGGAAGTCGCCGCCGCACAGGCGCTGGTTCATGACCGGCACTTCGTTGGTCAGCTTGTTGCGGAGAAGCGTCAGCAAGCGGTCGGCCTCGGCGTTGTCGCCGGCGGTCGCGACGGCGGTCAGCGTGATGCCCTGAAGATAGCCCGCGTAGTAGTTCTCGATCGGAGTTTTGTTCGCGTAGCCGGAAGCCGTGAACCAATCGACGAAGCCCGTGCCGGCTTTGGCAATGGCGGAGCGGTCGCTGGCGCTGAATTCATCGTACATCCAGTCGTACGCGAGCATCATGTCGCGCAGCTGGAAGCGGATGTCGTATCCGTCGTCATTTGAATACGAGCGCGCGCCGGAATTGTAGCCGTTCGCGATCGCAAGCGTCAGCTTCTTTCCGGCGTCGGCGCACTTGGCGGCCGTCGTCGGATCGGAGGTCTTGTCGAGCTGATAGCAGAGCGCGAGCGCGGGAATGTAATCTTCCGGATTGTAGACTTGATTCTGGAAGCTGGAGCTCTCGGGATCGGTGCCGGTCGTGTAGTACTGCAGGAAATAGCCGACGCCGCCGGTTTTGCTCCAGAAGCGCTGGACGGTCGGATCCGTCGACGGCTTGGCCTTGATCTGCGCCAAGCGCGAAGGCGTGAGGTAGATGCGCGGATGACTTTGCGCGGCGATCTGGGCGGCGGTGAGTGGCGCCGGCGGCGTCGCGATCGTCAGGTTCGGAAGCGAGACGGTCGTCATCAGGTTGTGGCCGCCATCAAACGCTTTGACGGCGAGCGTGCCGCTGCCGGCCGGGATCGAAGACAGGGAGAAGAGCGGCTTGAAGAAGCCGACCATCGAGCCCCAAGCGTGCGCGTCTTCCGCGACCTCCGCGCCGGAAGGATCGATCAGCGAAAGGGGCGTTCCGTTCCAGGTCGCTTCGACTTCGCGGATCTTGGAGGTCGTCGGGATGGCGATGGCCGGGTTCACGAAACCGAGCATACGATTGCACTGCGCGGTCGGCACCGAGACGTGAAAGGCCGGCGTCATGTTCGGTTCGGACGGGTCCTGCGCGTCGGCGATGACCGGCAGCGCGGAGGTGCTGCCCGAGGTCGTCAGCATGGCGGTATAACCGGCGGTACCTGGATTGGTCGTCGTGGTCGTGGGCGGAGGCGTCGTCGTGGAGGGCGGAGTTGTCGTCGTGGTCGTGGTCGGCGTCGAGGTCGTCGATCCGGCGGGCAGGGTCAGCACGGCCGAAACGCCGTCGAGCGCGTAGGCGACCGGTCCGGGACCGTTCGTGGTCATGCGGATGTCGACGTCGCCGAGCGCGCGGGTCGCGTCCAAATCAATCGAAGCGACCAAGACGGTCGTTTGGCTCTGGATCTTGCTGGCCTCGGCGCATTTCTGGACGACGTCTCCGCCGTCGGCGTAATAGACCGCCGCGCAGAATTCAAACGTCGTGTCGCCGCGCACCGTGTCGCCGCGCAGCTTGCCGGTCACGGTCAGCTTCGAAGCTTTGCCGTTCGGCGTGCCCGAGGCGTGATAGGTCCACCAGGCATTATTGCCCCAGCTCTTGATCGTCACTTCCAAACTGGCCGCGCCGGTGATCGGCGCCGTCGTCGTGCGGACCGCCGCGTCCGTCGTTTCCTGGGCGTAAAAACCGGCGGTTCCGGATTCAAAGCCCGGATCGCTGATCAAGTTGGCCGTAGTGGTCGTGGTGGTCGAGGGTGCAGTGGAGGTCGAAGTCGTCGTGGTCGTCGTCGCAGGCGCGGTGGACGTCGACGTGGTCGTGGCGGACGGCGCTGGCGAGAAATCGTCGTTAATGGATGAAACGCTCTTGGCCGCGTTCAGATCGAAATCCGACGCGCTGTTGATCGGATTGCCCACCGGATAGTTGAAGAAGAAGGCGTCGGGAATGTCATCGATCATCGTATTCCAACTCGGGCCGTAAAGCGCGCTGGCGACGCTCTCGCTCGCGATCCAGTGCAGCACGCCTCCCTTGGAGACGGCGTAGACCTTCGGATCGGTCTGGATCTTCACCATGCGCGTGCCGGGATGATAGGTGACGTTCGCGCCGAGCTGGATGGCGGCCAGATCGGCGTCGGAGAGGGTGATGATGCCCGTGAAACCGGAATACCAGCTGTCGTAGATTTTTTCCGTCGGAAAAATATGCCGCTTGCCGTCGGTGGCGTAGAAGTACACGGACGATCCGCTTCCTTTAATGAGGGTTCCGGTCGAGAGCGCGGAGACGGGTCGCGAGTGCGAGACGAGCAGGGCGCAGGCGAGAAAGGCGAAAACCAGGATCGCGGGTCGTTTCGTGGTGGGCATGCGTGGTGAAGATGATGACAAAAATGAATCGAACGCTGGGAGTATAGCCCGTCCAGCTGGGATTGTCATGAAAAACGGCCTTTTTCCGCCAAGGCTGGCTCTTGACACCGGCTCAATTCCGTGATATACAAGCCCGTCATATGAAAAACCAATCCCGCCGCTCCCCGGCGTACGACATGTACGCTTTCGTGGTTAAAAATGCCCGCCTGGTCCATGCCGTCTACGCCCTCGGCATCCTGACCTGGTTTGGCGTCGTGTACGGCTACGTCATTTTCTTTTCGCTGAACCGCTGGTATTGGCTGATTTTCGGCCCGATCATTTTGCTGTTCACCCTCTACCACCTGATCAGCTACGGCATCAATCTGTTCTACAAAGCCTTCGACGTCCGCGGGCACAGGGCGTTGGTGAAGTCCTTCTGGCAGAAGAGCGAGCGCCCGAGCGTCGACGTCTTCCTGCCGATTTGCGGCGAGGATATCAGCCTGCTCGAGACGACCTTCGCGGCCGTGAAAGACATCGCCTACGCCAACAAGACGGTCTACGTGCTGGACGATGGCGGCGACGAAGCGGCCAAGAAACTGGCCGCCCGCCTGGGTTTCGAATACCTGTCCCGCCCGGATCGCGGCCAGATGAAAAAGGCCGGCAACTTGAAGTACGGGCATGAGCGTTCGAAGGGCGAATTCATCGTCGTCTTCGACGCCGACTTCGCGCCGCGTCCCGAGTTCATCCAGGAGCTGCTTCCGTACATGCAGGATCCGCGCGTCGCGATCGCGCAGTCTCCGCAGTATTTCCAAGCCGACGCGGACATCCATCGCCGCTCCCCGCTCGAATTCGGCGCCGGCCAGACGCAGGAAGATTTTTACCGCGTGATCCAAGTCTCGCGCGACGCCTTGGGCGGAGCGATTTGCGTCGGTTCGAATGCCGTCTATCGCCGCAGCGCTCTCGACGAGATCGGCGGCACCGTGCAGATCGAGCACAGCGAGGACGTGCACACGGGCTTTAACCTGATCGCCAAAGGCTGGAAGATCAAATACGTGCCGCTGATCCTGGCGATCGGCCTCTGCCCCGATAACCTGCACGCCTATTTCCATCAGCAGCATCGCTGGTGCAGTGGCAGCATGAGCCTGATGCTTTCGAAGAAATTCCGGACCGCCAAGATCAGCTTCGCCCAGCGCTTGTGCTACTGGTCCGGCTTCCTCTATTACCTGACGCACGCCTTGTCGCTGCTCATGGCCTTCCAGGTCTTCGTGCTGCTTTTCCGCCACTTCGACAAGATTTCGCTGGTCAACGCCGTGCCGTTCCTGCCCTACATCTCCTTCAGTTTCATCGTGCTTCCGCTGTTCCGCCGCTCCGCGCCGAAATACGGATCGGTCTTGGTTCGCATGGCCCATTCCTACAGCTATAGCCACGCGGTCATGACGAACCTGCTCGGCCGCAGCCTCGGCTGGCAGCCGACGAACGCCAAGAGCAACGGCGTTTCGAAGGCCTTCGGCTCGCTGATCGGATTCAACGCGCTGTATGTCCTGGCCTATGCCACGCTGGTCAGCCTCGCCGCCTCCAGCGGCCGCCTGCCGATCACGGACGTGAACTATTACTCCGTCCTCTTCTGGATTTTCTTCTTCCTCGCGACGAACGGCCTGTTCCTCTGGCACGGCTTCCGCACGATGGCCTCGATGCATGACGATCGCGGCTGGGGTCCGCGCACGGCGGCCTCGTTCGCGGCGGTGCTGCTCATGCTCGTGACGTCCGGCTTCGTCCTGACGGGCAATCACCCGTCCATCCAAGCCACCGTCGTGGCCGCCGCGCCGTCGTCCGACGAGCTGCCGCCGGCGAACGTGCCGGCCATCGAGCCCGCCGCCGCGTCCTACGGACCGTATACGGTCGTGGCCGCCGAAGGCGACTCCGTGACGACGCTGTATCGCCGCGCGCTCGGGGAATATCTCTCCGATCGCCAGGACGAGATCGAAGCCGTCCGCAAAATCTACGTCGAGGACCGCCTGGCCAAGAACGATCCGCGCGGGACGATCTACGTCGGCGATTCCGTCACGGCAGAAATCGATGAATTGGATCGCGCGATCGCCGAGAGCGCCGGACTGACCGATGAAGAGAAGGCCGGTCTCGAAATCTACGCCGTTCGCGCCGGTCTGCGCTAAGAAAAGAATTCCCCGCTCGTCGGGGGATTTTTTTCATTCTGAGAATTCGCTAAAAAGAGCCATTTTTATTGAGTTTTCTTGACCTCGTCCAGGTGAGTTGCTACGGTGGACGCGGTCCGCATTATTCTAACCATTCTCTCATGGATTTACGGAACCTGTTCGCGTTACGTCAGCGAAAACTTGCCGTCATCGGCTTTTTTGTATCCGGCGTTTTGAGCCTCGTCATGACGCTCAACCCCGTCGCGGTACTGGCCGCCACCTCGGCCCAAGTCACGCTCCCGTTCACGTACACGTTCACGGTCCCCGGCACCTTGGCCGAGACCGGCGATATGGACAGCAGCTCGAGCCCGTACTGGTGGGTGAACTCCGGCGCCAAAATGTACTTGCATGACGGCCTCGGCAGCACCATCCAAGGCGACCTGCCCGCGACCGATCCCTGGGCGCAGCTCTACAAGCAGAACGACCCGGGCGAAACGGATAACGGCACGCATCCGCAGAACATCTTCCGCCTGGTCTCGCGCGCGAACTTCCAGAACGACTCGCAGAAAGTCTCGTACCGCATCAACGCCTATCACTTGAGCACGGACGAGCACCGCAGCGCCTCGAACGGCCTCCTGCTGTTCAACCGCTACCAGAACGGCATGAACACCTACTACGCGGGCATCCGCGTGGACGGGCACGCCGTCATCAAGAAGAAGATCAACGGCATCTACTACACGATGACGTATCCGCAGATCTTCCCCGGCGCGTACAACCGCGACACGAATCCGTATCTCCTGCCCGCTCCGGGCACCTGGATCAAGCTGAAGACCGAAGTCGTGAACCTCGACGCCAGCCGCGTTTCGATCAAGCTCTACATGGACGTCGGCAAGACCGGCGTCTGGACGCTGGTCGCGAGCGCGATCGACGACGGCGCGAGCTTCGGCGGTCCGGCCTTCACTCAGGCCGGCCACGGCGGCATCCGCACCGACTTCATGGACATCGATCTCGACAACTACGAAGTCCAAGCGCTCTAACGGCGCGAACCCATCGTAAAAAACACCCCTCGCGCCAGCACGGCGCGGGGGGTGTTTTTTTATGTAAAGAAATGAGCACGTCGGGCGTCTGAGCCAGTAGATAAGCCCGAAGCGCACGCTTCTCTCAAGCCATCTGGAAGTTATGCCGAGTCTGACCCTCTCCTTGAAAAGGGCGCCTTTCCTGCCGGATTCCGTCTATCGCGTCAGCTTGATCTTTTTGGGATTCCTGGTCCTCAGCCTCGTGATCATTTCCAAAGCGAGGACGGCGGCCGACTACGTGCAGGATCCCCTGCTCCTGGCCTACACGATTTTCGTGACCAGCTTCGAACTCTCGCGCGTGCTCGGCGCGATGTTCTACCGCAACGACGCGCATTTCGAGGCGATCGATTCGCCGGACGAGCTGATCACCGGGGCATTCGAACCGACGGTCTCGATCGTCATCCCGTGCATGAACGAAGAGAAGTCGATCGCCAAGACCGTGACGAAATCCTTCGAGGCCGACTACCCGGAGGAGAAGCTCGAAGTGATCGTCATCAACGACGGCAGCACGGACCACACGCTCGACGTGCTGCGCGAGCTACAGCTGCGCTATCCGCGGCTGACCGTGATCAATTGGAGGAAGAATCACGGCAAGCGCCATGGCATGGCCGAAGGCTTCCGGCGCGCGACCGGCGAGATCATCTTGCAGCTCGACAGCGACAGCTACATGGATCCGACGACCTTCCGCGAGATCATCGAGCCGTTCCGCAACAAGACGGTCGGCGCCGTCTGCGCGCATGCCGATCCGGAAAACGCGGACACGAACCTGCTGACGCGCATGCAGGCCGCCTATTACTTCCTGTCCTTCCGCATCCTCAAAGCCGCCGAGTCGACGTTCTTCACCGTCTTCTGCTGCAGCGGCTGCAGTTCGGCCTACCGCCGCGACCTCGTCCTGCCGATGCTCGACGAGTGGCTCAACGAAAAGTTCCTGGGCTTGTCGGTCACCTGGGGCGACGATCGCGCGCTCACCAACCGCGTCCTGCGGCTCGGCTACAAGACGATGTATTCCGACCTCGCGCAGGCCTACACGATCTGCCCGGAGAACATGCGGCAGCTTTTGAAGCAGCAGGTTCGCTGGAAGAAAGGCTGGCTGGTCAATTCCCTGTTTGCGGGCAAGTTCATTTGGAAAGAGCGCCCGTTCGTGGCCTTCTCGTATTTCTTCCCGCTGATTTTCCTGACGCTCTTGACCCCGATCATGGCGACCAAGGCGCTGATCTACAACCCGATCGTCAAGCACGAGTGGCCCACCTACTACGTCTTCGGCGTCTTCCTGGTGGCCTGCATCGTCACGATTTATTACCGCTACGCTTCCCGCGAAAATCGCTACTGGCCGTACGTCTTCGCCTGGTCGGCGATGAACATGGTGGTCCTTTCGTTCGTCCTGTACTACGCGGTCTTCAACATCCAGGACCGTAAATGGGGCACGCGCTGATCCCCGTTTGATCCCCCGTCATCTATGACGCACATTGCCCGCCAGAAAATCTACTTCTCCGTGATCGCCGGCTGTCTGGCGCTCGCGATCGGCACCGGCACGATTTACGCGCGCAATATCGATTTCAAGCTCCCGTCGCGCACGATCGACGCCTTCCTCGACCGCGCGGAATACGCGCGTTTCGGCGGCGCTGGCGCGCTGCAAGCGATCTTCTCGGTCTTCGGCAGCCCGGACGCGCTGGCCTCCGCCACGGAAACCGAGGACGGCGTGCCGGTGCTCCTCTATCACGGCATCGTGAACGGTCCCGACCGCTTCAGCATGACGACCGACACGTTCAAGGATCAGCTCTACACGCTTAAGGCCGCCGGCTATCAAACGATCTCGCTCGAGGACTACTACGCCTTCCAGCGCGGCGAAAAGCGCCTGCCGCGTCGCTCGTTCCTCCTGACGTTCGACGATGGACGGCGCGACAGCTATGAAAAGGCCGATCCGGTCCTGAAGGCCCTGGGCTTCAAGGCCGTGATGTTCATCGCCACGGCCGACTCGGTGCCGGCGCCGAGCGGACTCAGCGGCTATTACATCACGACCTCCGACATCAAGGAGATGGTCGCGTCCGGCAACTGGGAGATCGGCTCGCATGACATCCAAAGCACCGGCGGCTTCGTGCCGGTCGACGGGAACGGCACCCAGGGGAATTTCCTGAGCAACAAGGCCTGGCTCCCGACGATCGGCCGACTCGAGACCGACGACGAATATTTCACGCGCATCACCAGTGAGATCGTCGGCTCGAAGCACGTCCTCGAATCGAATTTCGGCGTCCAGGTCGACGCGACCTCGTATCCGTTCGGCGACTACGGTCAGCAGACCGTGAATAATCCGGGCGCGATCAGCGCAATCGCGTCGCTCGAGGGCGACAACTACCGCGTGGCCTTTCGTCAGGTCTGGCAGAACCAAGGCGAGTACATCTTGAACTACTCGACCGACAACCGCCTGCGGCTCAAGCGCATCGAAGTGCCGACGGATTGGACCGGCGCGCAGCTTCTCGCCTATCTCGAAGGCGGCTTGGACAAATCGCTTCCGTACGCGGACGACTTCGCAGAGAATGCCGGCTGGCGCAGGTCCTGGGGCGACGCGCGGATCGCGAACGGCGACGCGACGCTCGGCGCCACCTCGACGACGACCGGCGCGGCGGCCTTCTTGGACGGCACGAAAACCTGGAAGGACTACCGCTTCGACGCGACGCTCGACTGGACGAGCGGCAGCAACGTCACGCTCATGTCGCGCTATAAGGACGGGCAGAATTATCTGTCCTGCATCTTCGGCACGGACGGCTGGGTGGCGATCACGAGCACGATCGACGGCGCGACGCAGCGGATTTTCGAGCAGCACGATCCCGTCGCGCTCGCGAACGGCCGCCGGACGTCGCTCGGCATGAGCGTGCAGGGCCGGAGCGCGACCTGCTACGCCGAAGGCGAGGCCGTCGCGTCGACGACGGTGCCCGACGGCATCGGCGGCGTCGGCTTCAAGATCTGGGATCCCCGCCTGGCGACGGCCGAGATCCACGTCAAAAACGTCAGCCTCACCCCGTTGAAATAACCCGCTATGGCCCACGTCATCATCTTGGCCGCCGGCAAAGGCACCCGCATGGGATCCGAGCGGCCGAAAGTCCTGCAAACCGTCGGCGGCGTGCCGATGATCGAGCGCGTGCTGAGCGCCGCCCGCGTGCTCTGTCCGCGGCCGACCGTCGTGGTCGGCGATCAGGCCGGTGAAATCCGGAACGCGCTTGAAGGCGTGCCGTGCGCCTTCGTCGTCCAACAGGAGCCGCGTGGAACGGGCGACGCCGTCCGCTGCGCCATCGAAGCGCTCGAGACGCCCGAAGAATCCGTCGTGATCGTGCCGGGCGATCATCCGCTCGTCACCGCCCAGTCGCTCTACGCGGTGGTCGGCGCGCGCGAAGCGTCCGACGCGGCCGTCTCGCTCGCGACCGTCTACGTGCCGGATTTCACCGGCCTCCGCGAAGCTTTCGACGATTGCGGGCGCATTCTCCGAGACAACGATGACCGCATCATCGGCATCGTCGAACGGAAAGACGCCACGCACGAAGGCGCGCGCATTCGCGAAGTCAACGTCGGCACCTACTGCTTCCGCGGCCCCTGGCTGAAACGGAACGTCGCGCGGCTGACCGCGGAAAACGCGTCCGGCGAATTCTATCTGACCGATCTGGTCGCGCTGACCTTCGCGGAGGGCGAAAGCGTGCGTGGCGTCCGGCTCGAAGACGAACGAGAAGGCCTGGGCGTGAACACGCCCGCGCAGCTCCTGGCGGCAGAGCTCGTCTGCTGATTGGCGCGGTCCGGCCGAATTCCTGACGATCCGTCGGGGATTTCTCCGGGCGCGCGAATTGCGCCCACACGCAGGAGGAAGTCCGTCATGCGACGAATGAACTTGAACTTTGCCGTGTTCGTCCCCGTGTACAACGAGCGGGAAAAACTCGGCGCCGTGCTCGAACGCATCCTGCATGCGGCCGGACATCGCATCTCCGCCCTGGTCGTGGCCGACGACGGCTCGACCGACGGTTCCGATTCCCTGGCCGCGCGCTTCACCGAACACGTCGTGCACCTCGAAAAGAACTCCGGAAACGGCGCCGCCACGCGCGCCGCGCTCCGATACATCGATCGCCGCTGCCACGGGATCGACGCCGTCATCCGCATCGACGGAGACGGCCAACACGAACCGTCACTGCTGCCCGAAGTCATGGAGCGGATCGAACGCGGCGCCGACGTCGTCGTCTGCTCGCGCTTCCATCCCAAATCCGACACGAGCTGCGCGATGCTCGACCGCGTCTGCCTGAACACGGCGATCGCGCAGATGGTGCGGCTCGTGACCCGCTGGCCCGTCAGCGACGCGAGAAGCGGTTTCATGGGCTTCCGCTGGAACGCGCTCGCGCCCATCATCGAGACGTTCAAGACGGAGCACTACGGCATCCCGATCGAATTGCTCCTTCGCGTCTGGCGTCACGTGCCCTCCGCGCACTACGCGGAAATTCCGCACCCGGCCATGTACCAGCGCGGCATCTCGGAACGGCTTGATCAGAAGTACCTTTGCGAAACCATCGGCGACAAGGTCGGGAGGCTCGACGAAGCCTTCCACGTCTTCCTCAGCACCTGCACGGACCTGCGCATCTCTTGAGAGGACGCCTCGCCGCCCTCTCTTTTTCTTCCTATGCTTTTCAATTTCACGATGAAAACAAGCCTGTGGTTCCTGGCGATCCTGCTGATCGCGGGCTTTTCGACCTGGCGTTCCGTCCGGGGAGGCGGCGGCGAGGCCGGCTCCGCGCTGCCGTTCCGCTACGATTTCGGATCGGAAGGCCGGTTGGAAGAAACGTCCGACCCGGAGAGCAGCACGAGTCCGTATTGGTGGCTGAATTCCGGCGCGTATTTCACGCTCTGGAACGGCGTCGGCAGCACCGTCCAGGGCGAGCTCTTGGCGGACGACGCCTGGCGGAAGCTCTACGCCTTCAACACTCCCGGCGAAACCGACGACGGCAAGCATCCCCAGAACATTTTCCGCCTGCTGGCCAAAGCCGGCTGGCAGGACGCGTCACAGCAGGTTTGGATCCGCATCAACCGCTACAACCTGAGCCGCGACGTCCATCGCAGCGAATCGAACGGCCTGCTGCTCTTCAGCCGCTATCAGGACGAGAACAATCTGTACTACGCCGGCGTGCGCGTGGACGGCAACGCGGTCATCAAGAAAAAAATCGGCGGCACCTATTACACGCTGGCGCTGCGCCAGGTCTTCCCGGGCGAATATGATCGCGCCTCGCATCCGAATCTTTTGCCGACCGGAAGCTGGATCGGCCTGCGCGTCGAAACGCAAAACATCGACGGGACGCGCGTGCGCATCCGCCTGTACGCGGACGTCGGGCGCACCGGCACGTGGGAACCGATCGCCGAAGCGGTCGACGACGGCCTGAACGCCGGCGGGCCGGCCTTCACGCAGGCCGGACGCGGCGGCATCCGCACGGACTTCATGGACGCCGATTTCGACGATTACGCCGCCGACATCCTGCCGTCCGCGACCTCCTCGACGGCCCTGCGATGAAAAGAAGACGCCTCCGTTCAGACGGAGACGTATTCTTCGATCAGGATATCCTCGCCGGTCAGGAAATCTTCCATCGCCCTGGCCAGGATGTCGCGCTCTTCTTTCGAAAGGGCCTTGTGCGCTTTCTTAAAGAGCTCGTGTTCTTCCTCCTTGACGTGACGCTCGACGTTCTCCGTCAGCACGGCCAGCCGGGCGTCCCATTCGCCGACGTCCTCGGGCGTGTCGTTGAGTTCCTCGAGCAGGACTTCGATGATGCCGTGCGCCTCGATCGCCTCGAGCGCGAGCTCGCTCGTTTCCGCCTTGGTTTTCAGGACCGGATACAGCACTTCCTTTTCCAGGTCGGAATGCAGCAGCAGCGCGTCCGTCAGTTCCGACAGAAGCAGGCCGTGCTCATGCGCCAGACGATCTTCGTCGCGCAGCTCGTTCAGCAGCGTGTTGATCCGCTTGTGATCTTCCTTCAAGAAATCGAACGGATCCTCGATGAAATGCTCTTTTTGTCGCATACATTTCAGCTTCATTTTTAAAAAGCGCCTACGTTTCCGTAGACGCGACCTCTGAGGGAATCTTTCAATCCTCGTCCTCATCTTCGACGGCGATGAGCCCGAGCGCGAGCTTGCCGGCTTCGTGGAACGGACGCATCGCATCCATCGCCGGCTTGCCGGCCAGACGGCGAAGCTCGAAGGCGTGCCGCGCCTCGTCCGGCTCGATCCGGGCGACCAGCTGATGCACGTCGTTCGGGGTATCCGCGTGGCCATGAATGACCCGGAAGCGGTTGAGCGCGAGCATCTCGCCGTAGGTCCCGGCGGCGCAGGCGGTTTCGAAGCTGGTGACGCCTTTCCAAACCTGGCTCCAGTACCGCTCCTCCGATTCGCGCGCCGGCGCCGGCACCTCGATCCTGCGGCCGATCAGGACGACTTCGACCAGGTCCTTGTGGCGAATCTCATCGTCGATGATGTCGGAGAGCGTGACCTGCGCTTGGCCGATCGGCTTCCAATCCGCGGCGATCTTCGAGAAGCGCGCGGCGCCGCCCGATTCGGCTTGATGCAGCCGCTGCAGCCAGGCGTCGAGGCGGCCTTCTCGCAGCAGACGGACCCACCAGTCGGTCGTGCGTTGATGGAGCTTCATCATTTCCTCCGAATGGGATTGCCTCATATTTTTCGGCAGGCGTCAAGCTTTGACACGGATCGTTCGGCGACGTAGGCTGGGACGCATGGAATCCGTCTCTTCCGCCGCGGCCACGCACGTCGCGGACATCGTCACGCTCGCGATCGAGCACCATCCCGCCCGCGCGGCGCTGGTGGTTTTCGATCTGCGCTCGCCGCTTTCGCGCCTCCTGGCCGAGGCCTATCGAACGGCGATTCCGGACGCGACGCGCCTTGATTTCGACGCCGTGGAACCGGCCCGCATTTTGGAAGAAATCAAGAAACTCGAGCCGGGCGACCTGACGGTCCTCGTTCAATCGTCGAATTTTCGTCTGAGCGAATTCCGCATCCGCATCGAGCTCTTCCAGCGCGGCTTGTCCGTCATCGAGCACGTGCATCTCGAACGCGCCACCGATGATCGGCAAATCGAAATCTACGTCGATGCGCTGGCCTACGATCCTTCCTACTATCGGACGCGCGGCCATCTCTTGAAAGAGCGGATCGATCGCGCGGAAACGATCAAGGTCTTCGGAAGCGGCACGGTGCTGACGTACGAAGGCGGCATGGAGGACACCAAGCTCAATGTCGGCGACTACGAAGGCATGAAGAACGTCGGCGGCACGTTTCCGATCGGCGAGGTCTTCAGCGAACCGAAAGATTTTTCGAAACTGAACGGCGAAGCGATGATCTTCGCCTTCGCCGGCACCGACCATCTCGTGAAGATCCGCGCGCCGTTCAAGATCCGCATCGAAAACGGCATCCTCGTTTCGCATGACGGGCCGTCGGATTTCCAAAAGGTGCTCGATCAGATCTCGGCCGAAGAGGAGATCCTGGTGCGCGAATTCGGCGTCGGTCTCAATCCGGCCATGGGCAAGGATCGCGTCGTGAACGACATCACCGCTTTCGAACGCCAGAAGGGCCTGCATCTTTCGCTGGGCGAAAAGCACGGCGTCTACGCCAAGCCGGGCTACGTCCCCAAAAAAACGCACTTCCACATCGACATCTTCGTCGACTTCGACCGCATCGAGGCCGACGGCGAGGATCTGCTCCGCTAAAAACCGCTTGAAAGAGCGGTTTTCGCGAAAAAGGGCGTGCGGGGAATGCTATACTGAAGCCCGTGAAGATCAGCGCGAAAATCGGAATCGCCGCTCTCGCGCTCGTCGCGTGCGTTTTGGCGTTCTCCTCTCCGCTCCGAGCGCAGCAGACGCTGGAGGAGATCCAACAGCAGCAGACGCAGCTCCAGCAGCAGCTCAAGGACATCGAGAAGCAGATCGCCAGCTACGAACAGCAGATCAAGACGGTTCAGTCGCAAAAGAACACGCTGGCCAACAAGCTCAAGCAGCTGAACGCCCAGCGCGCGAAAATCCAGCTGCAGATCCAGGAATCGCAAGCCCTGATCAAGGACACGACCAGGAAGCTCGATCAGACGCAAGGCCAGATCGCCGTCCAGCAGGACAAGCTTGCGCGGCTGCAAGAGCAGATGGGCGAAGTCGTGCAGGAACTCTACAAGCAGGATCGCCGCACGCTGATCGACATCCTGCTTTCGGGCGACAACCTGTCCGATTTCTTCGGCGAGCTGAACGGCTACGAGCGGATCAACGACGGGCTCTCCGCGATCGCGGCACAAGTGAAAGTTGAAACCGATAGCCTGGAAGCGCAGAAGGCGCACCTGGCCGATCAGAAGCAGCAACAGCAAAACTTTTTTTCGATCATCCAGCTGCAGAACCAGGAACTGACCGGCACGATCAAGGACCAGGACACGCTGCTTCAGGAAACCAAAGGCAAGGAGGCGGCGTACCAGAACCAGCTGGCGGATCAGAAGCAGCAGGCCGCGGCGATCCGCAATCGCATGTACACGCTGCTCGAACTCGGCAAGCAGATCACCTTCGGCCAGGCGGTCGCCGTGGCGCAATGGGCTTCGGCTCAGACGGGCGTGCGGGCCGCCTTCCTTCTGGGGATTCTGACGCAGGAATCGAATCTCGGCTCCAACGTCGGCACCTGCAACCGCCTGAACGATCCTCCTTCCAAAAGCTGGAGAGTCGTGATGAAGCCGGATCGCGACCAAGCGCCGTTCCAGCAGATCACCTCCGCTCTCAACTTGCCGATCGACACGACGCCGATCTCCTGCCCGATGCATGATGCGAACGGCAACCAGATCGGCTGGGGCGGCGCGATGGGTCCGGCGCAATTCATCCCCTCGACCTGGCTCGGCTATGCCGGCAAGATTTCAGCGATCACCGGCAAGACCGCCAACCCCTGGGACATCCGCGACGCTTTCCTGGCCGCTTCGCTCAAATTGAAAGCGGACGGCGGCGGAACGCAAAGTGGCGAATGGGCGGCGGCCATGAAATATTTCTCGGGCTCCACCAACCTCGCCTACCGCTTCTACGGCGACAACGTCGTCAAGCTCGCGACGCAATACCAGAGCGACATCGATCAGCTCAACAAATAAAAAGGCGCGCCGTACGGGGCGCGCTTTTCATTTCCACAACTCGAGAGGATCGCGTTCGCCGCTCTTGGTACGGATCGGCTCGAGCAGAATCATGCGCGGATCCTTCGGCGAAACGCCGACCATACGGAAGTTCCGCATCAGGTCCGGCTTGCAGCGGATCGCCGCGACGATCCAGCGCGCGAGCTTGACGCACGTCTCGTCGTCGCGCCAGGCCTTCTCGCGCCGGAACGCTTCTTGCAGGTCCGGCGTTTTTTCCGCCTCCGGCACGATGCGTTCGATACCAAGCCACTGCGCGATTTCTCTTTGCACGCTGGCGGCCGGCACTTTCGAAATGCCGTCCAGGAACACTTCTCCGTCGTCGCGCAGACCGTAGACCTTTGCCATGGCTTCGTCGCTGCGGAGGATCCTGCGCATCAGCATGTTGACGGTATGCACGACCATGAAGAACACGGGGTACCGATAGCGGTCCATCGGGATGTCGTGCGCGGCCGGATCGAGCAAAGGGTGTTTGGCGATGAAGGCGCGTACGACGGTCTCGAACGAGGCGTTTTCCGCGTCGCGCGCGGAAGCGAGCGCTTCGGCTGCCGCGTCCGGTGGCGCTTCCGCTTCAAGCTCGGCGAATCGCTCAAGCAGCGGCTGCACGCGTGCGATCGCGGCATCCTCGTCCTCGCCGAGATCCGCGTTATCGATGTGCGTCTCGAACCACTCTTCGCAATCGGCACAGGCGTTCAAGTGCCGGACCTCTTCCAGCGTGAGATCGAACGGCAAGCCGGAATCCAGCTGCGCGGACAAGGTCGCATGTATGGATGCGCAAGCGTCAGTCATCGGGTTCTCCTCTCAAAGAACGGGTGGTGCGTCAGTTGTACCGCCGCGCGGCGCGCGCGTCAACGCCGTTTTCGTTCACATTTGTTATACTGGAAGCCATGGACCACTTGTTTCTCGAACTCGCGCTGGTGCTTGGGCTGGCGACGGGGCTTGGCGCGATCGCGCGCCTCTGCAAGCAGCCGACGCTCCTCGGCTATATCGCGACCGGACTGATCGTCGGGCCGCTCGGTTTGCTGCAGCTGAACAACGGCCAAGTGCTTGATGTCTTGGCGCAATTCGGCATCGCCTTCCTGCTGTTCCTGGCCGGCATGGAGATGAATTTCTCCGAACTGCGGCACGTCGGACGCGCCGCCGCGCTGATCGGCGTCGGCCAGGTGCTCTTCACGTCCGGCGTCGGCTACCTGATCACGCTGGCGCTCGGGCTTCGCGGGCTTCCGGCCGCCTACATCGCGGTCACGCTGACCTTCTCGAGCACGATCATCGTCATCAAGCTGCTCTCAGAAAAGAAAGCGCTGGCCAGTCTCTACGGCAAGCTCGTGGTCGGCGTGCTGCTGCTCCAGGACTTCATCGCCCTCGGCGTCTTGATCCTGCTCTCCGGCCTGTCCGGCGCGTCGCTCGAACCTTCGCGCATCCCGCTCGCGCTCGCCATGACGTTCGCCAAAGGCACGGCCCTGCTCGGTCTCTCGCTTTTGATCGGCAAATACCTGATGCCGAAAATCCTGCATCGCCTGGCCGGCTCGCAGGAAATTTTGTTCCTGGCCAGCCTGACCTGGGGCCTGGGCATGGCGGCGCTGGCCAGCCTGCCGTCCGTCGGACTGACGATCGAGATCGGCAGCTTCATGGCCGGCGTGGCGCTGTCCGAAAGCGTCGAGCATTTCCAGATCATGAGCCGCGTCAAATCGCTGCGCGACGTCTTCGCCGTCATGTTCTTCATCGTGCTCGGCTCGAAGCTCGTGCTCTCCGGAGCCGCGGCGCATTGGCTGCCGATCGTCGTGCTTTCGCTGTTCGTGCTGATCGGCAATCCGCTGATCGTGATGGTCTTGATGGGCGCGCTCGGCTTCCGCGCGCGGACCTCCTTCATGGCCGGCGTGACCGTCGCGCAAGTCTCGGAATTCAGCCTGATCGTCGTGACGCTCGGGCACCGGCTCGGCCACGTCGGACAGGACGTCGTCTCGATCGTGACCGCCGTCGCGCTGATCACGATCCTGATTTCCTCGTACATGATCCTGCACAGCGAGGCGCTCTATGAGCGCTTGTCGCCGTTCCTGAAACTCTTCGAATTCCGCGCGAAGAAGGAACAGCGCGTCGCGAGCGAAGCGCTCAAGGGCCACATCGTGCTGGTCGGCTGCCACCGCGTCGGCCACAACGTCCTGCGCTCCCTCGAAGACATGCACAAAAAGTTCCTGGTCGTCGATTTCAATCCCGACGTCGTCACGCAGCTGGGACGCCGAGGCATCCGCGCGATCTATGGCGACATCGCCGATCCGAGCATCCAGGATCTCGCCGCGCTCGACGAGGCCCGCGCCGTCATCTCGACCGTGCCGTCGTTCCACGAATCTTCCGGGCTCCTGGCCCGCGTCAAAGCCGCCAACCCGAAAGCCAAGGTCATTTTGACCGCCGAATCGGAATTCGACGCGGTCACGCTCTACGAACGCGGCGCCGATTACGTCATCCTCCCCCACTTCGTCGGCGGACGGCAGCTCGGACGCCTGCTCGAAGAAGACAAGACGCTCCGCACGCTCTCCAAGCTCCGCGAACAGGACCTTGCCATCATCATCGAACATCCGTAGAGTCGGGTCAGGAGGACTCGATGTGCACCGTCATCGTCGGGTACAAGCTCTTTCCGCACCATCCGATCGTGATCGCCGCCAACCGCGACGAACTGCTCGATCGGACCGCCGAACCGCCGAACGCGTGGGATGGCGAGCCGAAACGGCTCGCTCCGAAAGACCTTTTGCGCGGCGGCACCTGGATCGGCGTGAACGCGCGCGGCCTCTTCGCCGCGCTGACGAATCGCGCCGACGTCCGCTCGATCGGCGGCCAGGAATCGCGCGGCGAACTCGTCATCCTCGCGACCCAGGAGTCCTGCGCGCATGACGCGATGCTCTGCCTGACCGCGCTCGACGCGCGCCGCTACAACGGCTTCAACCTGATCGTCGGCGACGAAGCGACGGGCGTGCGCGTGATCCGCGGCGACGGCGCGAACGGACCGGAACATCCGTACGTCACCGACGTCATTCCCCGCGCCGGCAGCGGCCTCGTGATCGTCAGCAACCTCGGCGTCGGCTCCGGCCATAGTCCGCGCGCCGAAGCGATCGAACGCCGCTGGGCCTCGGATCGTCTCGCGCACATGACGCCGCATCGCGGCACCTGGCAGCGCCTGCTCGAGATCCACGATCCGTATCCCAAACCCGGTTCCGAGTGGATGAAGCGCATGGCCTCGACCTGCATCCATCGTCCGCCGGAAGACAACTACGGCACGCGCTCCTCCTCTTTCATCACGCTGAACGCCGCCTCCGGCCTCGCGCCGCATGCGACCTACCCGGCCGAATGGCGCTATTGGCACCGCGAGCGTCCGAAGGACGGTCCGGCCTGCCGCGGGCGCTGGGATCCGGTCCGCAGGCTGGCGATCGGAGAATAGAAAAACCCTGCACCGTACGGTACAGGGCGTTTTATTTCTGACAAGGTTTCTGTTCCGCGTCCCAGTCTTTCGAGCAGGGCGGAAGCTTCGGGAGATTCCGCGGCAGCTTGCGCGGTCCATACCATTGGTCCGGATGCGCCGCGTTCCAAGCATCGCGCGCGGCTTCAACTTCGTCCTTGGGCACGATCGCCGAGTAGCGCTTCCCGAGGTAGCCGGCGCTGGGAAAGTTTCCCGCCTGCGCGGCCGCGCGAAACGCCCGCAAGACGCCTTCCGTTCTCAGCGTCAACGAGACGCCGTACTCGGCCACTTCGGCCGCGTCCTCATACTTGCCGTCGCGCAGCAGCTGCTCGAAGGCGCGTTCCTCCCACGAGATTTCTTTCGCCCGCTGGCCGACGTAGCGCGCCCGGCCGTGCGCCAGCGCGAAGGCGTAGATCGGATCGCGCAGTTCGGGGTTGGCTTTGACGAGCCGTTCCGCGGCCGCGTATTCGTCCTTGTGCGCGAACAGCTCCTGAACCAGATAGGCGATCTCCTCGTCTCCGCCGCCGGCCAAGCGATTGAAGGCCAGCGCCAGGCGGTATTTGCGCTGCCGAACCGCGGCGAAAAAATAGCCGCGGGCGTCCTGTCGCGGGAACGCCCATCCGGCCGTGGCGTATCCGCCCGGCTCGCAATCGCTGGCCGCGATCAGCTTCTCGATGGCATCCGGCTTCAGCGCGAAGAGCGTGGCGATCCGGAACCCGCGGCCACAGTTGCCGTGCATCGGATACCAGATGGCGAACGTGAGCGCATTGATGTCCGTCCAATCGGGCGCGTGCAGCGCTTCCTTGAGAGCAAGGTCGTCCAGTCCCGATGCGGCGGCCGTCATGATGATCTCGTAGCGCAGATCGTGATCGAGCGGGCAGCTGTTCTCGAGCAGCAGGTTGAGGAGCCCGTCGTCGAACACGTTCTGACTGGTCGAGCGGACGTCGTTCACCGCCAACTCGGCGGACTCCTTGACCGGTCCGTACGTGCAGGCGATCGCGACTTCCTGGCGGAAGGCCTCGACCATCCGTTCGCGAAGCGCGTTGCCTTCGTTCTTCCACCTGGCGTCGAGATAGGCCTGCGCGCTCGCTTGCGCCTCTTGGCGAGCAAGCTCGAGCGGAAGACCGATCAGTCGCGGATGAAGCCCGCCTTTGGCGGCCGCTTCCGCGGCGTTCAGATACTCCTTGGCTTGCATGGCCGCGTGCCACGCCTTCATCGCGTCCACATGCGGACTCGGTGCGGGAAACGCCGGGCCGTGCAGGCAGCCGGCCAAAACAACAGCCGAAATCAGCCATGCGCGCATCGGCGCCTCCTTGGTAAAAAGACCTTAAATCCACCGTAACTTACCCCAGGTCTTTGCGCAACGCCGTCGTTTTTTTGAGGAAATCGAAACCGGTCGCGAACAGGCGGACTTTGCTCGCGCCGGATGCCTTGGACCGCTCCGTCCAGCGGATGCCCCGTTCCTCGATGCGCATTCCGCGCCGTCGCGTCCGCGCCAAAAATTCGGTGTCGAAGAAAAATCCGTCATCGCGCACGGATGGCAAGATCGTGTCGCGCACGCGGCGCGAAAAAGCCTTGCAGCCGCACTGCGGATCCCGCACGTCCAGCCGCAGCGTCCGCTGCGCCACCAGCGCATACGTGGCCGTGCAAAGCTTGCGAAACGGCGGCCGCGAAACTTCGGCGCCGGCCGCGCGCCGCGAGCCGATCGCCATGTCCGCGCCGGCTTCGACCGCGCGCACGAGCGTCTCGGCCGAAGCGAGATCGGCGGAAAGATCCGCATCCATGAAAAGATAGATCTCGGCTTCGACCGCCGCGGCCGCGCGCATGATCGCCCCGCCCTTGCCCGGCGCCTTCGAAGAAAGCGCGAGCGTGCCGGGCAGCAATTTTTCCAAAAGCTTGGCGACCCACGCCGTGCTGTCATGCGAACCGTTTTCGGACAAGACGAGCATGAAGCTTTCGCCGAAGGCCGCTCTCCCCCATTCCCAAACCCGCTTCGCGTTCGCTTCGAGGATCGCGGCTTCGTCGTGCGCGGGAATAATGACGGCGACGTGCATGCGATCAGCCTACTCGACTTCGTCTCCCAACGAAAGCCGCGCTCCGCCGCCGACAAAATTCTGCGCCCGCAGAATTTTAACGGACGACGATTTCAAGCTTTTTCTGCCAAGAGAACCGTGATCCAATTTTGAAGGTTCTTGAGACGCACCCACTGATGTAAAGCCTCAACGACATCCTTGCGCGTTTCCCATACGCTCCATTGAAGTCGGATGAAACCCGAGGTTTTCAAGAAATGCCTCAACGACCCTCGTGCGGATTTCTCACGCTCGGGAACATCAAAAATAACGAGCGTCATCTTTCTGTCTTTTCTAAGCGGTGCTTGAGCAATCAGCATTTTCAAATATGAGATCCTGCCTTTTTCTGTTAACGAATACCTGAGACGATCGCCGATCTTTCGCTGCTTCAACAACCCGCGCCGTCGAAGGGCATACAGTTTTTCCGTGAACTGGCGCCGACGCATCAGCAACTTCACTCTCCGTACGCCTTCCAAACCCTGGCTCGTCAAAAGGCGGCGGTGATTTTTAGCCGCTTCAAAAAATTCAAAATAATCGATGGCGGCTTGCAGGAGGGCAAAGGTGAGGGCTTTCCCCGTCTTTTTTACGCGCCCGCGCATTTTTGACGTGGTGGACATGCGGGGACTTCCTACCGGAAGGAGGGTGTCGCATGTCAAGAGGACTGCGCAAAATAAAAGGACGAATCACGTCGGGCCTTCGCGTCAAAACGGCTCTCAAAATTGATCGAGCGGCACTGAAGCGTCGCTCAGATCGTTTTCTCTGCCTACCAGGGAAACGCCCGAGACGATCAAGGCCGCGGCGGCTGCGCGCTGATCGGTCGCGTTCAGCAGGAGCGCGCCGATTACGCGGCCGCGCAGCGTGCGGAATTCGACGATCTTTTTTCCTTCTTCGAGAACGCGTTCATGGCGTTCGACGTCGGGCAGCATCCGCGATTCGCCGAGGAAAATCAGGTTCACGCCCGGAAAGACGCTCGTGCTGTAGCCGGTCAGCATGATGAATTTTTCGTGGCGCCCGAGCAGCGCCTGGCCGACGTGGCGGCCTTGGGCGATCGCATTGGTCCAGTTGCCGACCACGCGGCGGAAGCCGACGACTTCATCGTCGTATTCCGCGCAGTCGCCCGCGATCCAGACGTTCTCGTGTTTCGCTTTCAGGAACGCGTCCGCGGCGAGGCCGATCTCGCCCTTCAGATCGGCGAACGGCTCTGCCGAGACCTCGATGCCGATGCCGAGGCCGACCAGCTCGCATGGAAACGTTTCGCCGGTCGACAGTTTCACGGCCGAAACGGTTTCACCGCCTTCGACGGCGGCCACTTTCGCGGAATGGCGCACGCGCAGGCCCTGCGTTTCCATCGCGGCTTGGACGGCCTGACCGATCTTTTCGCCGAGCGCGGAAGCCCAGAAATGCGGTCCGCGATTGAAGAGCGTCGCCTGGACGCCTTTCTCGACGCAGGCGGCGGCGAATTCGATCGCGATGAAGCCGGAGCCCACGATCGCCATGCGCGCTTCGGGTCGCAAGGCATCGCGCAGCGCGAGCGCGTCTTCGTACGTCTGTAATTTCAAAACCCCGCTCGTCTCCGCGCCGGGCACGTGCCAATCCCGCGGCTTGCCGCCGACGGCGATCACCAAGTTCTTGTAGGAAAGTTCTTCGTTGTTATCCAAAACGGCGATGCGATGCTTGAAATCTACGCGTAGCACGGAGAGATCGGTCAGAAGCTCGATGCCTTTTTCCGCGTACCAGTTTTCATTTCTCAAAAAAGACTTCTCCGCCGCGATCTTGCCTTTGGCCGCATGCGGCAAGAGCACGCGCGAATACAGCCGATGCGCTTCGTCGGACACGATCACGACCGAACCCTCGCCGCCGCCGGCGCGGTACGTCTCCGCCGCCGTCGTGCCGGCCGCGCCGCCGCCGATGATCAGAACGTCGACGGAACGCATTACGGGTAGACCTGCTTTCCCTCTTCGTCGTAGAGGAAAATCGCCTTGGTCGGGCACGATTCCGCCGCCATCTTGAGCGTCTCCGCGTCATGCGCGTCGATGTCGACGAGGTAGGCCTTGTTCTCCTCGTCCATCTGAAACGTGCCCGGCGCGATCACGACGCACGAAGCCGCCCCGATGCACAGCTCGCGGTCGATAACGATCTTGGTGATTTTGAGCGGCTTCTTGGCTTCTTCCATATCGGGCTCAATGTAGCGGATAAGACCGTTTTTTTCAAGAGAAAAGAAAACCCGCGGCGAGGCGCGGGCATTCATTCCCAGAAGACCTTGACGGGGTGTTCGATCCAGGAGCTCTCGGTGCGGTGCGAGGAGAGTCGCGGGCGGAGCGTGAAGAGCGCCCAGCGTTCTCCGTCGAAGCGCATGAACGGGTGATGCAGGGATTCCCCGCGTTCGATCTCGCGCTGCGTGACGGGCGCGAGGATGGCTTGGATCCCGAGCGGGGCGTTGTGCCAGATCTGTTCGCGCACCCGGCCGTAACGGACGTAAAATGTCAGGCCGATCACTTCGTATTCATGGAGCGCGCCGTGTCCGTGAAGATACTGGCAACGCGCTCGGCGACCGATGAAGGCGGCGATGTCCGTCGGCAACTTGGCTTTTTCGAGCAGGTGCGTCTGTTCCTGGCTGAGCATGGGTTCTCCCGAGGCAAAGGGCTTCGAACGCGCCACCTTAGAACACGGAGGCGATTCCGTCAATCGAGGGCCGGCTCATTCGTAACGCAGCGCTTCGATCGGATCGAGCTTCGAGGCTTTTTGCGCGGGATAGAGGCCGAAGATCAGACCGACCAACGTGGCCACGCCGACCGACAGCAGGATGCCGGAGAGCGGGAGGGAGAATTTCCAATCGGGCGAATAGTTGGCGATGATCTTGGCGGCCAGGAAGGAGAAGCTGCCTCCGATCGCGACGCCGACGAAGCCGCCGAGCATGGTCAGCATGATGGCCTCGAGCAGGAACTGCAGCATGATGTTGGCGCGCGTGGCCCCGACGGCTTTGCGCAAGCCAATCTCGCGCGTCCGTTCCGTGACGGAGACGAGCATGATGTTCATGATGCCGATGCCGCCGACCACGAGCGAGATCGAAGCGATGGCCGAAAGGAACAGCGTCAAAGCGCCGGTCACGGTGCTGAGCGTCGCGGCGGCCTGCACTTGCGTCCGGACCAGGAAATCGTCCTTCTTGGTGTCGCCGGTGGGATTGTCGATCTTGTGGCGGTCGCGCAAGAGGAAGCGCACGTCGTCGGCCGCGTAATCGACGTCGCCTTTGGCCTGGACCATCATGAAGGTGACGTAGTTCACGCCGGAAAGCTCTTTTTTCGCGGTCGTGATCGGCACGTAGGCCGCCTTGTCCTGATCGAGGAAGATCGACGCGCCGTGCGCCGGCAGCGTGCCGATCACGACGAAGGTTTTGCGGTTGACCGTCACGGATTTTCCGATCGGATCGTCGCCGTTGAAAAGATCGAGCGCCAGCTGATGGCCGATCACGATGACGTTTCCGGCTCCGTCCAGGTCGGTCTTGTCGAACAGCCGTCCCGCGTCGAGGCCGGTCCGATTCAGATCGAAATAGTCCGGCGAGGTGCCGTAGACGGTCGGCACGGACGTCTGGCCTTGATAGGCGACCGTGGCGTCGATCTGCAGGATCGGCGCGGCTGCCTTGACCGAAGGCAAGCGTTGGACGGCCTGATAATCAGCGTACGTGATGGCCTGGAGCTGGGCGAAGTTCGGCGGGCCGTTGGCGTCGCCTCCGCCTCCGCGCACGAACAGCGTGTCGGGGCCGAAGCTCGAAATCTGGCCGACGATCAAGTCCTGGGCCCCGGCGCCGAGCGACATCATCATGATGACGGACGCGATGCCGATGATGATGCCGAGCATCGTCAAGAACGAGCGCGTCTTGTGCGCGGCCAATCCCTTGAATGCGGTGCGCGTCGTTTCGCCGATGTGCATATTATTTGCGGAGGCCGTCCTGGCCCCGGCGTCGGTGCTGGACCGGCTCGTCGCTTAAAATCAAGCCGTCGCGCATGCGGATGATGCGTTCGGCGTGTTCGGCGGTGTCCTGCTCGTGCGTGACGAGGATGATCGTGTGTCCTTCTTCGTTCAAGCGCTCGAGGATTTCCATGACCAGCGCGCCGGATGTCGAATCGAGGTTGCCGGTCGGCTCGTCGGCGAAGATCACGGCCGGTTCGGACGCGAGCGCGCGGGCGATCGCCACGCGCTGCTTTTCGCCGCCGGAGATGCGCGTCGCCAAGTAATCGACGCGATGGTCGAGCCCGACGGCCGTCAAGGCTTTGCGCGCGCGCAGCTCGCGATCCTTCTCGGGCATGGCGTGGTACGCGAGCGGCAGCTTGACGTTCTCGAGCACGGTCAGTTCGGGCAAGAGGAAAAACGCCTGGAAGACGAAACCGACGCGGCGTTTGCGCATGTCGGCCAGCTCGTTTTCCGTCCGTTTCAAGGCGTCGCGCCCTTCGAATTCGTAGGTGCCGGAAGTGGGACGATCCAGGAAGCCCAGGATGTGCATCAAAGTGGATTTTCCCGAACCGGAAGGTCCCATGATCGCCAAGAATTCGCCCCGGCGCACGTCGAAGTCGAGGCCGTGGAGCACCGGCGTGGTCACGTCCTCGGAGACGTAGTCTTTCTTCAGCGCGCGGACGCGGATGATGGGCGCCTCGGCGGACATGTTATTCCGTGATGATCTTGCCGCCGCGGCGCGCGGCCAGCACGATCTTCTCGCCACCGGACAGGCCCGAAACGATTTCGACGTACCCGTCATCGCCGTACAAGCCGGTCGTCACGACCTTCTTGACCTCCTGGCCGTTTTCGAGCACGCGCACGCTTTTTTCTTCGCCATCCAGCCTGATGGCGCGCTGCGGTACGACGAGTACGTTCGCCTTTTCCTGCGTGATGACCGTGATGTTGGCCGTCATGCCGGTCCGGATCGGCTTGTCCGCCTGCGCTTGAAGCTGGAAGCGCGTTTTGTAATAGACGACGTCCTGGATGACCGTCTGCGCGGTGTCGATCGAAGTCAGCGCGCCCTGGAATTTCACGCCGTCGCCATACGCGTCGAGCGTGATCTCGGCGGGCAGGCCGATCTTGAGTTTGGCCACGTCGGTTTCCGGCACGTCGGCTTCGATTTCGTAGAGGTTGTCGCCGTGCAATTTGAGAATGACGTCGCTCGGCGCAACGGTCGTGCCGGCGCGGCCGGGCACCTGGGCGATCGTGCCGTCAAAGGGCGCGCGGATCTTGGTTTTCTCGAGCGCGTTTTCCGCCTCGCCGAGCGAAGCCTGCGCCTGCGAGACGCTCGCGCGGGCGCTCTCAAGATCGAACGAGGTGGCCGGCGCTTTCTTCAGATCGAGGTTGGCCTGCGCGCTCGCGAGCGCGCCTTCGGCGGTCTTGACGTTCTGCTCTGCGGCGGAGAGCGAGGAGGCGTTCGAAGCGGCGGTCGAGGCCACGAGCAAGCGCTGCGAATCGGCGGCGTTGACGGCGGCACTCAGCTCCGACCAAGCCGCCTTCACGTCGGATTTTCGCGCATCAAAGGCGGCTTGCGTCGTCGCGCCTGTCGGCACCGAGGTCTGCATCAGCGCATTGGCCGTCTGCGCGGATTGACGGACGGTTTTCGCTTCGCCGAGCAGGGCGCCCGACAAGCGGTCCTTGTCAGCGTCCGTTGTCGCGGCGCGATAGGCGACCACGTCCATGTCCATCGCCGTGATGGCGGAACGCGCCGCCGTGAAATCCGTCAGGGCTTGATTCTGCGTGCCGGAATCGGAAGAAGAAATGTCGGAACGGAGGCTGCCGGCCGCGTCGAAAACTTCGTTCTTCATCGTCTGAACCGCGCTCGAAGCTTTGAGATACAGGCTCTCGATCTGGCCATCGAGGTCGCCGTAGGCCTTGTCGAGCGTAGCCGCGTTGGAAGCCTGGGTCCTCGTCAGCGAAAGCTGCGCCTGATCCAAAGACGTCTGCGCGTTCTCTGCGGCGACGGCCGCGACGTTGATGTCCTCGGCCGTGGCGCCATGTTGCAAACGATCGAGGCTGGCCTGAGCCGACAAGAGCGCCGCCTGCGCTTTCTGGACGCCCACCGCTTCATCGCGGCCGTCGAGCGTGGCCAGCACTTCCCCCGCTTTGACCGGGTCGCCGACCTTCTTGATGATCGCATGCACGCGGCCGGAGGCTTCGAATTTCAAATCGACGTCCTGCGAAGAGACGACTTCGCCGGTGACCTGGACGGTCTGGCGGAGCGTCTGGCGCGCGGCGTCGAACGTGTCGTACGCGATCTTCGGCGCACGGGCCGCGGCGATTCTCCAGCCGACAAAAGCCACCAGGATCACGCCGAGGACGATCAAGAGGATTTTCTTCATACGAGTAATTTCTCGAAAATGGCGATCAAGCGATCCTGTTCTTCGATCGTGAGCCGGCCGAACATCTCGGCGACCTGTGCCGAGACGCGGGCGAAACAGGCCTGCACCAGGCGTCTGCCTTTGGGCGTCGCGCGCAAGAGCACGCCGCGCCGGTCTCGAGGATCCGGTTTCCGGGCCACCAGCCCATCGGCGGCCAGGCCGTCGATCAGCGCGGTGGCCGAAGGCGGCGTCACGCCCAGGAAGGCTGCGACGTCTTTCATGGGCGGATCCTTACGCTCAAGGATGAACCGCAAGACCACCAGCTTCGGGAACGAAACGGCGTCGGGATGCGAGGCGCGCTTGAGCCGATCGCGCATCATCCCGTGAAGGGAGAAGCTCAGCGAAATCAGGCGCTTGAGACGGGCCGAGACGGGCATGCGATGCAGCGCGACGAATAGTTAGATGGCCTAACTATACGCGCGAGCGCTTTGGGCGTCAAGCCTTCGGCGCGGGCTTCGACTTCAGGGGGTGCCGCGGGATCAGGATCGTTTTTCCCGGCCTCAGTTCGTAGGGGGGCATCATACGGTTGGCGCGGACGAGGTCTTCCCAGCTGACGTCGAACCGGCTGGTCAGGGACATCAAGCTGTCGTTCGGTTCGACGACGTACGGAAGCATGTTGGTCGGAATCCGGCGCGCGGCCGGAGCCGAAACTTTCGGCCTTTTCGTTCTTTTCCGCAGGAGGCGCCAGACCAGCACGACGCCCAGGGTGAACAGGATGCCCAGAGCGACGATTCCGACGTTCGGCAGGCTCGGCCAGAGCCAGAACGTCATCGGCGCGACGTAGGAAGGGTCGAGGCCGTCGCTCACGACGATCAGCGCGCGGACTTGTCCGGCGAGCGGCGCGTCATGCCAGCGCACCTGAACGGGAGCCGTCCCGCCGGCCGGCACCGTCAGGCCGTCGAAAGGCAGCGTGACCGGCAGCGAGGTGTCGTAGACGTTGATGACCGTGACGCGCCCGTGGACCACGAAGTCGCGGGGAAGCGCGTTGACGACGGTGAAGGAAAAAACGCGATCGACGCCGTCGGGCGTCTGCCGAACGTCGCGCGCGGTCACCGGAGAGATGCGTTGCGCCAAGACTGGAGCACAAGCGCACCAGCAGAGCAGCGAGAGGATGGCGATCCTTTTGACCATAGCTGCCGGTATTGTACCCTATGAAGCGAGGTGCCGTCATGAGGAACATTCCATGTTTTCTCGTTCTCCTCGCGCTCTTTGCCCCGATTCCGACCGAGGCCCATCCCCGCGGCTATCTGCAAAAGCTGCAGAATGACGCCGCTGACCGGTACGACCTCTCACGGCTCGAAACGCTCGACGACCTCCGCGCCTTCGTCGACGCGGGGCGGCTGGTGAGCGTCGGCGACACCGACGCGTACGCCATCGATCAGACGCTCGCCGAGATGGATCCGGAGCATCGCGATCTCTATCGCCATGCCCGCCCGTGGACGAAAGCCTTTCTCGATCATGAGCTCGGCGCGGCGCACGACGCCTTCGGCACGCGCTACGTGATCACGTCGCTCGTGCGCACCCAGGCCTATCAGCGCCGGCTCTGCCATTCGAACGGCAACGCCATCTGCGGCGCGTCGGGCTGGAAACGCTCTTCGCACCTGACCGGCGCCACCGTCGACATCTCGAGGATCGGCCTCTCCCGCAAAGAAGACGCCTGGATCCGCCGCCGGCTGAACACGCTCGCGTCCCAGGGCAAAGTCATCTACATCCAGGAATACGGCCAGTACTGCTTTCACGTCATGGTGCTGCCGAGCTATGCCAAAGCCGGCAAAGTCCGGCCCGCCGCGCAACATGCGCGCCGCCATCGAAAACGCCGTCGGTCCCGTCATCGCTGACGGGCTTTTTCTTTCTCCATGATAGACTTCCTTCATATGACCCTCTTTTTCCTGGCGATCGCCGCGGGCGTCCTCACGATTCTCGCGCCCTGCATCTTGCCGGTTCTCCCCTTTCTCTTAGGGACGAGCGGCGGACGTTCGAAATGGCGGCCGCTCATGATCGTGGCCGGCTTCGTCGGCTCGTTCGCGGTGATCGGCGCCGCCTTCGCGACCGCGGGCACGTTCCTGGGCATCTCGAATGACGCGCTCCGCACCGTCGCCGGCGTCATCCTGTTCCTTTGCGGCGCGGCGCTGTGCTTTGAAGGCGCGTACGAAAAATTGTCGGCCAAGATGCAGCCTCTGCTCGCGAAATTGGGCGCGAACGTTTCGGGTGGCGCCTCGACGAAAACCGACGCGCTCTCCGGTCTCGCCGTCGGCGCTTCGCTCGGCTTGGTTTGGACGCCGTGCGCCGGACCGATCCTGGCCACGATCATCACGCTGGCCGCGCGCACGAGCGACTACGTCACGACGGCGCTGCTCTTCCTGGCCTACGCCGTCGGTGCGGGTCTGCCGATGCTGGCAATCGCCTATGGCAGCCGGCACCTCCAGGAACGGCTCCGTTCGGCCGGACGCTGGCGCTCCCTTTTTAACAAGGCCTTCGGTATCCTGATCATGCTGACCGCGATCGCGATCCTGGCCGGATACGATCACGTGATCCAAGCCTGGCTGATCGCGCGGCTGCCCGTCAGTTCGATCTTGATGCTCTAATCTATGTCGAAAAAAATCTGGCTCGGGATCGGCATCGCCGTCGTTCTCCTGCTCGCCGCCGGCGCGATCGTTTCGAAGCGCATGCAAGGCATGATGAACCTCATGCCGGCGAATCCCTACGCGAAACTCACCGCGCCGACGACCGCGGAAAACGCACTGCCGGTCTTGGCCGACGCGATGCCGGAATTCACGGGCATCAAAGCCTGGATCAACTCGCCGCCGCTCACGACCGCCGATCTGAAAGGCAACGTCGTGCTGGTCGATTTCTGGACCTACTCCTGCATCAACTGCCTGCGCACGCTCCCCTACGTCACCTCGTGGTACGGCAAGTATAAGGATAAGGGTTTCATCGTGATCGGCGTGCACACGCCGGAGTTCGCCTTCGAAAAAGTCGAACAGAACGTGCGCGACGCGGTCAAGCGCCTGGGCGTCACCTATCCCGTCGCGTTGGATAGCGACCAGGCCACCTGGAACGCCTATCAGAACCAGTACTGGCCCGCGCATTATCTCTTTGACGCCAAGGGCCGCCTGCGCGCGGTGCATTTCGGCGAAGGCGCCTATGACGAAACCGAAGGCGATATCCAAGCGCTCTTAAAGGAAGCGGGCCAAGATGCCGCCATGCCGATCACGCAGGAAGCGCAGCCGGATTTTTCGAAAATCGGCTCGCCGGAAACCTATGTCGGCTATGCGCGCATGGGCGCCTTCTCGAGTCCTGAAAACGTCGCGCAGGATCAGCTCGGCACCTACAGCTTTCCGAAAACGCTGGAGCTGAATCATTTCGCCTTCAGCGGCCAGTGGACCGACGCTTCGGAACGCGCCGTCTCCGGCAACGACGCGCGGCTCGAATATCGTTACTCCGCTTCGAACGCCAACCTCGTGATGGGCGGCGACGGCAAAAAGCGCGTTGAGATCCTGCTTGATGGAAAACCCGTGCCGGAAAATTTCCGCGGCGCGGACGTCAAAGCGGGCCCTGACGGAAACACCTATCTCACGATCGACGGCCAGCGGCTGTATGAACTCACGAACGCGCACGGCAACTACGGCGAGCACCTGCTCGAACTGCGCTATCTCGACGCCGATACCTACGTCTACGCCTTCACCTTCGGTTGACTTTAGGCCGAAAAAATGCTAAAATTGTGCCATGAAACGCAAGCCGACCGAAGGCGAAAACTTCCGCATTGAAACCTCGCCGGACAGTCTCGCGCATGCGAGCCTGCTCCACGGAGAAGTTGCGGGCGAGATCACGACCGACAAAGTGCCGCGCGTCGAACGGCGCGCGCCCGACCTCGACAAGCTGGCGGGCCTGTTCCTGCGCGACGCGGAACTCGCGCACGATTGGCAGGAAACGGAAAACGCGTTCGACGCGCTCGCGCGGCTCGAAGCGCTGCTTGATCGCGTGAACGATCATCGCCGCGCGCTCGAAGCCTCCGATGCGGATCCCGCTTACAAAGACGCGCGCCAAACGATGCTGAGCGATCTCGCCAACCGCCTGCGCGAGCTGATCTGACGGATGAAAAAACTTCGCTTCGACATTCTCACGATTTTTCCGGGTATGTTTTCGTCGTATCTCGACGAGAGCATGATCAAGCGCGCCAAAGCGCGGAAGCTTTTGGATATTCGCATCCACGATCTGCGCGCCTATGCGACCGGCAAGCATAAGAAGGTCGATGATCGCCCGTTCGGCGGCGGCCCCGGCATGCTGATGAAGGTTGAGCCGATCTATCGCGCACTCAAAGCGCTGGGCGCTTTGAGAAGCAAGAAGCTAAAAGTGAGAAGCCAAAAGGTTGAAGTTGGAAGTCAAAAGTCATATGTTATACTTCTCTCCCCTCGCGGCACGCGGTTCACCCAGCGCGTGGCGGAACGCCTCGTGAAGCACAAGCACATCGTCTTCCTGTGCGGGCGCTATGAAGGGATCGATCAGCGCGTTTCCGATCACCTGATCGACGAGGAAATTTCCGTCGGCGACTACGTGCTGACCGGCGGCGAGCTGCCGGCCATGACGATCCTCGACGCGGTCTCGCGCCTCGTTCCCGGCGTGGTCGGCAAGGAAGCCTCGATCGTCGACGAATCCCACTCGGCCGAAGGTTACATCGAGCATCCGCATTACACGCGGCCGGAAGATTTCTCCCCCAAGAAAGGCACGCACTGGAAAGTCCCGCCCGTCCTGCTCTCAGGCGATCACAAGAAGATCGGCGAATGGCGGGCCAAGAACGCCAAACGCGCGAAATGAAAAATCCTCCCACTTCGGGAGGATTTTTCGTTCAGATCTTGCAGGACTTCACCGAGGCGTCGAAGATAGCGCGCGCGGCTTTCGTTTCGGCGTGGTAGTCGTTGGCGGCTTTCTTCTTCGCGTCACGGAACGCTTTCTGGGCCGCTTTGACCGCCTGATGATACGCCAGACGCGCCGAGACGTTCGCCGAGATTTCTCCCGTGCCGGAGGCCGAAACGCTGGCGCTCACGCTCGCGTGGAACGCGTCGCGCGCGGACTTCAGCGCGGCGAGATACGCCGTCTGCGCGTCCTTCTGCGCCGCGTCGCGCTCATCGCGCGCTTTGGCCAGCGAGGCCTGAAAGGCCGTCCGTGCCTCTTTCTTGCACTGCTGGCGCTCCGCGACCTGAGCCGTGGACGTCGTGTCGTCCGAGGACGACGCGTCCGCGTCTTCGAGCTCGCCCTTGAACTTCAGTTTCGCGGACGCCTTGAGTTCTTGCCGGACAGCCAGGAGCTCATCCTTGATTTCGGCGCCGAGGCCGCGATCACCCGACGAATCATCGCGATCGCCGGACTCGGCGTGAACGTGCTCGCTGAGACCGAGATGGAGTCCGAACCGGCCTTCGAGGCCGAGTCCGTCCGAAGCCAGCGCGGGCAGCGACGTAACCAGCATGACCGCCGTCACGGCGCCGACGGCGAGCTGCTTTTTGATCGTGAACCTTTTCTTCAGCTGCATACCTCCCATTCGGCCGTGCGTGGGCGGCCGATCCCGTTAATAGTAGCTGGGGCATGCATGGAGACGCGCCACCTGCTCAATTCTTACAGCCGGTTGCCCCCGTGCATTTTTAAGGCTAACATCTCCAATAGGAGGCGGTCCATGCTCGTTGAAACCTTCAAGCTTGAAGCGGGGTGGGTCATCCGCTCCGCGCACTTTACGAACGGCGACTATCGGCCCGATCCGAACGGCCAACGTATCGTCTCCATTGATACGGATCCAGCGCCCCGTTCGGCGCATGACCCGACCCGCGGCCAAGCCCTCTTCGTCATCGAGAACGTCGAAGGCGAGGGCTGCGACCATACGTACGGATGCTGTTACTGGGTCGACGTGACCGCGCGTCGCCTGAGACCCGACGGCACGAACGATCCAGCCGGCGAACGTATCTGCTTCAGTTCTTCCGGCAGGAAGTCTGATCCGTTCTATGAGGTCGAACTGATCGGCCAGATGGCACAGAATGGCTCCGGCGTGACGTATACGCTGCCCAAGATTTCTCCATGATTTAGGCTCAATTGAGCCTATTTTTATAGGCGCTGACGGCCCTTGACACAACCCTTGACACCGTTTTTCCACTCTTGTATAGTAGGCCCATCGTCAAAAGGAAGGGCCTACAAATCCCCGCAAAAACGGGGATTTGACAACAAAAAACCCCTTCCCTATGATGTGCCAGTCTTTGACAATCTGATCGTGAGAATAATCACATCTGCCGGAGCCCTTCCCTGGGTTGCCGGCAGGTAGAGCTACGTCAATTCCAATGACAGAGGTCCCGCAGAGTCCACCAGGTCTCTCGGGATACTATATTGAGAGTTTGATCCTGGCTCAGGATGAACGCTGGCGGCGTGTCTAAGGCATGCAAGTCGAACGAATCACTGGATTCAGCAATGAGTGTAGTGGTTAGTGGCAAACGGGTGAGTAACACATTAGTAACCTGCCTCGAAGTTCGGGATAACGGTCCGAAAGGACCGCTAATACCGGACGTGATTCTCGGATGATGTCCGAGAAGGAAAGCCCAAAAGGCGCTTCGAGAGGGGCTTATGGCTTATCAGCTAGTTGGTGAGGTAACGGCCCACCAAGGCTATGACGAGTAGCAGGCGTGAGAGCGCGACCTGCCTCAGTGGAACTGAGACACTGT
>CAYOJH010000005.1:0-68969 GCA_964404275.1 uncultured Gammaproteobacteria bacterium | reverse complement strand
GCGCGTCTCCCTGTCACGGAGAAGGTCGCGGGTTCGAATCCCGTCTGGCCCGCCAGAGAATGCGCCGCACCCCTACAGGGTGGGGCGCTTTCTTTTTTTGGAAGACCGCGCAGACGGCATTGCGGGCGTATGTTAGAATATGTGAAATGAAGAAATTGCTGGCTAGCTTTATCCTCGTGACGGCATTCCTGTGTGCCGGCGGGGTCGCATATGCGCAAGCCGCGCCGAAAACCGTCCCGGTGGCTGTCACTCCCGCCAACCACCCGTTCCTGTACAACCTCAAGATCGCCTTGGAAAGCATGAAACAGGCGCTCTTGCATGTCGTTTCGTCGAAGGCGGAGGCCGCGTACCTCCGAAAGCGCGTCGCCGAACGCGATGCGGAAATCCATCAGATGGAGGACGACTACCAGGCGTACGTCGAGACGCAGCTCAAAAACGGCCGCCAGCCCGAAGTTTTCGATCAGGGCAAGTATCTCGTCGCCACCAATCTCAAAGCGGACGAATGGGAACTGATCGCCTCGCGGGCAAAGCCTGGCGATGATCCGGCCGTCCTTCGGCAAGTACCGACGGCGTACGTCGATTTGAACGGCACGATCAGGCGCACCATGGAGGATCGGCTGGCCAAGCTGCGCCAGGATCTCGTGGAGGCCCACGCCGCCGGCGACGACGCGAAGACCACCGACCTCCTCGCGCAGCTGAAGGACGCGCAGCAAGCGTATCTGCAGGAGCTGGATGTCGCCGCGCGTTCGGCGGCGACCGCGCAGACGCTGTGGGACCGGTTCGTGGCGACCCTCAAGCTGCTTCCCGACCAAGAAGTCATCGCTGCCGGGAACAGGGCCGAAGCGATCAAGAAACAGGTCATGGATCAGGAAGAGAAGCTCGGCGTCCCTGCCGCGCTCAGGACCAACTTCGACGATCTGGACAAGAAGATCGCCGCCGCGAAAGAAGAAGCGGCCAAACCGGACGCGCGGAAGCTCAGCATTCCCGACCTGTTCAAGGCGCTCTCCAAGAAGCCGGCCGAATCGCACCAGACCCTCAAGAACGACGCGGAGCAGAAAAAGCTGCCTGAAGAAAAACCAGCGGCTGTTCAGACGCCGCCGGCAAGTCCGGCCTCGCCGCCGGCGAATCCGACCGCGCCGAAACCGAAACTGAAAACGATCCCGTCGAACGGCGTGGCGACCAAACCGCTGGTCCTCAACTACTACAAGCAGCTGACGGCGCTCGCCGGCACCTCCTTCAGCGCGCAATACAGCGGGAGCGATGGATTGCCGCCCTATCATTTTCAGCTCGCCACCGGCGTCGGGTTCCCGCCGCACGGGTTGATTCTCGATACGAACGGCTTGCTGTCGGGGACTCCGAGCGGGTCCGGAACGTTCACCTTCGGCGTCTGCGTCGTCGATACGGCCGGCATCTCCGTATGCGAGAACTCCGTCATGACGGTCGTTCCCGCGGCGCCCGCGCCGGAACCCGCGCCCGCGCCGCAAGTCGACTGCAGTAATTTTACGAAGATACCCGACGACTGCACCAACCCGTGTTACGCGCCTTACACGGCCTGTCTCGACGCGCTTGAGTCCGGTGATTTGAGCGACAGCGAATACTATCATCAGCGCGATCTCTGCGATGCCGGTCAATGTACGTGCATCAATGATTGCATGGTCAAACGCACGGACGGCTGGGCTTCCTGCTGGATGCCTAAGGATTGCAGCAAAATGATTGTGCATTGAAAAACCCGATGTCTCCCAAGATGAAGGGCATCTTCAAGAAATTCGCCGGTTGGGCCGCCTTCCTGTCGGCCACCGCCTTGTTGGTTTCGGCGCCGTATCTGTACTGGTCCATCCGTTCGGGTTCGTCCGACGGTCCGCGTGCGGAATGCGGCGCGACATACGCCGAGGGCCGGACCACGGATCTCCAGGACATCATCCTGCATCCCGACTACTGGAACCTCCAGCAGATCACGCTGAGTGGCGTCCTGCGCTATTCCGCCGCGGAAGAGACGTTCACGTTGCGCGACGGGGCGTTCAGCCTCCCGCTCGACGTCTCCGATTGCCAAGGCCTCGAGGCTTTCAAGGGCGGGGGAATTCCCGTCCTGGTCAGCGGCCGGTTCAGTTCGGACGGCGCTGCGCCCGCTTTGGAAGTGACCGATCTCCGCGGGTCCGTTCCGATTCTTCTGCGCATCCTGTTCACCGCCGGGATCTTCAACGTCTTCTTCATCATGCTGATGATCGTCGGCGGATTCCTGCGCCTGCTCGTCTGGCTGTTGACCCTGATCGGCGTCGTGAAGAAAAGGCCGGCGCCATCGCCTGAAGAGATGAAGGAAAAAGATGCGGGCTCGGCTCTTCTGTTCGCGATCGCCGCCCCGCTCCTGTGGATCTTCAACCCGTTCGCCGGCGCCGAACTGCATGCCTACGGATTGGTGAGCGGCTGGAGAGGCTTGGCATCGAAGAAACGGCGCGTCGCCAGCGCGGGCCTCATCCTTTGCGGCCTCGGCATCGTGGTCATGACGGCCGTCGTCCTTGGCGCCGGTTGGTTGCAGAAACCCCTCATCGAAGGGTATTCCGGGTCGCTCGGCAACACGCCGGTCTCGCCCACGGGACGGGAAACGCTGGAACTCAAGCCGTATGTCAGCGACAGCTTCGCCTTCAGCCTCCATCCGCCCAAGGGCTGGACGGTTAACGAAAAAGGCGGAGCGGATTCGCCGATCGTGTTCGACGGTCCCGCGCAGGGCGCGTCTCAGGGCAAGCCGTTCCATCCGCAGATCAAGACCGCTTTCATCGCGGCGGCGGCCATCCAGGCCAAGAGTGCCGACGACGCCGCGCAATTCTTTTCGAAAGAATTGATCCGGACCTACAAAGATTTTTCTTCGACAATCGAGAGCCAGGCGCTCTCCGGCGACCGTCTCGACACGCGCGTTCTCGAAGCGACCTACACGGACGCGGGCGTCAAGAACCACGCGCTCGCGGTGCTGGCCATGAAGAACGCCGTCATCTATTTCATCGGATCCTCCATGCCCGCCGAAAAATGGGATGCCAACGTGGACGTCATCCGCCAGGCGCTCATGACGTTGGAAATCTGGGACGCGTCGTTCGCCGCCTGCTTGAAGAGCAAGGGCGCCGTGTTCTACGGAGCGTCCACCTGCGATCACTGCCAGGCGCAGAAGAAACTCTTCGCCGGCGGGACCGAGCGGCTGCCGTACGTCGAATGCAACTCGGAGGACGGCAAGAGCGAACTCGACGTCTGCGCGAACAAAAACATCAAAGACTATCCGACTTGGGAATTCACCGATGGCTCGCGCCTGGTCGGTGAACAATCCCTCAAGGCGCTTTCGGACCGGACCGGCTGCGCGCTGCCGCGGTGAGGAAGCCGCCTTGACGCATCGGAAAAAAGAGCGCATCTTTTTCTGCAGGAGGTTCGACATGGCCGACTTTCTTTCACGACTCTCGCGCGCGCAGGCCGAGCTCGGTTCGGAGATCGCCGCGGCACTGATCACGGCGCTCGATCCGCACATGGAGAACGGCGAGGTGATGGCGGCCTTCGTTCCTTGCGTCGTCGAAGACGGCGACGAGGACGCCATTCGGGCGCTTTATGGCGCGGATCTCGAGCGCGGCGCGACCCTGTCGGTTCGAGGCTACTGCGATTGGGCGGCCGTGCAGATCGTGCGGTCGAACGGCTACGCGGCCCGTCCGTTTCCGATCCCCGATGCCGTCACGACGGCCGTGATCGCCGCCAGATGCGGCACGCTGCCGTCGGTGCTCGCGTTCGTGGTCGCGCGCCTGCGCGAACGGGATGATCTCCCGCTTCTCGGCAGGCTCGACCAGGGCTGCCTGATCCCGGATCAACGCGCGCTCGAAGCCTGGAAAGCCTGCTTCGAATGGGGCTCCTCGGCGCCATAGTTCCTCCGCCATGCCCTTCGCCAGCGCGAGGGGCTTTTTCTGCCCTTGACATTTTCCGTTTTTGCGTTATCCTTTGGCCTGGTTCTTTTCTCTCAACAAGGAGCAAGTCATGGAGCTTGGCAAGATCGGCATCGTCGGTACCGGCGTTATGGGCACGGGCATCGCCCGCCTGGCGGCCCTGCGCGACTTTCACGTCGTCATCGTCGGGCGCGAGGCTTCGTTGTACGGGGCCCGCAAGCGGTTCGATGATGCGGTCATCAAGGATCGCGAGCGCCAGAAACTGAGCGTGGAACAGCACATCGCGCTCAAGACCGGGATCGACTGGTCGCATGACGCCGCCGCCTTGGCCGACTGCAACCTGGTCATCGAATCGATCGTCGAGGATTTCGCCGCCAAGGAGGACTGTTACGGGAGGCTCAAGGATATCCTGAAGGCGGAAGCCGTGCTGGCCACCAACACGTCGTCCATCGACGTGCATGACCTGGCGCAGGCGTCGCATCGCCCCGAGCGCTTTCTCGGTCTGCACTTCTTCAATCCCGTCGAGGTCATGACGCTGGTCGAATTCGCCGCGCCGATGGCCTCGCTCGCGACGTGCGAGGCGGGCAAGGTCTTCGTGACTGCGCTCGGGCATCTGCCCATCGACGCGCCGACCACGCCCGGCTACCGGGTCAACCGCCTGATGCTCGTGCAGCAGCTCGAAGCCATCCGCATGTGCGCCTTCTTGAGCGACGTGCAGAACACGGACGTCAGCGTCCGCGAAGGCCTGAAGCATCCGATGGGGCCCTTCGAGCTGATGGATTTCGTCGGCCTCGACGTCATCTACGCGATCGCCGAGCATCTCTATCACGGCGGCTTGGGCCCGGCTTTCACGCCGCCCAGGTTGCTCGAGCGGATGATCGAAGAAGGCGACAAGGGCCGCAAGACCGGCAAGGGCTTCTACGACTACGCCGATCGCAAGCATCCCAAGCTCAACGAGTCGGTCGGCGCCCTCTTGGCACAGACTCGCTAGTTCCCGCTTCAGCGCGGGAGCTTTTTTTGTTATGCTGTCATGGTATGGACCTTCCACTGGTCTCCGTCTTCGCGCATGACCCGATCCGCGCCTATGTCGAAGCCTTGCTCGCCAAGGCCGGCTTCGCGCATGCGCCGGAGGAAGAGCGCGCCGAGACGGTGGACGCGCTGACCGTGGAAGCGCAAAGGCGCGTCGGCTTCGAGTTGATGCACGCGATCGACCCGCATTCGCTCCGGGCCTTCCGCGCGCTGGCCGAAGAGGGCGCCAGCGAGGATGAGTTGATCGCTTTTTTCGACGTGCGCGTGCCGGACGCTGAAGCGCGCGTCCGTTCGGCGCTTGACCGCTTCGGCCGCGAATGCCTCGATCGGGCGGAACTTCTGCGCGACGAGCTGCATCTATGAAGGCCGAAACGCTGCGTCGCCTGCTGACCGACGACGATCTCGCAGAGACGGATCTCCGGACGGTCATCGACCGCCTGGCCGATCGCGAGCGCGTCTTCGAAGCTTCGCCGGCGGAGCGCGAACGCGCCGCCGCGCTGGCTTCGGCGTATCTGGAAGCGCCTGAAGCCTGGATGCAACGGCTCGGCCCGGGCTCGAGCGCGCACGCGGACGTGAACACGTCTCGCGCGCTGGCGGTCGCGCTGCGCGAGATCTTCGCGCCAGGCTGCAAGGAAGCGCGGGAACGCCTGCGCGGACCGGCCACGGTCGCGCTGCGCCAAGAGCGTGACGGCGAGGAGGTTTGGGAACAGGCTTTGCGGCCGCTCCTCGGTCTTTTCGCGGGCCACGCGCGCGCTTGCGGGGCGACGCGCCAAGCAGCGGCTTTGAAAACGCTGGCAGCGTCTTGCGTACTGAAAGGGGAGGCCCAAGGCGCGGATGAAAAATCGCGCGACTTCGCGCGCGCGCTCGGAAGCGCCGCTTCGGCGCTGCTGGATCGCGAAGGCGCGGCGGAGCCTTCTCCGCGCACGCGCGCCGCGCACGCGCTGCTCGAAGCGCTCTCTGAACAAAACCGCTCGCGCCTCTCTTTTTGGGACGAGACTGATGAGGATTTCGTTCGTCTCCTCGGCGCCGCCGCCGCGAAAAACGCTTTTGCCGGCGGACGGCTCGCTCCGCCAACTTCGATCAAAACCGATTCCACCCTCATGTTCCGCCTGCCGGAGGCCTGGCATGAACGCTTTTCGCATCTGGCGGCGTCCGAGGCGGCTGACGCGCTGGAACAGCTGGCGGCGCATCCACGCGCTTCGGAGCTTGAGCGTCGCATGGCCGAGCCGCTCGCCGAAACGCTGCGCGCCCATCCGGCGGCCGACGACGTTTCCTTCTCGGAAGCCCTCGGCATCGAACCCGCCGAAGTCCGCTACGGCGCGTTCCGGCCCGGGCACCCGCTTTCGCGCGCCTCCGTGCGCGGACGCGTTCCCTCATCCATTCTTTGCTACGGGAAGCGCGGACGCTTGCTGCGCTGTCGCGCCGTCGCCGATCCGGACGGCGCCATCGTCGGCTATCTGGCCTTCGATCCGCTCAGCCGTGAGCTGGGCGGAGTCCCGCTCTTCGCGCTTTACGGACTCGACGGACGCCGCTACGGCTACGCCGCGTCTGACGGCCACCCGCCGATCGCCCGCTCCGGAGAGCCGCAAAGCGGATTCGCGACCGCGCCCGACGCCATCCCCGTTTGAAAAAAAGAAAAGGCCCGTCGTCGCTTGCGCGAGGACGAGCCGGTCCGAGCTGAGCACCCCTACGGTGCGTCTTCTTTGTCTTTCTTGCCGGCGAGCTTCGCCGTCAGGATGACGTTCCAGATGAGCAGGGCGACGAAGGCGAGCGCCAGGTACTTGATGTGCGCGGGCGATCTCGTGTCGAGCTTCTCCAGCTGGCCGTTGACGTCGCCCATCCATCGATGGCCGTCGCCGCAGAACCAGGCGTTGAAACCGTCTTCCTTGCCATGCGCCGCGCAGAAGGCATCCTCCTTCTGGAGGGTTTCGGCGACCGCGGCCCGACTGACGACGCCGCGCGATTCCACGACGTTCGCCGACGCTTCGTTCGAGCCGCCGAAGCGGTCATACACGAAGCTATAGGTGACGATCGCGAGAATCAGGGCGCCCACGACGGCCGCCAGGATCCCGAGAATCTTCCTTTTCGAGGAAGGCTCCTCGGTCTCCGAAGGCCGTTGCGTATGGACGATGCGCGGATCGTTGACGTTCATGAGCGGATCTCCTCTTGGGTGCGGTCGTTGGAGACGAGGTGCGCGGCGGGATACAACGGCCGGAAACGCTTGCGGAGCTCTTCCAGATCCTTGGGAGGATTTTGGAAGTGCTCTTCCAGCGCGCCCAGGGCGGCTTGGAAACCGTTGCAGTCTTGGCTGTCCTTGAGACAGGCGTAGAGCGTGGCCGGTCCCATCAGCTGTCCGTCATCGTCCGTCGCGCCGGGCTTGGGTTCGAAAGGCGCTTGCGCGACGGCGGTCTGACCGCAGACGTCGCACGGCGGAGCTTCGAAGGCCTCTTCCTCGTCCTCTTCCCCCTTCGATACGGGGTCGAGCGGGATGAGATCCATGCTCTGCAGCGCTTCCGTGTTGCCGCCGCCGATCGCGATGGCTTCTTTCTCCTCGATCACGGAGACCTCGTCGGGAACGAGGAACTCCTTCTCGTTCGGAAGCTCCGCCGCCGGCATCTGGACGGTGTCCGGCGCGGCGGGCACTGGCGCCTTCTCCTCGGCCTTTTTGAAGGGCGGGGGAGTGGCCGGAGCGTGCCGCGCGAGCAGCTGGGCTTCGAGTTGGCCGACGCGGATCGTCTGGTTCTCGAGACCCTTCTTGAGGCTCTCGTAGTCGCTGCGCAACTGCTCCAGCTCGCCTTCGGCGAGATTCAGATTGAAGCGCGCTTTCGCGGTTTCCTCTTTGGCTTTCGCCAACGCTTCGTTGAGCTTGTGCGCGTCGGCGATGAGCGCGTCGTTGCCGCTCTTGGCCAGCCGATAGTTGTTTTCGCTTTCGGCCAGCTTGGTTTGCAGCTCCGCGTGATCGGCCAGCTTCTGGCGAAGCGGATCGATCTCGGCCGCATGGACCCTCTTCTGCGCGTCGAGAGCCCTATCGCAGGTCTCCCTGATGACTTCATCTTGGCGGCCGGCGCGGGCTTCCAGATCCTGAAGCCTGAGGCTCTTCTGCCTTAGCTCCTGTTCGAGGGTCTGGATCCGAGCCTTGTGCTCGTCTTCCCGATCGGCCACGCGCTGCGTCAGGCGATCTTCGAGGCTCTTGGCGTTCTTTTCGGCCGCGAGCAAGTCGTCGATCCTCTGCAGGTTCGGGTCGATGCCGAGGGCGGGATCGCGGTCGCATTCCATGTGGAACACGCCGTCTTTCATGCCCAGGAGCGTGTGACGTTGCCAGTCTTGGTTGCACTTCTCGCAGGGCGGGTCCTTTTCGGACGGGACGACGCTGGAGTGGCCCATAGCCACCTCTCTTTCTTGGTGTCGGGCTAGGGGTTTTCGGTAGGGGTGAATTTTCCAAAGAGCAACGCGCCAGGGTAACAGGAAAACGCAAAAAAGTCAAGGCGTTTTGAAGCGCCTTGACTTTTCCGGTTTTTGGCTCAGTTGGAGGCCAGTTTCTGGGTCGTTTCGACCAGGGCCTTGAAGATCGGCGGGTGGTTGGCGGCCAGATCGGCCAGGACCTTGCGGTCGAGGCTGATTTTGGCCTTTTTGAGCATGCCGGCGAACTTGCTGTAGGACAGGCCGAGTTCGCGGAGACCCGCGTTCAGGCGGATCAGCCAGAGGGAGCGCATGTCGCGCTTTTTGGTGCGGCGATCGCGGTAGGCGTAAGCGCCGGCCTTGGTGGCGGCGGTTTTGGCCAGCTTGATCTTGCTCTTGCGGCCCCACATCATGCCCTTCGTCTTTTTCAAGATGCGGGCGCGCTTGCGGGCGCGGACGAGACCTCGTTTGACGCGCGGCATACTTAGACGTTGTGATTAGGAAGCAGGCTCTTGAGCGAGTGGCGGTAGGACTCCGACATGTTGGTGTCCCGGCGCTTGCGCTTGGTCTGCGTGCCCGTGTCGCGGGCGTTGAAGTGATCCTGGCCGGCCGCGCGCTTCAAAAGTTTGCCATTTTTGGTGACTTTGATGCGCTTGGCGAAGGCTTTCTTCGTTTTGGCTTTCATAGCGGCTGCTAGCTTACTTCTTTCCGACGATCATTGTCAACTGGCCTCCCTGGACCTGGATCGCCTGCTCGATATTCAAGGGGAATTTCTCCTGCAATTGCTTGACGAAACCCTGGATCACGCCTTTGGCCAGCTCAGAGTGCGCTTTCTCGCGGCCGCGCAGGATGATCTCGATCCGGAGCTTGTCGCCCTCGTCCAGGAAGCGCTCCGCCAGGCGCATGCGGGTTTCGAGGTCGTGCGCGCCGATGCGAGGGGAGAGGCGGATGCCTTTGACTTCCACCTGCTTGGCCTTGGCCTTCTGCTTGCGCATTTCGCGCTCGCGCTCGTACTTGAATTGGCCGAGGTTCAGGATCTTGGCGATCGGCGGCTGCGGGCGCGGGTCCACCTCGACGAGGTCGTAGCCGCGTTCCTGGGCAATGCCGAGGGCCTGAGCCGTCGGCAGCACGCCGAGGTTCACGCCGGTCTCGTCGATCACGCGGACTTCGGGCGACAGAATTTGCGAGTTGGCCCGATAGAGCGGCGCGACCTCGACGGGGCGGCGGAACTTTTTAGGATGGATACGCATGCTCCAGACTATAGCGAAAAGCCCGAAAATAGGCAAGATTCAGGGGAAAGAAAAAACCGGGCTATTGGCCCGGCGCGAGGATGAAGTCGAGGATCGCGGCGATGCGCGCGGCCGAGTCTTCGCTGGTATCGAGGATGACGTCGGCGAAGGCCTTGGTCGGTTCGAGGTGCTCGCGGAACATCGGCTCGAGCACGTTTGCGACGTATTCGGGGCTCTTTTTCCAACGACGGCGATCGAGGCGCAAGGCCTGGGGCGCGTCGAGGTAAAAGCCCTGCTCCGCCATCGCGCGGACTTCGGGATGCCAGAGCGCGAGATACCCCTCGAGCAGGATGACCGGCCCGGGCGCGAGCGTGACGGGTTCGAACTTGAAGACGTTCGTCTGCTTCGTCTGGCTGCGCACTTTGACGTCCACGGACTCTCCGCGCCTTAGCGCTTGGAGATGGCCGAGAAGCGCGTCGAAGTCGATCGCGTCGGGATGATCCCAGTTGCGCCAGCGTCCAAGCCGCGGAACCTCTTCCGTCGGCCGCTGGTAGTTGTCGAGATGGATGACGGTCCAATCCGGGTGCTTCTCGGCAAGCAGGAGCGCAACGGTCGTCTTGCCGGACCCGGATCCGCCGGCGATCAACACGATCCGCATCAGGCCACAGCGAGCTCGCGATAGAGCGCGAGGCAGCCTGTCATGACGCTGATGGCCTTCTCCGCGCTGCAACGGGTCGGCTTCGTCTTGAGCCCGTGCTTCTTGACGAGCGGCCGCATCCATTCGGGGATCGTCTTGTCGTGGCGATCGTCGATGTTGCAGTGGACCGTCCACCCCGTCTTCTCCTCCCAGACGACATCGATGAACGCGCTGTCGCTGCGCGGCGTCCCTCCGAAGGCAAAGCCCGTGAAGGCGTGCCACTGGTTCGGATCCTTCGGATCGAAGGCGCCGTCGACCTGGCAGGTGATCATGAGCCGCGCCTTCCGCGAGGTCGCATCGCGGTAGCATTCGTACCACGGCTGGCCCTTCTTGGTGCGCAGCTTCACGCCGCCTTCCTTGACCATCTGTTCGAGCCGGCGGAAATTCTGGGTGGCATCAGTGATTTTCGTGAACGTCGCGTGCATGAAAGACCTTCCTGTGGGGTGGCAAGAACGTAATGAAAATGTTCGCACCTGTCAAGAGAAACAAAGAGCACCCGTCGCGAGAGCGAGGGGTGCTCTTCGTGCGGGTGCTTTACTTGGTGATGAAATATCCGGTGCGGCTTCTGGTGTCGTAGTTGCAGGTGAATTCGCGACCCGTATGCCAGATGCGGCCTCTGAAGTTCCAGCCATGTTCGCAGCCGAGCTCACGGTCGGCGCCAGTGATGACGACCTGCGGGCGCCAATAGTTGTTGATGCCGCAACCGTCGGGCTCGTCCTCCGTCGGTTCGAGAGTGAAGGTCACCTGGAAAGGCGTCTTCTCTGAATGGAAGAATAGCGCGGCGATGAATGCGTCCCTGGGCGGACCATCGGTGATCTTGACCTTGACTTCCTTCGTATCGGCCATAACGGCCTCCTTTCGAACGAACGATCTCTGATAGGGCAGAGACAACCCCTGAGCCTTGCGGCTGACCTGACCATAACGATCAGGATTTTCGAACGCCTAAATATAGCATAAAAATGCGGTTTTGTCAAGTGGCAAATGAGTCCCTTGACCTTATTCTATTGGCATGATATTAATTCCCAGTAAGACACTAGGAATTAAGCTTTGTCATTCCAGCGAAAGCTGGAATCCAGTTCATTAAGGTACTGGATCCCTGCTTTCGCAGGGATGACATGATGTCATGCACTCCCTCCTCAAAGTCACTCGCAAGGCCCAGTTGGGCCTGTACCTCGTTTCGGAGCTCGCCCAGCGTTCTCAGGATGCTGGTCCGCTTTCGATTGAGGAAGTGGCCAAGAAGAGCGGGGAGTCGCGCAAGTTCTTGGAAGAAGTCGCGGCCGACTTACGCCGCGGAAAGATCATCGAGGGCGTGCGCGGCGCGGCGGGCGGGTATCGTTTGGTGCGCGATCCGAAGACGCTGACGGTTGCCGAAGTCATGCAGGCGGTCGAAGGACCGATGGAGCGCGAAGCGTGTACGGCGGTCGCGCATCATCATGACGCCGGCATCCTCACCAAAGTGCAGGGCCAGGTCATGGCGACGTTGATGAACACCACGATCGCCGACGTAGCAAAATGATATGGCTGATCAATTCCGCGACGTCTACGACAAAGCGGCGACGGGCGTGACCCGTCACGCGGCCGGACTCGGACTGACGGAGGACGTCGTCCGGGAAATTTCAGCGTCGAAGAACGAACCAGATTGGATGTTGAACCTGCGTCTCAAGTCCTTCGAGATGTTCAAGCGCACGCCGATGCCGAGTTGGGGACCGGATCTGTCGAAACTCGATCTCGAACAGATCACGTATTTCGTGCGCCCCGATGCGGAAGAATCGCAATCGTGGGCCACGGTGCCGGACAAGATCCGCGAGACGTTCGAGAAGCTTGGTATCCCGGAAGCGGAACGCCACGCGCTTTCGGGCGTCGGCGCGCAGTACGACTCCGAAGTCGTGTATCACAATTTGAAAAAAGAATGGGAAGAGAAAGGCGTGATCTTCGAGAACATGGATGTCGCGGTGCAGAAATATCCGGAACTCGTGAAGAAATACTTCATGACGGATTGCATCCCGCCGCACGACCACAAGTTCATCATGCTGCACGCCGCGGTCTGGAGCGGCGGCACTTTCATCTACGTGCCGAAAGGCGTGAAGGTCAACGTTCCGCTGCAAGCCTACTTCCGCATGAACGCCGAACGCGGCGGCCAGTTCGAGCACACGCTGATCATCGCCGACGCAGGGTCAGAGGTGCAGTACATCGAAGGCTGCTCCGCGCCGCGCTACAACGCGAGCTCGATCCACGCAGGCTGCGTTGAGCTGCACGTACACGAAGGTGCGCGCATCCGCTATTCGAGCGTCGAGAACTGGAGCAAAAACACGTATAACCTGAACACCAAGCGCGCCGTCGTCGACAAGAACGGCGTCGTCGAATGGGTCAACGGCAACATGGGTTCGGGCGTCACGATGCTCTATCCCTGCTCGATTTTGCGCGGCGAAGGTTCGCAGTCGCACGCGCTCGGCGTCGCGTTCGCCGGTCCCGGTCAGAATCAGGACACGGGCTCGAAAGTGATTCACGCCGCGCCCAACACCACGAGCACGATCCGCGCCAAGAGCATCTCGAAAGGCGGCGGCATCTCTTCGTATCGCGGCTACGTCAGCGCGACGCCCGCGGCCGAAGGCTCGAAGTCGAGCGTGGCCTGCGATGCGCTTCTGATCGACGAAGGCTCGGTTTCGAATACGTATCCGTTCATGAAGGTGACAACCGACAAGATCGACGTCGCGCATGAAGCGAACGTCGGCAAGATCGGCGAAGAAGAACTGTTCTATCTCATGTCGCGCGGCCTCTCGCACGAAGCGGCCATGCGCATGATCGTGAGCGGCTTCGTCGAACCGATCGTGCGGTCGCTGCCGCTCGAATACGCGGTCGAGCTCAACAAGCTCATCGAACTCGAAATGGAAGGTTCCGTCGGCTGATATGGCGACCAAACTTCTCAAATACGGCATCGGCATCTTCATGCCCGAATCCCCGGAAGGTTTCGACCGGGCAATTTTCCGCGCCCGCAAAAAATTGACGTACACGATTTCGGACGGCCAGGAGGCCGGCACGGTGGCGATTGAAATCCCCTCAGGCGCGACGGATGTGGCAATGACCATCGGTGCGCGCGCGCAGGTTCGCTTGGTTGAAACGTCGGAAGGCGCGCGCGAAATGTCCATCGATTTGGAAATCGGCGAAGGCGCGCGGGTCACGTACGTGACGAGGGCGAAAGCCGACGTCGAGTTCGTGCGACGCGAAGCGCGTCTCGCCAAGAACGCGAAACTGGAATGGATCGACGAATGCTCCGTTCCGAATTTCGCGCGCGCGTTGTTCGTGACGCGTCTTGAGGGCGAAGGCGCCGAAGTCGAAGCGACGAGTTTGCTCCGCGGCACGAATCGCCAGCGCTTCGACATGAAGCACGAAATCTTCCATCTCGCCCCGCGCACGGTCTCCAGCCTGCGCGTCGGCAGCGTGCTTTCGGGCGATGCCAAGGCGATCGTTCGCGGTCTCGTGCGGGTCGAGAAGAATGCTCCAGGCTGCATCAGCCGCCAGAAAGAGGAAACGCTACTGCTCTCCGACGCGTCCGAAATCGACGCGGTGCCGATGCTCGAAATCGAGAACCAGGACGTGCGCTGCTCGCACGCCGCCACGGTTGGACGCCTCGATGCCGAGAAATTGTTTTATCTTATGTCGCGCGGCCTCGATCGCGCATCTGCCGAAGCGATCCTGATCGAAGCGTTCGTCGAGCCGTATCTCTCCAAGCTTTCTTGATATGAAAATGCCTCAGGACATCCAAAAGGATTTTCCTTCGCTCCATGCCATGGGCACGCGAGCCTACTTGGATTCGGCCGCTTCGTCGCTCACGCCAGTCTCGGTCATCGAGGCGATGAACGCGTACTACAAAAATTTCCGCGCCAACGTGCATCGCGGCATGTACAAGACGGCGGGGGAGGCGACCGAACGCTACGAGGCCGTGCGCGGCATCGTCGCGAAATTTTTGAATGCCGCCGCGCCGGAAGAAATCGTTTTCACCAAAGGCACGACGGAAGCGCTGAATCTCCTCGCGTCCTCGCTTGGCCGTACGTTCGGTCCCGGCGACGAAGTCGTGCTGACCGAGATGGAACATCACGCCAACCTGGTGCCGTGGCAAGAAGCCGCCAAACGCCACGGATTCGCGCTGAAATTCATTCCGCTCACGAGCGAATATCTCCTCGACATGGACGCGGCGCGCGCGCTCATCACCTCGAAGACGAAGGCGGTATCGATCGTCCATGCGTCGAACGTGCTCGGCACGATCACTCCGGCCAAGGAGCTCGCCGCGCTCGCGCACGCCGTCGGCGCGATCTTCATTCTGGACGCCGCGCAGTCCGTGCCGCATATGAAAGTGAACGTGCGCGATCTCGATTGCGATTTCCTGACCTTTTCCGCGCATAAAGCGTACGGTCCGACCGGCGTCGGCGTGCTCTACGGCAAGAAAGCGCTCTTGGAAAAGATGGAGCCCGCGCAGTACGGCGGCGACATGATTCGCGAAGTGAAATACGAAGCCTCGACCTGGAATGACGCTCCGATGAAATTCGAAGCGGGGACGCCGAACATCGCCGGCGTGATCGGTCTCGGCGCGGCGATCGGCTATCTCAATGCGATCGGCATGGACGCGATCGAAACGCATGATTGCGAGCTCACGGCCTACGCGCTGGAAAAGTTTTCGGCAGTGTCCGGGCTCCGCCTGATCGGTCCTCGGGGCGCTGACGCAAAAACCGACGGCCGTCAGTTTTTGCGTCAGGCAAGGATTGGCGTCATTTCCTTCGAAGTCGCCGGCGCGCATCCGCACGATCTGGCCACGCTGCTCGATCGCGAAGGCGTGGCCGTGCGCGGCGGACATCACTGCGCGATGCCGCTCATGAACAGGCTCGGTCTCACCGGCACCTGCCGTGCGAGCTTCGGCGTCTACAACGGAAAAGAAGACGTCGACACGCTCGTCGCCGCGATTGTGAAAGCTAAAAAAGTTTTGAAGCTTTGAACTGATGATGTCATCCCTGCGAACGCAGGGATCCAGTACGCTAATGGACTGGATTCCAGCTTTCGCTGGAATGACAAAGAACGCTATGGAAGAACTCTACATGGAAAACATCCTCGACCACTACAAGCACCCGCACAACGCGGGTCGGCTTGAAGCTGCGCAGCTTCACGCGCGGGAACTCAATCCGAGCTGCGGCGACGTGATCGAGCTCTTTCTCCAAACCGACGCGCATGGGAAGATCGAGGCCGTGAAGTTCGACGGCACGGGCTGCGCCGTCAGCCAGGCCTCCGTCTCGATGCTGACCGACGCGCTGAAAGGCATGACGGTGGAAGAAGCGGAACGACTTTCCGAAACGGACATCCTCAAGATGCTCGGTATCGACGTCGGTCCGATGCGGTTGAAGTGCGCGATGCTCTCGCTCCGAACGCTCAAGTCTGCTCTCGCATGTCATACAGATCCCTCACTTCGTTCAGGATGACAAAAAATATGAATCAATCCCTCAAGATCGAAAATTTGAAAGTCGCGCGCGACGGCCAAGAGATCGTCAAAGGCGTTTCGATTGAAGTGAAGAAGGGCGAGGTGCACGCGCTGATGGGACCGAACGGCTCCGGCAAATCGACGTTCGCCAACGCGCTGGCCGGCCATCCGAAGTACGAAGTTACGGACGGCAAGATCCTGCTCGACGGCCAGGACATCACCGGGGCTGCGCCGCATGAGCGCGCCAAAGCGGGACTGTTCCTCTCGATGCAGTCGACGCCGGAAATTCCCGGCGTGACGCTTTCGAGCTTCCTGCGCACCGCCTTCAACGCCGTGAAAACTGCGCCGCTTTCGGTGCTTGAGTTCCACGCGCTGCTTCAGGCGCGCATGGAAGATTTGAAGATCGATCCGACCTTCGCGCGACGCCATCTGAACACGGGCTTCTCGGGCGGAGAAAAGAAACGCGCGGAAGTCCTGCAGCTCGCGGTGCTCGATCCCGCTTACGCGGTGCTCGACGAAACCGATTCCGGCCTCGACGTCGACGCGCTCAAGATCGTGACGGACGGGCTCTCCAAGCTGCGCGGCCCGAAGATCGGCATCCTGGTCATCAGCCACAATCCGAAATTGCTCGAAGCGCTGAAGCCCGACGTCGTGCATGTGATGAAAGACGGGATGATCGTCGCGGAAGGCGGTCACGAGCTGGCGGAACGGATCGGCACGGAAGGCTACGAGTCTCTTACCCGCTGATATGACGATGAAAGAAAAAATCACGGAAGTCTTCAAGCACACGCAGGATCCGGAACTCCATATCGACATCTGGACGCTCGGCTTGATCTACGGTTTCGAATTGTCCGAAGACGAAGAGCAGGTGAACGTCCGCATGACTTTCACCACGCCGCTCTGCCCGTACGGCCCGCAGCTGCTCGGCGAATTGAAACAGAGCCTGCTCATGCTCGGCCTGCGCGTCGTCGACATCGAGGTCACCTTCGATCCGCCCTGGGAACCGTCCGAAGAGCTTCGCGCGATCCTCGGCGTTTGAACGCGTCGATAAAAAGCCCCGGCCTCTTAGGTCGGGGTTTGCGTTCTGAGCGATTCGCGATAGCTCTTGAGGACTTCCTCGGCGTGGTTGAAGCGATCCTTCAGATAGTCGAATCGCGATTCCACGTGGAGCTCGGAGCGGAGCAGGGCTTCGCGGCTGATCGGCGCGCTGTGCGGATGCGGCGTCTGCTCGGAGAGCGGCAGGACGAAGTCCAGGAGATAGCCGTTGGCCAGCCGGTTGTAGAAGTGCCGGCGTCCGTTGTTGGCGGTCATCATCAGGATCTCGCCGCCGAGCCGTTCCTGCACGAGCAACGCGGTCACCGCGCTCTGGCCGCATTCCGGCTTGTCCGGCGTCCAACCGTCGTGCGTGTGGATCGGATCGGACGTTTCGCGCTTCCAAGACAGGCGCAGAAGCTGGGCGTAGACGCAACTGATCAGGCGATGGTAGGCGTCGACGACATGCTGTTGAGGTTTGAACACGTTGCTTCCTCCCGATGGCGACGCTATCATGCGAAGCAGAAGCCGTCAAAACGCATGAAAATCCTCGAACATCTCAGGATCGCTTTCAAGGAAGCGTTTTCGCGTCCCGAAGGCTGGCTCGCCGCCGCCGCGGGTTTTTTCTTGGTGCTCGTGATCGCCATGACGTTTTCGAGCTGGAACTTGCTGCAATTCATCTTCCGCGACGACCAATTCAGCGCGGCCCTGAAAGTCCGCTCATCGCTCGAAACGATCTGGGGCGGGCGCCTGGCGCTGCACGAGCATGCTTGGACGACGTACGCGCTGGCGCTCGCGTTCGGCCTGAACGTCGCGCTGATCGAGCGCTACGTGCGCCGGCAAGCGCAGCTGCATCAAGCCGCAGGCGCCAGCCTCCTCGGCATCCTGGTCGGCATTCTCGGCATCGGCTGCGCCGCCTGCGGATCCGCCGTGCTCGCCAGCCTGCTCGGCGTCGGCGCGACCCTCGGCGTTCTGTCGGCGCTCCCGTTCCACGGACGCGAATTCTCGTGGCTCGGAATTTTCCTCGTGCTGCTTTCGACCTTCAGCTTGGCGAAAAAGATCGCGGAGCCGCAGGTCTGCGGAATCCCGGCGAAAAAATGAAAAACAAATGACGCGCCCGTGGGCGCGTCTCCGCTGAGGACGTCGATGAAGCTAGCGATTGAGCTCGGCAAGGACTTGCTCCTGTTCGGACGGAGCGAGCGCCTTCAATTCGTAGCAGGACTTCTTTTCCTTGTCGCTCCAAGCGAGGCCATCCGGATCCAACGACGCCGCGTCGGCGTTCATGAAAAGGGGGGCGTCGGGGCTCTCCTTGATCTCCTTGAGCAGCCTGCTGAGCGTCGGTGCACACTTGTAGATGGCCGGGATCGGTCTTCGGCTGAGCACGATGGCGATGGCGTATTCGCCGTCCTCTCTCAATCTCTTGCCCGTTCTTCCATCGTAATGCGCGAGTTTGCCTATCACTCGTTCCACAGCCATGGGACACCTCCGGGCAAGAGATCATCACACCCGCTGCGGGTTGTCAAGTATCGAAGGGGCGATTATTCGCCCCGTTTTTTCGCGGGCCACTCCTCGCGGGAGCTGGTCTCGATCTCGATCGGATCGAGCTCTCGCAGCGATCCGAGCTGCGCGCGCGACAGGATCGAATAGTGCTTGACTTCGCAAAGATAATAGGGGACATCCCAAACGTTTTCGGCGGACGTCATCCAGCCGACGCGATCAAAACGCGAAAGATCGACGGGCAGGGAATAGGCGCGCAGCGTCTTCTTCTCGCCGCCGACGGGCGTGTATTCGTGAAAATAGGACATGATCAGCTCGCGGATCGTGCGATAGACCGGCTCACGATAGCGCAGCACGGGATGATTCGTCTTCGAGATCGCGCCCCAGTGGCCATGGCGCTTGAAGACCGCGATCACGTGATCCTGATCCCAGGGCGCGGCTTCCATGTCGACGATCAAGGGTTTCTCGCCGTGGTAGCGGAAGATCGCGGCCGCCAGCATGGCGCCTTCGACGCAATGCGCGCGCTTCTCCCGCAGCACGCGGAGCGGGGAGAGGACCGTGTCGCCTTCGGGCTCGCGGTTGATCGGAATCGCGTTCACGAAATCCTGCACTTTCGCCGGCGCGTCCAAGCGGCGGAAAAGGCGGAGATCGGCGGGGGAAAAGCCTTCGAACGTCATAGCGCGTTGATCATACCATGCGTCCATGCGCCCGGGCGTTGACAAAAGCCGCTTTTGATGGTACTCTTTCGCTGCACTCGACCTACGCGTTGAGATTCACACGAATTTCCGCCAAAGTGGTTTGCGATTATTCATGTCTCAACGAACGTATGAACGGCACCATCAAGCGCCTGACGGAGAAGGGTTTCGGCTTCATCACGCCGGAAGATAACTCGAAAGACGTCTTCTTCCACTCCGAAGCTCTCGTCGACGTCACCTTCGACGAACTGAAGGTCGGCGACAAGGTTTCCTTCGAAACCGAGCAGTCCGAAAAGGGCCCCCGCGCCGCGGGCGTCCGCCGCGCGTAAATCGCGCAAGAAAAAGACCTCGACGAACGTCGGGGTCTTTTTTCGTTCAGGCTTCGAAGACCGCGCGCGTCACGGCTTTGACGTCGATGTCGGAGAGCTGGTGCGCGTCGCGCAAGCGCCAGAGCTCTTTCTGCAGGTCCAGCGGATAGACATGACCATCATGCCCGCCCGCCAGGCGCTCGAGCAGTTCGGTGATCAATCCGCGCTGCTCCTGGTTCAGGCTCTCGATGCCGTAGACGAGCTTCTTGATCTGATCGGTCGTGAGGCGTGCGGGGTTCATAGTGAATGAAGTATACCAAAAAATACCCCATCGCGAGGATGGGGTATTTTTTTTGGTGGAGATGCCGGGATTCGCACCCGGGTCTGGAGGAAGTAGGACAATCCGCACTACAGGCGTAGTCGTCTCGGGTTTTCCCGCAAGCGGGACCGGAGCGCATGCATAGAGGCGACGAGTGGCATGCGTCCGTGCCTGGATCCAACCGTATCGCATGCCTCTCGGCGGAACATGCGGCGGACCTTCTTATGACACCGGGATCCGTCTAGAAGATGTCGACGGGCGATGGGTCAGTCGCGCTTAGGCGAAGACCGGAGCGAAGGACGGCGCGAACGCGCGAGCGAACGCGGCCTTGGCTTTTGCGAAAACGTTGGCACGTAGTCGTTTGCCCGGTGATTTATGACGGGCGGGCGCCGTCAACCTGCGCGAATTGAGAACGAACTCCATCGAATCTATACATCCCCGAGAGGAATGCCGCGTGGCGGAGCTCTCCTCGGGAACTTATCGCCGGATCTTCATCCGGCTGCGCGCCTCGCGGTCGAGGTCGCGTTTTTTAATCGCTTCGCGCTTCTCGTAGTGCTTCTTGCCGCGCGCGACGGCGATCTCGATCTTGATGCGGCCGCCCTTCATATAAGCACGAATCGGCACGATCGTCAACCCTTCTTCTTCGCGTTTTCCGCGCAATCGATTCAATTCCTTCTTGTGCAGGAGCAATTTCCGCGAGCGTTCGGGATCGTAGCCGGGGAGCGGTCCGGCCTTCGGATAGCGCGCGATCCGGGCGCCGAGCAGCATGGCTTCGCCGCGGCTGAAGGCCACGTGCGCGCCCTTGAGTTTCATGTGGCCCGTCTTGGCGGATTTGACTTCCTGTCCGGAGAGCACCAAGCCCGCCTCCATCGTCTCGAGGAGTTCGTAATCGTGCCGGACGTTGTCGTTCGAGGCGATGCTCTCGTTCATAAGGAATGCCCTGGTCAGTGTAGCCTTTCCGTGCTACATTTCCAACGAACTATGCCGGAAAACGGCGCGGAACGCCAGCCTCAGGTCATCACCATTTCGACCGTCACCATCGTGAAGGTCGCGGTTTTCCTGCTGGCCTGCGGCTTCCTGTATCTCATCCGCGACATCATCGCGCTGTTCTTCGTTTCGCTGATCCTGGCTTCGATCATCAATCCGCTGGCTTCCTGGTTCCAATCGAAGCGGATGTCGCGCGGACTGGCGGTGCTCCTGCTCTACGCGATCATCCTGCTGATCATCGGCGCCGTGATCACGACGCTCGTGCCGGCCGTGATGTACGAAACGCGCGATCTCGTCATGAATGCCGACGCGATCTGGTCGCGCCTGCTTTCGACCTTCGGCCCGCTCCGGGATTTCATCGCCGCGCATGATTTGGGAGACCACCTCCGCCAGGCGATCGGCAACGCTTCGGGCAGCCTGGGAGTCGCCGCGGTCGGCGTCGTCGCCACGATCAGCGGGATCGCCAAGGGCTTCGTTTCGCTGGTCATCGTGCTGGTCGTCGCGTTCTATCTGGTCGTGTCCGAAGATGCGCTGAAGAAGCTCTTCCGCACGGTCGCGCCGGAACCGTATCAGCCCTACCTGGTCGATCTCTTCCAGCGCATCGAGAAAAGCATCGGCGGCTGGGCGCGCGGCCAATTGATCTTGGGCGGCATCGTCGGCACGTCCGTCTACATCGCGCTCAAGATCCTCGGCGTGAAATACGCGCTCGTGCTGGCGCTGACCGCCATGCTGGCCGAAGCCATCCCGTACGTCGGCCCGATCTTCGCGGCCATCCCCGGCATCCTGATCGCGCTGACCGACTCGCCGCTCAAGGGACTGCTGGTCGCCGTCATTTATCTCGTGATCCAGCAGACCGAAAGCCACATCCTCGTGCCGAAGGTCATGCAGCGCGTGACGGGCCTTCATCCGATCGTCAGCATTTTCGCGCTTTTGATCGGCGTCAAAGTGGCGGGACTGCTCGGCGCGCTCTTGGCCATTCCGGTCGCGATGGTCATCGGCATCTTGCTGACCGACGCGCTGCATTTCGTCAAAACGAACCGCTGACATGCGCCGCTTCCTGCTCACGCTCGAAAAGCTCGCGCTGGCCGTGCCGTTCCTGGGCGCCGGCGGCTTCATCGCGCTCAGCGAAATTTCGATCGACCGCACCCACGATTTCCTGTTCTGGAGCGCCGTCAACGCCGCCTGGATCCTGACCTGCTTTTTCGCGCTCGTGCACGGCAAGCTGCGGAGCCGCCTGACGCCCGTGGCGGCGCCGGCCGTGCTGATGATCGCCATCTCCACTATCGCCTCGCTTCTGTTCCTCGACCTGGTGGCGCCGCGGCATTGGTTCATCGCTCTCTTCGCGCTCGTGCTCTATCTCTTCCTCGAGCATGTCCGCCGGGAGGATCTCTCGCACGATCCGGAAGAGCGCCTGTCGATTTCCGAATTCGCCAGGATGGTCAACATCGGCTCGCTGTTTCTGATCGCTTCCGTCGGCATCGGCGTGCCGGCCTTCCTGCCGATCACGGCCTGGTGGACGATCCCTCCGTTCGTCGCGATCGCGCTGCTCTGGAGCTGGCATCTGTTCCTGGCCTGCACCGAAACGTGCGAGCGGCCGCGATCGCGCGTGCTCTTGGCCGCGCTGATCGTCGCCGAAACCTACGTCGTCGCCCTCAGCCTGCCGACCTCGATGTTCGTGGGCGGCGCCGTCGTCGGCATCGTCTATTACCTGGCGGCCAATCTGTTGCCGATGGGCGCGGCCGAAACGATCCCGACGCGTCTCGTCCGCAAATACGCGCTCTATGCCGGCCTGGCGCTGGCCTTGATACTCCTCACCGCCCGTTGGGTTTGATCTCATGCTTTCCAAGAAAAAAATCTCCTGGAGCGAACTGACGCGGATGATCTTCGTGCCGGCTTTGCTCGGTTTGGTTTCCGGCCTGGCCGCCGCCTTGGTGGTCGAGTCGTCTTTCGCCTCCTGGTCCGCCGCCATCGCCGAGCCGATCCAGATCGGGCAGCTGCCCGCGCCCGCCAGCGCGGCCCTGCAGGATGCCGATCTGTCCGACAGGCTGCGGCGCGTCAACGTGCGGCTCTACGCCCGCGCGGCTGCCGCGATCGGCGGCGGCGATCTTTCGCTGCGCGCCCGCATTCCTTCGGAGGCGGTCGGGTACGCGACCGTCATCACTTCCGACGGCTGGCTCGCGACATCCCAATCCGCTCTCGGCGGCGGAGCGGTGCTGGCTTCCGTCGGCGGCCGCCTGCTCGAGCCGAAACAGCAAGTCAGCGATCCGCGCACCGGCCTGGTCTTCCTGAAAATCGACGCGACGGATCTTCCCGTCAGCGCTTTCGAAGACACGGACGCTCCACGCTCCGGCACGCCGCTCTACGTTCAGGATGAAAGCGCGCTCTTCGCCCGCACCATGTTCGCCGGCGCCGTTCCGATCGGCCGCCAGGCGGCAGCTCCCGCGCTCCAGAGCGCGGACCGCTTCTCGCGCCTCTTCCGGCTGGGCCGCGTCCTGGGCCTTCGCGCGACCGGCGGCGCCGTGCTGACCGCGGGCGGCAGCTTGGCCGGCATCGTCGTGACGAGCAAAGACGGCGTCAACGCGTTCGTGCCGACACACCTGTTCCGCCCGGTCCTCTCCCAGATCTTCCACGGCCAGATGCCCGCGCGAGCGCAGCTCGGCGTGAACTACCTGACGTTGGAAGAGATCTCGCTCTCGGCCGGCGGCTTCGGCGACTTGAAAGGGGAGCGCTTGACCGGTTCGCGCGCGCTCGGCCTGCCGGCCGTCCGTCCGGGATCGGCCGCCGACCGCGCCGGCTTGCAGGAAGGCGACATTCTCTTGCGTGCCGACGGGCAGGATCTCTCCGGCGGCCGCGATCTGGCCGAAGTCATCGCCGAAAAGGAGCCGGGCGCCAAGATCCGTTTCGACGTCCTCAAGGACGGCGCCGAGCGCTCGGTCGATGTGACACTCGACGGGGAAAAGAGGTAAACTGAAGCCGGAGGTATGACCTTGGACATCACGCAACTCCTCGAACGGCATTGGAAGACGGTCGCCGTTTCCGCCGCCGTGACGATGGTGCTCGCCGCGGCGCTGAGTTTCGTGCGCCCGCTCGAGTATTCTTCGACGATGCGTCTCTTGATCATCCAGAAGGCCAGCCTGAACCTCGATCCCTACACCGCCATCCGCTCGGCCGAAAGCATCGCCGACAATCTGAGCCAGATCATCTACACCTCGGTTTTTTTCGACAAGGTCACGAGCGCGGGTTTCAACATCGATAAGAGCTACTTTGATCCCAACGAAACGAAGCGCCGCGCGCAATGGGAGCGCATGGTCTCGACGCAAGTCACGCACCAGACCGGATTTTTGGGGATCACCGTCTACCACACGAACAAGGATCAGGCTTCAGAAATCGCGCGCGCGATCGCCTTCGTCCTGACGACGGAAGGCAACCAGTACATCGGCGGCCACGACTTGGAAATCCAGCTCGTCGACACGCCGCTCCAATCGCGTTTCCCGGTCCGCCCCAACGTTCCGCTGAACGCGTTTTTGGGAGCCGTGATCGGCGTCGTGCTGAGCTCGCTCTACCTGGTCGTCGGCGAGGCTCGCCGGCACCGCAAAGTCCGCTTCAGCGGCATCCCGCCGCTTTGAACGAAAAATCCCCATGAAATCGGCTGGAAACAGCCGATTTTTGCCGTTTTCGGCCTAAAACCGGATGGGTCGCGAATGGCCTTGACAAACCACCGGATTCCTGGCATACTCCCCAGTTCTTTGGAATGGGCAGATCGTGCCCGAAGAAGCTTTGAAATCGCCCGACGCGAGGCCGGGAGACACCTCCTCCTTGTCTTCCGGAATCCGTCGGGCGATTTCAGCGCTTCTTTCCGCGTCCCGCGGGGAGGTTCGTGGCGCTGCGTTCGATCTTCGACAACGGATGGACAACAACATTTTGAGGAGGTGAGTCATGCAGACTCGCTTGATGTTCTCATGTCTCCTGTTTCTGGCCGGCCAAGGCCTCGCCTCGGCCGACCCGGTTCGTCCAGCCGATCCGCCGGCGGCCGCACCGAATTCCTGCACGTTCGATCTGGCCACCTGCCAGGCGGCGAACGCCACCTGCCAGCAGGACGAGAAGATGATTCTCGACTATGCGATCGCGCAGTGTCCGGAATTCAAAGGCCTGACGCCCGACGCGCTCAAGGATCACGCTCGCAAGAACGATGATCTGAAGCCGAAGGCGCCGCCGCCGAAGAAGGACGATCACGACGCCGGCCACAAGCCGACGAAGGACAAGGATCACGGCGACGGCCACAAGCCGAAGTCGGAACCGAAGCCTCCCGCCGTGAAGGTCACGCACCAGATCGTCTGGCGCGACCACGAGCCGCTCGCGCCCGGCAAGGTCTGCACGAACGGCGGCTACGTGCTGCCGATCGGCTTCGACCTGAATGGCAACGGCAAGCTCGACGACAGCGAGATCAAGGATCGCCTGCCGCTCTGCAAGGGCGACAAAGGCGACAAGGGAGATCCCGGGCCGCAAGGCCAGCGGGGACTCCCGGGCCTGCCCGGCAAGAACGGCGGCGAAGGCCGCCCGGGCATCGACGGCAACACCAAGATCCAAGTCGGTCTCGGCTTCCGCGCCGCCTCGATCTATACGGACAATCGTCCGTACGGACTGAGCATGGCGCCGGAGCTGCAGGTCGATTACTGGCTCTCGGGCACCGTCGAGCTCTCGTTCGGACTCTCCTGGGCCTGGAACCGCGACCGCAACGTCGTGGCGACGGCCCAACTCTTCCATCGCGGCCTCGATAGCCGCCTGGGATACGGGCTCGGCGTCCAGTACCAGGCCTGGAATCTGGAGGGCAATCAAGCCCTCTGGCAATCCGGCTTGGGGATCGTCGGCCTGAAGTACGTGATCGTCGACAGCTCGAATTTCGACTTCAGCCTCCAAGCTGGCGTCGGTCTCGGCTTCGACGGCTACGACAGCAACATGCAGTTCGCGGCCGGCGCGACCGGCCAGGGCACCGTGACCTTCAAGTTCAAGTGACTCGGAGCGCGGTTCACGGCCCGCGTCTCCCACCACACCTCTCCAGGAGATTCCCATGAAGACCATCACGATCGCTTCGTTCTGCCTCCTCGCCCTGACCTTCGCCGCCTGCGCCGAACGCACCGCCGGCGGCACGACCGAGACCGACGCCGGCATGACCGCCGGCAGCGACGAGACGCCTCCGCCCGAGTCGGCCGCCTGGGCCTGCCGCGGCGGCAAAGACTCCGTCGGCGACTACTTCGAGTGCAACCCGGCCGACATGGACGCGGACACCTCGCTGACGCCCACCTGGGTCGGCGCCTGCCCCTCGGAGAGCGTCAACGAGTACTGGAGCGGCGCCAAGAAGACCGCCCAGCTGAACACCAACGGCTGGTGGCGTCTGTACCTCGCGGGTACGGCCAGCGACTGCGAGCTCACCGTCTCGCAGTGCACCGATCTCACCAACCCGCACTGCTGGATGCAGTACGGCCTGAGCACGTTCCCCGCGATGGGAGCGGCCGGCCCGTACCGCACGTGCGGCGCCGACCACAGCTGCGCCATGAAGCTGCAGCGCGTCGCGGGCCACACGCCCACGCCGCTCGGCAACATGTAACGCGTTCGTCCATCCGTCCTCAGCTCCGAACCCTGGTCTCGTCAGATCAGGGTTCTTCTTTTTGCCCCGAGAACCTTGACAAAACGCGGTTTTTGGGATAGTCTGGCCGGTCGGTCATCGTCGCGCCCATGTTGGGAACGGCGAGAGTGGCCGCACGAAGGAGAAAACGTCATGAAGCTCATTCTCATCGGTCTTGCGTTCGTTGTGGCCGCCTGCAAGTTCCAAGCGGGCGGCGTGCCCTGCGACTGCGGACCGGACGGCTCCATCGATGCGGTCGTCGACGGCCAAAGCGACGGGGGAGCGATCATCGACGCCGCGCCCGACGCCGCGCTGACCTGCGCTGCCGGGCAAGGCCCGTCCGATCAGGCCGGCTGCCAGCCGTACCCGTCGCTCCTTTGCTCGCTCGACACGGACAGCAACGGGATCATCTGGCGCCGCATCGATTTCTCCGGCTGGATCACGGCCGGCGCGCTCGATGCTCCTCCGGCCGGCGTCTCGCCGCAGTGGATCGCCTACGGCAGCGACTTCGATTCTTCGACTGTCATGTCGAGCTGCAACGATCTCTGGAAGGTTCCGTATCCGTCCGGCTGCGGCAAGCCGATGACCGCCTGGCTCGGCGAACCCGATCCCGACGGTCAAAGCGGCATGGTGCTGAAGTTCGCTCCCGAAGTGGAGAACTTCAATATCGCGCTGATCTACGCCGATGGCACGGTCCGTTGGGCCGACATCGCGGTCGATGACGGCACGCCCGATCGCTTCGTCGTCGGCGGATCCGGTAGCGGCTACAACTGCCACATCGTCCATCCGGCCAGCGGCGGCGGCATCATTCGGGTCGCTCCGTAGTCTCGGTCTCAGGCGGCAGATTTGTCAGAAATGACGATCTACCGCCTCTTTATTTTGCCTAAATTTGGCTTATTTTGAGTGTCCAAATATCTTGACAAAATAGGCATTTTGTGCTAAACTTCGCCCAGACTGCTGGAGGCCACGGTCTCCGACAGCAGCTCATTTCCTAGGTTTTCCAACCGGCCGAAAGGCCAGAGGAGTCTCCGATGAAGACGATCATCCGTTTCCTGGCGTGCAGCCTCGCGCTCGCGGCCTGCGCCATCCGTCCCGCCGGTTCCGGCGACGACGGCAACGGCGGCGGCTCGAATCCCAATCCCAATCCGAATCCGCAGCCCAAGAGCTGCGCCTCGGACGCGGACTGCGACAACGCTCCGTCCGCCTGCGACTTCGGCACGTGCCGGAGCGGCACCTGCGCGTACGCCTCGAGCTGCGGCGCGAACGAGACCTGCAACGAGCAAGCGGGCACCTGCGACATGTCGAACACGCTTCCGACGACCCATGGCATCAGTTGCTTCGTGACGAACGACGGCAACCTGCATGTCACGGTCTCCGGCAAGCTGACCGACGCTATCTACGGCGGCACGCTGACCTCGCCGACGCACATCTCGATCGCCACCGACGCGGACGGCAGCACGTGGAACACCACGACGCTGACGACCGCGTACCAGATCGCGCTCGATGCCAACGAGACTTCGTTGGGCGGCGTGCTCTCGGAGGAGATCGTCATCCCGCAGAATCAGGCTCAGCGCTTCACGCTCTTGGCCTGGCCGTCGTCCGGCACCGCGCTCCGTTTCGACTTGTCGAAGTGGAACGTGGGCGGCGACAGCTGTGCTCGGATCTCGGACGGCTTCGGTCCGAACGGCGCCGACGACGGTTTCGTCATCGGACGACCGCCGCTCTGTCCGAACGCCTGCGACGACGGCAACAGCTCGACGGCGGACAGCTGCCAGAGCGACGGCTGCCATCACGGCACCGGCACGACGAACACCGGCAACGGCAACCTCGCGTGCGTCGAACAGGGAACGCAGACCTATGTCACGATCTCGAACGGGATCCTGGCGCACGTCTTCGACCTCAACGGCGCGACGCCTTCGTCGATCCGCTTCGGCTACGGCGGGACGGATTCGGAAGCGTGGGTCTCGGACAGCACCTCGTACGTGCTGACGATGCCGAACACGGTTTCCGGATTCAATCTCGTCGTGCGCGACACGGGCGGCAACGATCACTGGTTCGACGTGACCCAGTTCAACGCCTCAGGCACCTGTTCGGTCGGGACCGGCGAATTCCGCCACGCGGCGGGATCGAACACCGGTTCCGCGACCGTCACGTGCTCCGAATCGGGATCGAACACGCTCGTGACGATCCCGTCCGGAGTCCTGGCGCACGTCTTGGACGCGTTCAACGGCGCCTCGCCTTCGTCGATCGGGTTCGGCTACGGCGGCACGCAAGCGCTGACGTGGCAGTCGGATAGCGTCTCGTATACGCTGACGATGCCGAACACGGTCTCGAACTTCACCTTCGCCGTCTGGGACACGAACGGTCACGAGCACTGGGCGCGCGTAAGCGATTACGCGGCCTCGGGCACCTGCGCGATCGGGACGAATGAGTTCCTGCATTCGACCACGACGAACGCGAGCAACGGCACGATCAGCTGCTCGCTGACGTCGACCGACTGGACGATCACGATCTCGAACGGGATCCTGGCGCACCTGTCGAACGGCCAGACCGTGAACCCATCATCCAATTGGAAGATGGAATACGGTTCGGCCAGCACGAATTACAGCCTGCCCTACACGACGGGCAGGACGATCCTCGGCTGGCAGGGTGATACGGCCACGTACACGTTCACGCTCTCGAGCTCGGACAACGCCTTCAGTCCCGCCCTCACGGACGGGACGAACGTCTACTGGCTCGACCTGAACGAGTACACCTACAGCAATTGCTTCATCACCGGTGGCCACATCTGGCATTAGTTCTTTCTTCGCTTCTCAGAGGACGATTTGCAGGCAACTGCGGGTCGCCCTCTCTTTCTTTTTCTGCTAAACTGAAGGCGATATGCCGATCGTCGACGCGCTGAAACGGGAGGTGCGCAAGCTGTTCGAGATTCCCGACGTGCCCTGGCAGCGTCTGGTCAAGTTTTTTCTCGGCGCCGCCGCCTTCTTCTGCCTCCTGGTCGTCTTCCTGTCGCCCTGGAAAGTGCTGGCGTTTTTCCTGGGCGTCGGTTTGATCGTCATCGTTTATCGCAAGCCGACCTGGATGCTGGCCTTCCTGGCCGTCTATATCCCGCTCGAGCCGTTCCTCCTGAAGTTCGTGCCGGACGAGCTCTACATCTACGCGAAATATTTTTCGGAAGTCCTGATCTACCTGCTCTTGGCTTCCGCGCTGCTGCGTCGCTATCTCCTCGGCGAGCGCCGTGCGCCGACGCCGATCGATCTGCCCTTCGCGCTGCTCGTGCTCGTCGCCGTCGCTTCGGCCATTTCGAATTTCGTCCAGCCGTCGATCGCCGTGCTCGGCATCCGCCAGATCATCCGCTTCATGCTGCTGTTCTTCGCGGTGGCCGCGCTCGCGCCGTCGCGGGCGTACATGCGCAAGCTCGTCGTCTTGATGCTCGGCCTCGTCTTCTTCGAAAGCGCGCTCGGTATCCTCCAGGCCGCGACCTTCGGCGCGCTCGATCCGTTCCTCTTGCCGAGCGAGCGTCATTTCTACGACGCGATCGCGCTCACGGGCGGCACCGAGCAGTTCTGGGCGCCGGGCCAGCGCGTCTTCGCGACCCTCGGCCGCTACGATCAGCTCGGCACGTTCCTGTGCTTCTTCCTGCTGCTCCTGTCCGGCTGGCTCTACGAGCTTACGAAAGGGAAGTGGCATCGGTATCTGATCGCCGTGTTCATGATCGCCTCGGGCGCCTTGGCGCTGACCTATTCGCGCGCGTCATGGTTCGGCTTCCTGCTCGGCTTCCTCTACATCGCCGTGCGCGTCAAGAAAGATAAAAAGATCCTGGCGGGCTTTCTGATCACGGTCGCCATGATCGCCGGCTACTCGGCGTACAAAGGCATCGTCGTACGCTACCTGACCGACCTGCCGGATCAGACGATCCTGGCGCGTCTGCTCGAAGCCTTTTCGTATGAGCGTTGGCGCGGCGAATATTACGGCTACGGCCGGGTGTATTGGCTGGTGAACACGCCGCTCAGAGTCGTGCCGTCCGCGCCGATTTTCGGCCACGGTCCGGGTACCTACGGCGGGGGAGCGGCCGCCGTGCTCGGCAACACGACGACCTACGACAAGCTCGGGCTGCCCTTCGGCGTCTACGGCACCGACGGCTACATCGACAACAACTGGTTCTCGCTCTGGGGCGAGATCGGCACGCTCGGCCTGGCGCTCTACGTCTGGATGTTCGTGCTGCTCTTCCGCGCGGCCTGGACGGTCTACCGTCGTACGAAGGATCCGTTCTTGCGCGGGATGGCGCTCGGGTATCTCGGCGCCACGCTGGCCTTCGCCTTCCAGGCGATGCTCGGCACCTATCTCGAAGTGCGCACGATCAGCCTGTACTTCTGGATGTTTGGCGCACTCCTGGTCGTTGCGGAGCAGCGGGAAAAATTGGTTTGACGAACATGCGCGTCGCGCTCGCCAACAAATTTCATTATCTCAAAGGTGGCGCGGAGCGCTATGTCTTCGAGCTCGCGACGCTTCTCGCGCGGAACGGCGACACCGTCACCGATTTCGCGATGCGTTCGCCGAAGAATCTGCCGTCGCCCTACGAGCGCTTTTTCGTTTCGGAAGTCCAGACGGATCGCGCGCGTTTCGACCGCGAAGGCCTGCGCACGGCCGGACGGATGCTCTGGTCTTTCGAAGCGGCCAAGAAATTCTCGGCGCTCCTGGCCGCGTTTCCCGCCGACGTGCTGCACGTCCACAATATCTATCACCAAATTTCGCCCTCGATCCTGGCGGTCGCGAAAAAAAGAAAGTTGCCGACCGTGATGACGGTTCACGATTATCACCTGATCTCGCCGAATTACGGCCTGTATGATCGCGGGCAGATCGTCGAGCCTCTCATTTCGCATCGCTATTGGGATACGTTCCGCCGGAAGCTGATCGGCGGCTCCATGCTGAAGAGCGCGCTCAGCGCCTTCGAAGGCTGGCTGCATCACGTGATGGGCGCGTACGAGCACGTCGCGACCTTCATCGCGCCGAGCGTCTTCGTCCGCGAGAAGCTCATGGCCTACGGGATCCATCAAGACAAAATCGAAGTCGTGCCGCACTTCATCGATCTTACGGGTCGCACGCCGCGCTATGACTCCGAGCCGCGCGCGCTGTTCGTCGGACGTCTCTCGCCCGAGAAGGGCGTCGACGTGCTGCTCCGCGCCATGAAAGACGTGAAAGGATTGACGTGCGTCATCGTCGGCGACGGTCCGGAAAAAGAAGCGCTCGCGCGTCTCGCGCAAGAATTGCGCCTCGAGAACGTCGAATTCAGAGGCGCGCTCTACGGCGAAGAGCTCGATCGCGAATTCGCCCGCGCCAAGGTCGTGGTCATCCCTTCGCAATCGTATGAAACCTTCGGCCTGACCGCGCTCGAGGCCTACGCCTGGGGCAAGCCGGTCGTCGCTTCGCGCATCGGCGCGCTCCCCGAAGTCGTGCGCGAAGACGAAACGGGTTTGCTTTTCGAACCGCAAGACCCGAAAGAGCTCGCCGCCAAACTGAATTGGATCGCCGCCGAATACTCCCGCGTCGACGCCCTCGCCCGCGCCGGCCGCCACCTCGCCGAAACCGAATACAACCCCGGACTGCATCTCGGAAGGATCCACCGCATCTATAAGGAAGCAATCGGAAAATAGAAAACCCCCACCATGCAGCGGTGGGGGTTTTCTTGCCGCGGGCTTATGCAGCCGCGCGGCGGGCGCCGGCCAGGTGGAAGGCGTTCTTGCGAACGGATTTCGCCTTGGCGGGAGCGAGGGTGTTATAGACCAAAGAGGTCTCTTTGGCAATCTTTTCCCAGTTAAAGTAGGAAGAGACGTGCTTTTTCGCTTCGCGGCCCATTTCGGCGCAGGCGCGCGGATGGGTCAGCATCCAGTAGAGTTGGACCATCAGGTCGCGCTCGTCTTCCAGGCGGAAAGTGAAGCCGCGGCCCTCGACGATTTCCAGATGTTCCGGAATGTTCGAGGCCAGGACGGCTTTGCCGTGCGCCATCTTTTCGAGGACGGCGATCGGCAAACCTTCGGAGGCGGACGGGTGCACGGCGAAGGCGGCGTTGGCGATAAGCGCGTGGAGTTCGGCGCCGTAGCGGGCGCCGGCCAGGACGATGTCCTTGGCGCCGGCGGCTTCCGCGCGGACTTTCCAAACGTACGGATCCGTCAGATCGCCGTCGCCGACGATCACGAGCTTCATGCCGAGGACGCGCAGGTCGGTCGAGGCGGCCTTGAGGCGGCGCCAGGCGGCGACCAGCGTGTCGGCGTTCTTCGAACGGATGAGGCGCGAGACCATCACGACGTAGCGGCCCTTGTCGAGATGGAAGTTCTCGAGGATGGCGTTGTCTTTGATCGTCGGCTTCTGGACTTTGACGCCGTTCGGGATGTAGACGGCGCGGCAGTTGTAGACTTCGCGCACGTAGTGGGCGAGCGTCTTTGAGACCACGATGGTCTTGTGCGCGAAGTGCGTGGCGGCCCATTCGCCGAATTTCAGGACGGCGCGAGCGCCGGGTCCCCATTTCTGCACGCGGCGGTCGAGGCAGTGAAACGTCACGATGACTTTGGCCGACGGGCGGAAGACGCGGGGCATCCAGGCGAGCAGCGCGGGACCGACGCCGTGGTAATGGTAGACGTCGAAGTTTTCTTTCATCGCGTGGATCGTCGCCGCGAAGGTGTGGGTGATCGCGTCGAGATGCTTCGTCTTCATCGAGGCAAGCGGAACCAGCCGCACGCCATTGTGCGACGTCTTGCGCGAACCCGTGTACCACGGGCGCGTATAGACCGACACCTTGAAGCCGCGCTTCGCCAGACGCGGAGCGAGCTCTTCAACGTGCCGTTCGATGCCTCCGGACATGGCCGGAATGCCTTTGGAGCCGATAATCGCGATTTTCATAACCGCGCACTCTACCAGAAAACAGCCACTTTGTCAAGCTCAATCGACAGCCAGAAAACCGACCCTTCCGGGGTCGGTTTTGGCCTTATTTTGGGGATGATGGCTGGATCAGGGCGCGACCGGCCACGGCCGGGTCGCCCGGCAGACGGGTGGTCAGGCCATCGAAGCTGGAGGTGAGCGACGTACCAGTCCAGGCGTCTTGGCCGGTGAAGCTCGCTTCTTCGAGCAGGGCAGGCGCGGTGCCGGCCTGTTCGGCCGAGGGCGTCAGCGCGATTTCGAAGGAAGCGCTGGGCGCTTCGATCAGCGCGCCGGCATGGGCGTCCGTCGCGCCGAGGCGCCAGATCAGGCGATCGCCGACCAGCAGGAGATCCTCGCCGGAGGTGACCGTCGCGCGGCCGGTCCAAGCGACTCCGGGCGGCAAGCGGAAACTCACCAAGCCGTTTTCCGTCGCCGAGGCTCCGGTCTCCAGGCTCGCGAAGATCCAATAGCGCGTCGTTTGGCCGACCTTGGGCGGCAGGGGGCCGCGGCCGATCTGATCGCCTTCGGTCGTGAAGTAGCGAGCGGCGGCGCGGAGCGTCGCGGTGCCGGCGACTTTGGTTTCGACGGCGTCGCCCGTCACGAGCGCGCCTTGGACCGGCGGATTCTCGATCGAGAACGTCGCTTGCGGCGAAGCGCGGAGCAGCGGATTGGTGGCGTACGGCGAAATCTTTTCGAGCGCGTGCAGCGTGGCCTTGCGTTCGCCGCTTTCGCCCGGCGCGAGATCGCCGACGACGGGCGACGTTTCCCAGCGGACGGCGCCGAGATCGGCCGCGTCCGGTTCGAGCGAGAGCGTCAGGTTTTTGATCGTCTGCGCGCCGGCATTGCGATAGCGGACGATGACCGGCACGTCTTGTCCCGGTTGCACGAAGGGCGGAGCGGCGCCGTCGAAGCGCGCATCGAGCTTCAAGCCTGCGTCGGCCAGACGCACGTCGGACTGCGCATTCGACAATGTGAAATGACGATTGCCGATGTCGCCGAAGAGCGTCGTTTCGAAATGCCGCTTCGAAGGCCCGCCAATAAAGCGGCCCGAAAATTCGAGGACATCCTCTTCGCCGGGTTCAAGCCGTCCGAGCGCGATCACGCCGCGATAGAGCGGCGGCGTGGCGTTCTGCAGGCGGAAGCCTGCCGGGAATGAAGGGGTGATCTCCGCGCGGTCGAAGGCGAATGCCGATCCGTTTTTGACGTGCAGCTTGAACGAAGCGGCTTGCCCGGGGATGACCGCGCCCGGCATCTCAAGACGCGTCTCGATCGCGTTCGCGTTCCAGCGCAGCTCGCCTTGCGTCAATTTTTCGTCGGATTTTCCGGCGTCGTTTTGCGCCGTGAAGCGGACGTACAAGTCCGCCGCCTGCGCGGGGCCGAACAAGAAGCCGCGGAAACGGTATTGATAAGAGGCGCGCGCGTCCATGTTCCCGATCTCGAGCCCGCCGGACGTCGCGTCGTAGGCGGCCGGCACGGCGTCAGGCACGAACATCGTAGGCAGGCGCACCGACATCCGAGCGTCGTGTAAACTCGTTTTCCCTCCATTGACGACGCGGATCGCGAAGGTCGTTTCTTTGCCGGCCGTGATCTCCCGATCCGTCAGCAGCGAAAGCTGGAAATCATCGCGCAGCGGGTGATAGGACCAGCGGAAGTAGCAGCCCACGGCCAAGAGCGCGAGCGCGATCGAAACCAAAACGCTATCGAGCAGGAACACCAAATGCGCGCGCTCTTGGTAGCGCGTCTTGTAATGCTTTTCGTAATGGCGCTTCACGTGGGCGTGCGCGCGGTGGAGGAGGGGATGCATAGTCAAAGCGTGAAGACGTCATTGGTCATCGCGAGGATCTCGAACGTGCCGTCGCCGTCCACGTCGCCGACGGATACGCGCGCGCCGCCGCGCTTCGTGCTGTCAAAGGCGAAGAACTGGTTCTTGAGCTGGCCGTAACGGTTCCAGACGCGCACGTGCGGACCGCCGCCGAAGCCCGGGCCGGTCACGATCTCCTGCGCGCCGTCGCCGTCCACGTCACCGACGGCCACGTACACGCCGCCGGTGAATTTTTGATCGTAGGCGAAAAACTGCGCTTTGACGCTTTGATCAAGGCCGAAAACGCGCACGTGCGGACCGCCGCCGGCGCCCGCGCCGGTCACGAGGTCCGGCTGTCCGTCGCCGTCAGTGTCGCCGATCGAAACGTTGACGCCGCCCGTGAAGCGGTGGTCATAGGCCATGAAGGCGTCCGTCAGCGGATTGAGGTTCTCATCATACGCGCGCACATAGGGCGCGCCGCCTTGCCCCGCGCCGACCGACAGATACGAGACGCCGCCGGCTTTGCCGTAGCCGAGGTTCAGGCTCTTGGTCCAATCGGCGCCGAACGGAAAGACGCTCTTCAGGATGCGGCCCTGCGCGTCGACCAGGTCGAGATGATTGCCTTTGACCGCGACGGTCACGTTCGACACTCCGTTGCTCGGCTGGAATTCCGCCAGGTCGAGGCCGCCCTTCTCCGCGTCGTCATAGGCGAAGAAGCCGTTGCGATGCGCCGCGCCGGTGCTCGTGAGCACGCGCGTGAAGGCGCCGTTGCGGTATTCGGCGTTCTCGAGATGCTCGAGCGGACGCAGCAACAGCAGCCCGTCTTGCGGCGGAATCGTGACGATGCTCGCGATTGTGCCGTCGTTCGTTTTCGGATCCTGCGCGCCGTGCAAGTGCTCGAAATCGCCGTTCAGGTCGACGGTCTGGGTTTGATTGCTGGAATTGACGAGCACGGTGCCGTGCTGGAAATCGCGGCGCCAGACGCCGGCGCGGACGGGGTCGGTCGAGCCGGTCAGGTTTTTCGCGTCGGCGACGGGCGTGCCGAGGTAGGCGCGGTATTCGTCATACATCCAGGTCTGGCCATGATCCTGGTCGCCGTAATCGAATTCATAGAAGCCGTCGCCCATCAGGGTCGAGGTCAGCCCGTAGCGCATCTTTCGAAAATCGTTCTGGTTGCCGGTATCGTTCGTGTTGCTGTTGATGATGAAGAGCGGCGGGTAGCCGACCTGCTTTTGAAGATGGAGGTAATTGTTCATGACCGTCGCCCAGCTGCCGTCGTACTCCCAGGGCGTCGGAAAGGTCTCGAACATGCGGCCGTTCAGGTACGGCTGCAAATCGCGGTCGGAATCGCCGTTCGTGATGATGATCGGTCCGGACCCGATCAGGTCGCGCGTCGTCTTGAAGAGATGGATCATGCCGTCTTTCCACAGGCGGTCGGCCGTGGCGGCGTCGTCCTTCTGGCCGTCGTTGTTCACGTCGACATTGCCGCCGTTGAGCCACGAGATCGTGGCGGAGGTTTCGTCGTAAAAGATGCCGTCCCATTTTCCGGACGACATCACGTCCTGCGAGACGAAGCTCGCGAGCGCGTCGCTCCAGCCGGTCGAGACGTTATAGGTTTCGGTGCCGGGCCAGACGGAAAGGATCTGGCCGTCGGGCGTATGCAGCCGTTCGGCATCGTTCACGCGCGCCTTGAGTTTCGGATGCAGCGTGTCGAGCGGGTTCTCGCTCCATATCTTGGCGTAGCTTTTGGTCGGCACGTAGGCCAAGATCACGATGTTCGGATTCTTGCGGCGCAGCGCGTCGAAAATGTCGGGGTTGAAAATCTGCGCTTCGACCGGCAGGACGAGCACGTCGTAGGACGCGAGCTTGTCGTAGTCGGAAGAGGGGAGCGTGATGCCCGCCTTCATATAGTTGTTGGCGAGGCGGACGAATTTGTCGGAGGACGCGCGGGCTAGCGCGGGCTTCGGGGCAGCCGAAGAAACGATCGCGAAGATCGTGAGGATGGCCAGGGCGGATGTCGCGCGCGTGTGACGCATGGAGTGCACCCGTTTAAATCGGCCAAACGTATCACTTTTGAGCCCGTTTGTCAATCGTCGGAGCTCTTCTTTTTCTCCTCGTCCTTCGGTTCGAAAACTTTTGGGTTCGGGCTGAACAGCTTGTTGCGGATCTTCCAGTGCTCGACGAACTGGCCGATGCCGGTCGTGGCCAGCTTGTTGCGGACGGTCGGGCGGACCTGGGACCACTTCACGAGGCTCTCAAAGTTCAGTTTATACCGTCCGCGAACGACCACATAGGCGACTTCGCCGTCGGTGATGGCGCGGCGGATCGTACGGGTCGAAATGCCGAAAAGCTTGGCGGCTTCGGAGACGGACACGCGGATGATGTTCTTGGGAGACTCCATGTGGGAAAGTGATATTTGTCCACTCCAGTGTAGACAACTATGCCAATTTACGCAAGCTGTGGATCAAATTTGTCACCAAACCATACGCTGAACCTAGCCTTATTTTTGGGTGTCCAGATTGACCCGCCCTTGTCTTTATGGTAGCCTACCTTCATTGAAGACGGACTGTAACGCTTTGCAAGCCCCCTCCGTCTAAAGCCATGAGCAATCCGCTCCAAGAGAAGCTTCTCCTTTACCGAGTTCGCGCGAAGAAAGATCCGGAGGCGTACGGAAAGATCTACGATCTCTACGCCACACGGATCTATCGTTTTGTTTACTTTAAGGTGTCGTCCGTGGAAGAGGCGCAAGACCTCACCGCCGACGTCTTCCTGAAGGCCTGGTCCTATCTCTTAGACGAGAAGGGCAAGGAAGTGAGACACCTGAGCGCGCTTCTCTACGGTATCGCTCGCAACCGCGTGATCGACCACTACCGGTCGAAAGCCGGTCGCGAGACCCTTCCTCTCTTAGAGGAGGCGGAAGAGCAGATCGCGGACGACCGCGCGACTTCAAAACAGACGGACGCCAAGATCGACGTGGCGATGCTCGAAAAGCATCTCCGCTCGCTCAAGGACGAATATCGCGAAGTGCTCGTCATGAAATATTTGGACGAGCTCGAAACCTTCGAGATCGCCAAGATCCTCGGCAAAACGCATGGCAACGTGCGCGTGCTCCTGCATCGCGCACTCTCGGCCATCCGGGATCTGGTCGCCGCGGAAACCACAAACGACAATGAACTCCATCGTAAAGCAACTGAAGGCGCTGAAGGATGAGCGTGCGGGCGGAAGCCCGGACGCGCGTTGGCTTGCGTCCACGAAGGAGACGTTAATGATGCAAATCGGAAACACGGTCGGCCAGGAACGGCGGACCGGTTTTCGCGCATTCGCTGGGAACCTCCGCCTCTTCATGCCGGAGAACCTGGCCAGGACGCTGGCCGTGCCGGCCATGATGCTGCTGCTCGTCGCGGGCGCCGGCGCCTCGTCTGCCGCGCTGGTCGCGGCCGCGCACGACACGCTGCCGGGCAACATGCTCTACGGCGTGAAACTCGCCGCCGAAGCCGTCAGCCTGCGTCTCGCCTCGAAATCGGATCGCACCGAACGGCGCGTGGAAATCGCCGGACGCCGCCTCGATGAAATCGCCCGCCTGTCCACCAGCTCCGGCTCGGACAAGGAAGCCAAGATCGCCAAAGCCGCCAGCCTCTTCTCGGACGAAATGATCGGCATCCGCCAGGATCTGGCGGAGCTCCAAACGGAAGGCAACGCCGATGTCGCCGTCAAAGTCGCGATGCAAGTCGACGCCAAAACCGACGCCTACCAGGACCTGTTCAAGAACGGCCTCCTGGTCGGACGCCCCGCGCTTCGCCTGGCCCTGCTCAATCTTGACCAGGTTTCCGTCAAAGCCCTGGAGATTCTCGTGGAGAAACAAAGCCTTGCGGCCAACGTCTTACCAGAAGCGGAGCTGACCTCGTCGGTCGGCAAACGCATCGACACCTTCGCCGCTCACGTGGCGGTCGCCCAGGACAGCTTGGGGGCCAAGACAACCTCGCAAAGCCTGCTCCTCACCACCAAGGCCAAACAGGCCGTCGAAGAAGCCAAACAGCTGCTCTCGCAAGGCGACTTCCGCGCCGCGGTCCTGAAGGTCAACGAAAGCGCCGATCTCGTCACGCAAGCCGAGACGGCCGACAAGAACTCCGGAACGGACGGCTCCGCCACGGCGACCGCCGAAACCAACGGAAGCGCCACGGCGACGTCGCCGTAACGCAACACCCTTATTAACACGCGTCCGAGAATCTTCTCGGATCGAAGCCTGTTCCGCATCCCAGGATGCGAAACGGACTCCGATCCAGGAGGAACCTCCCGGACGGGCCCTTTGGGCAACAGTGGCGCTAAGAAGGTCGAGGCCGCAAGGCCGTGCCGCTGAAACTAAACTTGAAGAAAGGATCTCATCACTTATGACCGATGTCCTCAAAATGAGCCGCAAGGCTCTGACGATGGGCGTTGTCCTCACGACCATTCTTTGGTCGATGATGGCGACCGTCCTCGTCGCTCCTTTGAAGGCTTCTGCCGCCGGCTGCACGAGCGGTAGTCTCATCAAAGGTTCTCTCGCCGCTGTCTACTACTGCGGTGGCGATGGAAAGCGCTACGTGTTCACGAACGACAAGGCGTACTTCACTTGGTACTCCGACTTCAGCGGCGTCATGAAGATTTCTGACGCTGATCTCGCTTCCGTCCAGATCGGTGGCAACGTCACCTATCGCCCGGGCGTGAAGATGATCAAGATTCAGAGCGATCCGAAGGTCTATGCCATCTCCAAAGGCGGCACCCTCCGTCCGATCGCTTCCGAAGCCGTCGCTTCCGGTCTGTACGGTTCCACCTGGAACAAGCAGATTGACGACGTCTCCGACGCGTTCTTCACGAACTACTCGATGGGTTCGGCGTTGAATGCGGCTTCGGACTACAACAAGGCCAACGAAATGAGCGGAAGCCAGACCATCAACCAGGACAAGAACTTGTCCTCGGGTCCTGGTATGCTCTCCGGTCTCTCCGTCAGCCTCGCGTCCGACAGCCCGGCTTCGGCCACGGTGCCGAAGGGCGCGGTCGGCGTGAACTACATGAAGTTCAACGTCTCGAACGGCACGGGTTCGGCCCTCTCGGTCGACTCCGTCACGCTCCATCGTATGGGCGCCGGTTCGCCGTCTGACTTCTCGAACGTCTACCTGTTCGAAGGCGATGTCCGTCTGACCACGGGCCGCTCCGTCAACAGCTCGACGAACGATGTCACCTTCAACAGCCTCGGTTGGAACCTCGCCGCCGGCCAGACCCGGACCTTCTGGGTCGCCGCGACGATGTCCGGCTCGGCTTCGTCCGGTGACGTGAACGCCTTCCAGGTCACCTCTCTCATGAGCGGCACCTCGACGGCTTCCGGTCTCCCGGTCTCGGGCAACAACATGACTCTCGCCGGCGCGACGGTTGGTTCGGTCACGATCGCCAAGAGCGGTTCGATCACCAACCCGAAAGTCGGTCAGATGGGCGTGAAGCTTGCCGAGTTCCAGCTCTCCGCTGGAGCGGCTGAAGACCTCGACATCAAGCGCATCACGCTCTTCCAGAGCGGCAATATCGCGTCGTCCAACTTGACCAACCTCAAGCTCCGCTCCGGCGGCACTGACGTTGCGTCGGCGTCCGGTATCGATGCCAAGGATCATGTGACCTTCGTCCTGACGCAGAACACCCTCCTCGAAAAGGGCAACACCCGCACCTACGAGGTCTGGGGCGATATCGGTGGCGGCGCCCGCTCGGGTGACACCGTCAAGCTCGCCACGGAAGAGGACACTGACGTCTGGGCTGTCGGCCGCACGTTCGGCTATGGCGCCTCCGTTACGCGCACTGCGTACGACGGCGACAGCTGCACCTCGAGCGCGGGCGACTGCTCGTACTCGGCGGTGGAAGGCGGTCAGATCACGATCACCTTCAATGGCCCGGCCGCGCATGACATTGCGACGAACGGCAAAGATCAGGAAGTCCTGAACTTCACGCTCGCTTCGCAGTCCAACGTCGAAGTCCGCAACCTCCGCCTCGCCATCACGGCGACCGGCATTGATGCCGCCGGTGGTCTCGTCAACTCCTCGGGTTCCCCGAGCGTTGCGAACTACACCGACATCAAGGTGACGGACACGGCTTCCAGCCAGGTCGTCGCTGGTCCGAAGGACGTCGATATCTCCGGCAACGACACCACTCAGAACCTCGTCTACACGGACGTGTTCTCGTTGTCCGCCGGCCAGTCGCGCACCTTCAAGGTGACGATGGACGTCGCGAACCAGGCGGCTCTCGACAGCGACTCGATTCAATTGAGTCTCTCGCCGTTCCAGTCGAGCGACATCCGCAACCTCGACAACTCGACCTTCGTCGACACGTCGACCATCGTCCCGTCCTCGACGATCACGGGTAACGCGATGACCCTGCGCACTCCGACGCTGACCGTTTCGACGGCCTCCACGCCGGTTGCGCAGACCTACATCCAGGGCACCCAGAACGCTCCGCTCGCCGGCATCAGCCTCCAGGCTGGCCAGGGCGGCGACGTGACGGTCACCTCGATGACGGTCCAGACGCAGGTCGACGCGAACAACGACACGACCTTTGCCAACGGCTGTGAAAACGGCCTTGACACGGGCTCGACCGACAAGTTCGCGACCGACATCCTGCTCTCGGCCAAGTTGATGAACGGCACCACCCAGGTGGGTGACATCAAGAGTCCGACTTCCTCGACGGCGTCCTGCGCCTCGAACGATGGCGGTCTCCTGCAGTTCAGCAACATGAACCTCGTCGTTCCGGCCGGTCAGACGGTGACGTTGTCCCTCTCGGGCAACCTCTCCGGCTCGATCGCCAACCTGAACGACACGATTCGCTTCACCGTCGCGAACGCCGACGTGACCGCTCAGGACAAGGATGGCAACGCCGTCTCGAAGTCCGGTTCGGTGACGTCTGCCAGCATGATCATCTCGGCCAACGGCTCGATGACCTATGCTCTCGCCCCGGATGATTCTGAATCCGAAGCAGGCATCGTCCTCGGCGGCACGACCTCGGTTCTCGCCAAGTACCGCTTCACGGCGCAAAGCGAAGACCTCAAGCTCGATAAGGTTCGCTTGTCGATCCCGTCCGCTTCCGTCACGGCCGTCAACAACCTCTGGTTGTACGATGGTTCAACGATGGTTGCCGGCCCGGTCTCGGTGAACTCTTCGGGTAACGCGGACTTCTCCGGCTTCTCCTTCGTCGTTTTGAAGGACAGCTCGAAGACGCTGACCGTCAAGGGTGACCTGAACGCGGTTGGTTCCGGCGGCGCTGCCTCCGGTCTCGACCTGACCGTCAAGCTCTGCGATGGCGCCAACTCGGACTGCTCCGGCGACACCGGTACGTATGAAGTCCGCGGCACGTCCGCCGGCTCCAGCACGATCGATCTCGTCGGCAACTCGGGCGCTGTCAGCGGCCGCGAAAAGCGCAACCGCAAGACCAAGCCGACGGTGAGCCTCGCCGCGCTGCCGACCTCGACCCTGTCGAACGGCACGCAGGTGATCTCTCGCTTCACGGTGACGGCCGATGCGGCCCAGCAGCTCTCGCTCAAGACGGTGTCCTTCAACCTCAACCTGAACAACGTGTCAGGCTCGAACATCTCGGCCAGCACGACTGCGGCCGACTCGATGATCCGCGAAGTGGGTCAAGGCTCCAACATCGCTGGTGCCTCTGACATCGGTAGCTGCGCTACCGCTTCCTCCGCGTCCTGCACGCTCCACGTCTCGTTCACCAACGAACAGACGATTGCTGCCGGTACGTCGAAGACCTATGAGCTTCGCGTGACGGTTGCTGGCGCTGACGCTTCCGGAGAGTCCATCAGCACCTCGCTCCTCGGCGACACCGCCCAGGTGACGGGTGAATTGGACAACGGCGTTCCGTTCACGTTCTCGTCCGTCGCTCACACCGCCATCGACGACTATGATGGCTCTGCCGCTGACGGCGAGTACAACTTCATCTGGTCCGACAATAGCCTGATCCCGCATAACGACGTGGTTGACACCAACCTTTCGTCGGATGCGTCTGGCTCGTCGAACGACTGGACGAACGGTCGCTTCATCAAGGTTCTCCCGTCGGACGCTCAGACGATGACCCGCTCCTAATCAGAGCGTGACCTCGTCCGCGCCCTAAGGGAATCCTTAAGGAACGCAATGCCCCTGCACCATCCGGTGCAGGGGTTTGCGTTCGTTCTTTCTTCGGCTACACTACCCACATGAAAAAGCGGAGCACCGCCTATTTTAAAGCCGCCAGCGCCTTTTTGGGCGTGTTGTTGTTGGCGGCTCCGGCCTTGGCGGCCGCGCCGAACGATCCACTGTATAAGGATCAGTGGTATCTCGGCGCGGTCGGGCTTCCGGATGCTTGGAATTTCGCCAAGGGTTCGCCGACGGTTACGGTCGCCGTGCTCGATTCGGGCGTCGACCTGACGCATCCGGATCTTCAGGATCGCATCTGGACCAACTCGGGAGAGATCCCCGGCGACGGCCTCGACAACGATCACAACGGCTACGTCGACGACGTGCACGGCTGGGATTTCGTCGACAATGACAACGATCCGAGCCCGGCCTTGACCGGGGCGGTTTCGCAGGAAGGCGCGAACCATGGGACGCTCGTGGCCGGCTTGATCGGCGCGGTCGGCAATAACGCGGAGGGCATTTCGGGCGTGAACTGGAACGTGAGGATCCTGCCGCTGCGCGTTTTGGACAGCAATGGTTCGGGCGGAAGCTCCGCGGTCGTGGCGGCCGTGCGGTATGCCATTGCGCGGCGCGTGCAGGTCATCAACATCAGCTTCAGCGGTCCGAACGAGAGCCAAGCCCTGGCCGATGCGCTGCGGGACGCGTACAAAGCCGGCATCGTGATCGTGGCGGCGGCGGGCAACGAAGGCGACACGGAGCGCGGCGGCAACTTGAACGTCTATCCGGAATATCCCGTCTGCTATCGCGGCGCCTCCGACGAACCGATCCTGATCGGCGTCGCGTCCCTGGATCAGCAGGGCCGCCGTTCGAGCTTTTCGAGCTACGGTTCGGATTGCATCACGGTTTCCGCGCCGGGCGAAAACATCGCGACCACGCAGGTCTATCGTCCCGGCATCGCCGGTTTCAATCAGCCGTACGGCGACGGCTGGTCCGGCTCTTCGCTGGCCGCGCCGATCGTCTCCGGCGTCGCGGCCCTGCTGCTTTCGCTCGATCCGACCTTGACGCCCGCGGCCGTGCGAGCGCTCATCACCGCGCACGCCGTGAATGTCGATGGCATCAACGGCGGGTACGGAGGCCAGCTCGGCGCCGGCCGCATCGACGCGGCTGCCTCGGTTGCCGCCGTCGAAGCGAAACTGCTGGGCGCTCCGATCTCGGCCATCCCGACGCAAGGCTTGCCTGTCCCGCCCGCCGTCGGAGGCATCCTCGTGAAATCACCGGCACTCTCGTCCGTCTATTACGAGGCGGCCGACGGCAAGCGCTACGTTTTCCCCAACGCGAAAACGTATGCCACCTGGTTCCATGATTTCACCCAGGTCAAGACGATTTCCGAGAATGCGCTGGCGGCGCTGCCGCTCGGCGGCATGATCACGTACCGCCCCGGCACGCGGCTGATCAAGGTCCAGACGCTGCCGGACGTCTACGCGGTCGGCAAGGGCGGCTACTTGCGGCATATCGTTTCCGAACAAGTCGCCGCTTCGATCTACGGTCCCAACTGGGCCAGCCTGGTGGACGACCTGCCGGACGCCTTCTTGGCCGGTTATCGGTTCGGACCCGACATCTTGAGCTCCGCGGACGACCAACCGGCGGCGGAAAAGGCCGCCGACCCGACCATCGAAACCGACAAGGACCTCCAGCCCGTCGTGCTTTTCAAACCCTGAAACCCCCCGTATACTGGTGCCAGTTAAGGCAACCACTGTTTTTCCTTATGGCAGAAGAAAAGCGCATCGCGATCGTCACCGGCGGAGCCGGCTTCATCGGCTCGCACCTCTGCGAACGCCTCCTGGCCGACGGCCAGCAGGTCATCTGCATCGACAATTTCATCACGTCCGAGGTCGCGAACATCGAAACGATGCTCAAGAACCCGGATTTCGAGTTCCTGAAGCACGACATCAACGAGCCGTTCGATCCGGAAGCGTTTCCGGAACTGGCGCGCTTCAAATTGGACGTGCACGGCGTCCATGAGATTTACCACCTGGCTTGCCCGACCTCGGCCAAGAAATTCGATAATCTCCGCATCCAGACGTTCCTGGCGAATTCGCTGGGCATGCGCAACGTGCTCGAGCTGGCGGTCAAATACAAGGCGCGCTTCCTGCACGGCTCGACCTCCGTCGTCTATGGCCCGCGCCACGCCGACGGCAGCAAATTCAAGGAGACGGACATGGGCGTCACGAATCATGCTTCGCCGCGCGCCTGCTACGACGAAGGCAAACGCTTCGCCGAAACCGCCTGCTACACCTACGCCTCGGTCTTCGGCCTCGACGTCCGCGTGGCCCGCATCTTCCGCACCTATGGCCCGCGCCAGCGCCTGAACGACGGCGAGATGGTGCCGGACTTCGTGCTCGACGCGCTCGAAGGTCGCGACCTCGTCATTTACGGCGACGAGGATTTCAGCACGGTGCTTCTCTATGTCACCGACCTGGTCGACGGCCTGGTCCGTTTGATGCGCGTCTCCAAGAATCCGGGGCCGGTCAACTTCGGCGGCGACGCGGATCTCAAGCTGGCCGACGTGGCCCGCAAGGTCATCGCCATGACGAACTCCAAATCGGAAGTGAAATTCGAAGCGCCGCTCCTGTTCATGACGCCGCTCGGCCTGCCCGACACGCGCAAAGCCGTCGACGAGCTCGGCTGGATCGCGCTCGTCCGTCTGGACGACGGCCTAAAGCGCACGATCGAATACACGCTCGTGACGAAAGGTCTCGCGCGCAACGTGTAAGCATGGAAAAACGGATCATCGTCATTCCGGCCTACCAGGAGGAACGGGCGATCGGCGAAGTCGTGCGCGCGGCGCATGCCATCGCGGACGTCGTCTTGGTGGTGGATGACGGGTCCTCCGACCGCACGGCCGAGATCGCTTCGGCCGCCGGCGCCTTGGTGGCGCGGCACGCGGTCAATCGCGGCTTGGGCGGCGCGATCGGCACCGGCATCGCCGGCGCGCTCCGGCTCGGCGCGGATCAGATCGTCACGATGGACGCCGACGGACAGCATCGCGCGGAGGACGCCAAACGGATTTTCGAGCGCCTGTCCGAAGGCGACGTTGATTTCGTGATCGGCTCGCGCATGCTCGAGGGGAAGGGGAACATGCCCGTCGCGCGGCGCCTGGCTCAATGGTTCGGCAACGCGCTGACCTATGCGCTCTTCGGCAAATGGGTGACCGACAGCCAGAGCGGCCTGCGCGGCATGGCGCGCCACGCCGCCGAGCGGCTGACGCTCCGCACCTCGCGCATGGAAGTCTCTTCGGAGTTCGTCAAAGAGATCGCCGACAAGCGCTTCCGTCTCGCCGAAGTGCCGATCGAAGCCGTCTACACCGATTATTCGCTGTCGAAAGGCCAAAACCTGGCCGTCGGCATCGAGACCGCTTTGAAATTGATCCTGCGCCGTTTCCTCGATTGATCTATGAGCATCATCCAGCTCGTTTTGCTCGCTTTCGCCGGCTTCGGCTTCGCCGCGGCCGTTTCGCGTTTCCGGCGCGGCGGCCTTTCGTTCAAACAGCTCGTGCTCTGGACGCTGCTCTGGCTGGGCGTCGCCGGGGTCGCTTTGAAGCCGGACGTCGCGTCATCGCTCGCGCATCGCCTCGGCGTCGGCCGCGGCGCGGACGTCGTCGTCTACCTGGCGCTGGTTTCCGCTTTTTATCTCCTGTTCCGGATGTTCGCGCGGCTCGAAGATCACGAGCAGAAACTCACGCGCCTGGCGCGCGAACTCGCGCTCAAGGAACTGGAAGACCGCTCGCATGACGCCTGACGCGCGGACGGCGATCATCGTCGTTTCTTGGAATCACGGAAAATTTCTCGGCGCGTGTTTCCGCGCGGTCGAACAGGCCGGCATCGCGCCGGGCGCGGCGACCTTGATGATCGTCGACAACGCTTCGCCCGACGGCAGCGGCGAATTCATCGCGCGCGAACTGCTTTCGCCGGATCAGAAAACGACGAAGGGCGGATTTCCGTGCGTCTTTTTCAAAAACAGCGAGAACCTCGGTTTTTCCGGCGGCAACAATCAAGCGATGCGGAAAGCGTTGGAAGAGGGCTACGCGTACGTGTACCTGCTCAATCCGGACACCGAAGCGCAGCCGGGTTTTCTTGAAGCGGCGATGCGGACGATGGCTTCCGATCCGAAGATCGGCGTCGTCCAAAGTTTCCTGCGGCTGCATCCGCGCACCGAGCTGGTCAATTCCTATGGCAACGAAATTCATTTCCTCGGCTTCGGCTACGCGGGAGGGGAGTCGCTGCCGGTCTCCGACCCGTCCGTGCAGGCGAAATTGAAAATGCGCGACATCGCCTACGCCAGCGGCGCCGGCATGCTGATCCGCGCGTCGCTGCTGCGCGAGATCGGTTTTCTCGACGAGGAACTTTTCGCCTATCACGAAGACCTGGAATATTCCTGGCGTGCGCGCCTATCGGGACACCGCGTGGTCCTCGCGCCGGATTCGGTCGTCTTCCACAAATACGAATTTTCGCGCAGCATCAAGAAATATTTCTGGATGGAGCGCAATCGTTTGATCGTGTTGACCCGCATGTACCGCTGGCCGACGCACCTGCTGATCGCTCCGGCATTCATCACGATGGAAATCGGCCTCTGGCTCTTCGCCTTCAAGAGCGGCTGGTGGCGCGAAAAGGCCCGGGCCTACGCGTATTTCTTTTCTTGGGAACATTTGCGGAAGCTGCGCGAGGCCCATGTCCGCATGGTGGGGCTCAGGAAGATTTCGGATCGGGAAGCCACGCGCCTGTTCACCGGAAGGATCCTGTTCCAGCAGATGCAGCCCTCGCTCCTGACGCGCGTCGCCAACCCGCTGTTCGCCGCCTACTGGGCGGTCGCGCGGCTGATCCTGTGGTGGTAGCTATGAAAGTCGCCGTCGTCGTTTCGACGTTTCCGCCTTACAAAGGCGGCATGGGCAACGTGGCCGCGGATCACGCGGCGGCTTTTCGGCGCGCGGGACATGACGCGGCCGTGTTCGCGCCCGGACAGGGACTGCACCCGCTTTTCAAAATCGGCAACGCCGCCTGCGTTCCAGGGTTGCTCTGGAAGCTGCGCGGCTTCGACGCGGCCGAGCTGCACTATCCGTTCTTCGGCGGCGCGGAATGGGTCTGGCTTTGGAAAAAGACGTTCGGCCGTCGTACGCGCCTGACGGTCCTGTATCACATGGACACGGTCGGGAAAGGTTTCGCGGCCCGGATCTTCTCTCTGTACCGCGCGTTCTTCTTGAAAGCGATCCTGCGCGCGGCGGACGCGATCATCGTCACGAGCCGCGAGTATTTCGCCTCGTCGCAGATCGCTTTTTTGAAAAACGATCCGCGCGTCCGCGAGATCCCGCTCGGCGTCGATACGAACTTCTTCCGTCCGGGCGGAGAAAAGAAAAACGCGATTCTCTTCGTCGGAGGTTTGGATGCCGCGCATTATTTCAAAGGCGTGCCGATGCTGATTGAAGCGTTCGCGAAAATCGCCGCGAACGCGCCCGAAACGGAACTCTGGATCGTCGGCGACGGTAATCTGCGCGCGTCGTATGAAACCTTGGCGGCCAAGACCGGCTTTGCGGGACACATCCGTTTCCACGGCCGCGTCTCCGACGAACGTCTGGCCGAGCTGTATCGCGAAGCTTTGATCCACGTCCTGCCTTCCGTCGACCGTTCGGAAGCCTTCGGCCTCGTCACGCTGGCGGCGGCGGCGAGCGGCGTTCCCTCGATCGTTTCGGATCTGCCCGGCGTCCGCAGCCTTGTCGAACCCGGCGTCACGGGACTGGTCGTGCCGCCGTTGAACGTCGAAGCGTTGGCCGATGCGCTCCAGACGCTGCTTTCCGATCCAGACCGCGCCGCCGCCATGGGCCGCGCGGCCCGTGGCAGAGCCGAACGCGTGTATGACGCAAAAGTGATCGATCAGACCGTCGTCGAGACGGTTTGCGGATAAGTTGCTATACTTTTATGGCATGCGCGTGTGTTTTATTACCAATTTGTATCCGCCGTACAGCCGAGGCGGCGCCGAACGCGTCGTCGAGGAAGAAGCCCGCGCCTTGAAGGCGATGGGCCACGACGTTTCGATCGTGACGGCGGAACCCGTGCGGGAAGACGGATCGATCGAGCCGAAGATGACCGTCGAGGACGGCATCCGGGTCCATCGCTTTTACCCGTTCAATCTTTTTTTCTACGGCGAGATCGGCAAGCACGCGGCGGCTTCGCGCTTCCTCTGGCACCTGTTCGACGCTTGGAACGGCCACGCGGCAAAAACGCTCGCCGGCATTTTGAAAAAAGAACGGCCGCAGATCGTCCATACGCACAATCTGAAAGGCCTCGGCTGGCGCGTGCCGAGGGTGTTGCGCACGCTCGGCATCCGCCACGTCCACACGCTCCATGACGTGCAGCTCGTCGCGCCGTCCGGCTTGATCCTCAAGGGGAAAGAGCGCGGTTTCGGCGTGACGGATCCGATCAGCCGGATGTTCGCTTCGTTCGCGCGAACGAGTTTCGCCTCGCCGGACATCGTCATCTCGCCCTCGCGCTTCCTGATGCGGTTTCACCTGGAACGCGGCTTTTTTCCGAACGCGCAGCATGTCATCTTGCCGAATCCCGCGCCGCACGCCATGCCTGTCCGCCGAAGCCTTGGCGGAGGCGGAACGGCGGAAACGCGTTTCTTGTTCATCGGGCAGGTCGAAAGGCACAAAGGCATCCTTTTGCTGATCGAAGCGTTCCGACGGCTTCTCAAAGATCGTCCGAAAACGCGCCTCGACGTCGTCGGCGCGGGTTCCGCGTTGGAGGAAGCGCTGCGCGCCTCCGGCAAGGATCTGCGCATCGCCTTTTACGGAAAAAAACGTCCGGTCCAGTTCGCCGAGCTCTTCTCGAAAACGGATTGCACCGTCGTGCCGTCGTTGTGCTATGAGAACGCGCCAACCGTGATCGGCGAAAGTTTCGCCTACGGCGTTCCCGTCGCGGTCGCCGACATCGGCGGCGCGGCCGAGATCGTCCGCCACGGAGAGAACGGCTTCGTCTTCGAAGCGGGAAACGTCGCCGCGCTGGTGGCCGTCATGAAGCGCGTCTGCGACGAGGGCGGCGCCTGGCCCGAACGCTCGCGCGAAGCGTCGCGTTCCGCCGAACTGCTATCCGTTTCGCGGCACGCCGCGCGCCTGGAAGCGCTTTACGACGGCCGCGACCCGGCGCTCGAAGAGCGCGGCCCGATCGTGCCGATCCGCTATCAACCGCAACCTACTTGAGCGCGTAGCGGAAAATCATGGCTTGTCCGCCGTCGATGTCCTGCCAGTCATCGGCGGTTTTTTTCGCCGCCGCGATGACGCTTGAAGCGTTCGTCCAATAGCTGTCGATCACGAAGTAGGCGGTCGGCACCTGCATCTCGCGCATGGCCGCTTCCATCGTCTCGCGCTTGGCGCCGCCGTAGACCATCTCGAGATACGACTGATACAGCGGCGCGCCGGTCGGGATCGCGTAATAAAATTGCGAGCCGTAATACGTTTTGAAGCCGAATTCCGAAAGCGCGGCGGCCGAGGTCGATTGGTTCGCGAGGACGACGTAGGGCGCGACGCCGTGCGCGTTGATCCAGTCGACGGCGCGGACGTCATGGATCGAGGCCGAGTAGCCGCGGCTGAAGCGGTAGTCGTCGAGACGCGGGAAGGCGGCGTAGGCGAGCGCGGAGATGGCGGCGGCGAAGAGCAGCGCGTGCAGCATGCGCACTCCGTGCTCCGCCTTGGACAGCGCGCGCCACCACCAGGCCACGCCGGCCAAGACCAACGGGGCGAGCGACAAGAGCGCGGCGTCGTACAAGCGATCGGCGTAGTTGGCCTGCTCGTAGCCGATCACGTCTTTGAAAACGAAACTGCTGCGGAGGATCGCGACGGAGATCAGCAAGGCGATGGAAAGTCCGCCCGCGGCGAGCGCCGAACGGCGGTAGCCTCTGCGCCGCAAGAGGAGCCAAGCGCCCGCGCCGGCCAAGAGGAACAAGAACGCGTCTTGATTGCGCGCCAGGAATTCGGCGAAGTCGAGGATCGGCCGGTAGCGCGAGGCGAGGCCGGGCGCTTCGAACGGGATGCCAAGCAGCAGTTCCGCGATCGGTTTGTGGAACGCCGAAACGAGCGGCGCGACGCCCGAGCCTTCGCGGACGGCGAAAACGAACGGGATGGCCACGGCCGCCATTCCGATGGCCAGGCCGAAAGCGACGGTCTTGGCGATCCTGGCCGCCGGCAGCCCGTCATGGCGCAGCTTGGCGATCATGAGCAGGACCGCGGCCATGAGCGCGGGCACGCCAGAGAGCGGATGCGTGGCGGCGGCCGCGAAGGCGAGCAGTAACACGAAACCGAGCGGGGGACGGTGCCCGTGGAGCCAAGCCGCGCCGAGCAGCATCGTCAGCAGAAAAAAAAGATCGGCCAGGCCTTGCGGCGTCGTCGAAGCGAAGGCGCTGAGCGGCAAAAGAAAAATGCCGAGGGAAGCGACCAAAGCGAGCGCGCGCGGCACGCCGTAGCCGCGGCGCAGGAGCCAAGCCGCGGCGGCCGGCAGGAAAAGCGCGGTCAAGGTCGGCAGCAAGAACCGATCGACGGCCACGATCGGCAAACGGAACAGCTTGGTCAGGACCGTCACCAGCGCGTACTGCCCGATGTAGTACGGCGTCTTCGGCGTCACGACGCCCGCGGCGAAAACGAGCTTCTCGGCGGCTTGATGCACGAACGGATCGAATCCGAATCCGACGGCATAGACCAAGGCGGCGGGCGCGAGCATCGCGAAGAGATGCAGCGACGCGGCGGCCAAGGTCAGGTGCGGAAAGCGCCGGCGGTAGGCGAGCGCGATCAGGCAGAAGGCCGCCAGGCCGATCCACAGGAAATACAGCGGCGAGACGACTTCCCATGGGGAGCGGATGGCCTCGGCCGTGCGGGCGCCCCACAACCAGCGCAGCGCGGCCAGATCGGCGGCGACGGCGATGAGCAGGAGCACGCCCGAAAGGGAATCTTCCGGCGAAGATTTTTCAACGATCAAGGTCGGTTTCTCGACATGTTCGCGCACGCGCGCGCCGAACGGCGAGACGGCGAACAGCGCCCAGGGCAGCGTGACGCACAGCCAGGAAAGGCCGACCGTATCGAGCTTGGAGAAGTAATAGACGATCGCGCCGGCCGTCGAAATCAACGCCAGGGCTCCGAGAAGCCCGAACAAGCCGCGGATCGGCGAGCGTTCCTCGGGGAACGCCAGCTTTCCGGCGGTTTCCGCCATTCCGGCCAGGAACAGGGTCCCTCCGATCGGCAGGAGCAAGGCGAAGGCCGGCGAGGCCAGGCCCAGGGCCGCCAGGGCTCCTCCAACCGAAGCCAAAATGGTAGAATGAAGCGGTTTCATGCCTTGATTGTAGCACAGGAATGAAGGCGAAAATCTACCCGCACGACCGCTTGCTGGCGGCGACGATCCTCAAGATCTTCCCGCACTCCGTGCGACCGAATCAGATCACGGTCGTCAGGTTTTTGCTGACCCCGTTCGTGATCCTGCTCTTGGCCTTCGGCCGCTATGCCGTCGGCGTGCCGTTTTTTCTTTTCGTCGCCTTCACCGATCTGATCGACGGCTCGCTCGCGCGCACGCGCGGCCAGATCACGGCCTGGGGCACGATTTGGGATCCGGTCGCCGACAAGCTCTTGATCGGCTCGGTCGTCGTCCTGATGCTCTTCCGCGCGTTTTCGATCGGCATCGCGCTGACGCTCTTGGCCCTCGAGCTCGCTTTCGTGCTCGGCGGCTGGCTGCGCAAGCGCCGAGGCGTCATCCGCGGCTCGAACTGGTGGGGGAAGTGGAAGATGGTCTGCCAAGTCGTCGCCGTGACCTGTTTCCTGATTTTTCTGGAAAGCGGTTTTCCCGGCGCGCGAGACGCTTCCTACGTGCTCTTCGGCATCGCGGCTTTCCTGGCGCTTTGCAGCCTTCTGGCCCACGGCCTATGAACCGCCTCCGCCCTGCCTTGGCCGCCGTCGCGCTCGGATTTTTCCTGCTGACCGCCTGGTACGGACGTCCGGTCTCCGGACTTTGGAATTCGCCGGATGAAACGGCTAACGCCTTCTGGGCCGAACGCGTGGCAAGCAGCGAGTCGCTGGCGGTACGCGACGTGGTGATCGGCCTCGGGAACGGCGCGATCCATCCGCGCAGCATGGCCGTGCAGGGCGACGCGCTCGTGCCCGGCAGCTTTTCGGGATTGATCCTGCTCTTCGGCACGCTCCGGCTGTTCACGCGGCTTCCGTTCTTCCTCTTCACGCCGCTCTTCACCGCCGTCGCCGGAATCCTGTTCGGGCTTTCGATCGAGAAACTGTTCGATCGCAAGACGGGCTTCTGGTCGGCGATCCTGTTTTTCCTGCATCCCGCCATCCTGTACTACGCCGCGCGCGGCTTGTTTCATAACGTCCTGTGCGTCGACTTGCTGATCATCGCCGCGGCTTGCTTCCTGTTCCGCAAACGGCCGATCGCCGACGCGCTGGGCGGCTTCGCCTTCGGCTGGGCAATGCTGACGCGAACCTCGGAAGCCGTCTGGGCCATGCCCGCCTTTCTGGCGTTCTTGCCGTTGCTCGGAAAGGATCGCTGGAAACGTTTGCGCTGGGCCGTGGCCGGCGCCGCCTTTCCGCTGTTTCTGCTGCTGCAAATGAACGCTAGCCTCTACGGCTCGCCGTTCCGGACGGCGTACGTCGCGGCGCCATCCGCGGCGGTCGTGAGCCAGGCCTCACCCGCGCCGAGCGCGACCGCGCCTGCCACCGCGCTGCCGTTCGGTTTCCACCCCAGATTGATCGCTCGGAACGCCTGGGCGTACGGCCTCAAGCTCTTCTGGTGGCAATCGCTGCTCGCGCTCGGTGGATTCCTGCTCTGGCTCCGCGCATTTCGAAAAGCGACGCGGGCGCAGAAAACGTATTTCGTTTCGGCGCTGCTCACGGCCGCTTGGCTCGCGCTCCTGTACGGCAGCTGGGCCGTGCGTGACCGGCTCGATCCAGGCCGCGTGACGATCGGCACGTCCTACGTCCGGTATTTCCTGCCGGCCTACGTCGCCATGCTGCCGTTCGGCGCGCTCGCGTTCGTCCGGCTCCGCGAAAAGATGAAAGCGCCGTTCACCGCGATCGCCGCGATCCTCGTCGCGGCGCTGACGATCCGCGCGACGGTTTTCGCCGGCGATGAGAGCCTGCGAGCCGTGCGCGCGACGCTGGCGCAGAACGCGGCGAAGAAGACGATCCTGCTCGGATCGGTCTTTCCCTCCGACGCGGTCATCATGACCGAGCGCTTCGACAAGGTCTTCGCGCCGGATCGGCTGCGCATCATTCCGACCGCCGATCGCGCCGGTTTCGCCGCGGCCGCGGTCGCAATCAACTACGCGCCGGTCTATTGGTACGGCCTCACCCCCTCCGCCGACGAAGCGGCTCGTCTGCAAGGCCTGGCCCGGGAGCAGGGCTTGACGCTGACGGGCGCCACCAGTCCGATCGCGGGCGAAACCGCGTATCATCTCACGCATGAGTAGCGCGCTGCCCCAACTCCGATTCCTCCGCCATGTGCTGCGGTTCGCCTGGTTCGTGCTCGGCGCGGCTTTTCTCGCCTGGATTTTCTGGCGCAACTTCCCGCTGACCGGCGTCTTGAGCGCCCAGGCTCGGACGGCTGAGCCGAACGGTTTCATCGGCGGCTTCACGCCGCAGGATCGCGCCAAGCCGGTCCAGGAAAACGGCGTCTGGTACTCAGACATCGTCGATGAACCGGTCTACTTCAATCTGGCCGCGCCGCGTTTTTACGATACGGTGCGCGTGCAGTTGCGATACAAGGAAGAGAAACAGCCGTACATCGCGCTCGGCGCGCGCACGGACCTCGATCAATGGCAGTTCGATCTGAAGCCACTCGATCTCCCGCTCTTGGATGACGCGGGCTGGTCCGCGCGGCAAGACGGGGAGCTTCGCGTCTACGAACGCAAAGCGACGACGCGCTCGGCGCAGCAGATTTTGGCGTCCGGCGGACGCGTAGCGGTGCTCGGCCTCGATCCCGTGCGTTGGAATCTGCGTTTGCCTGCGCTTTCCGGCGAGAAGCCCGTTGATGCCGTGCTGAACGAACCGGGCGCGCGCACGCTCTACGTCTACGTCCAGAAAGGTCCGTTCGAACTCTCGCTCGGCTTGCGCGGATCCGATAAAGAAGAAGCCAAGATCGCGCTGGAACGCGACGGCGAAACGCTGCTCGCGCGCACGCACCGCGGCGACGGCGCGGTCGAGATGGCGCTGACCGGCGCGAAGCCGGGATTGTACCGCCTCCGGATCGACGCGCCCGACGACGTTTCCTTGGTCGGCATCGAATCCCGCCAGAGCCGGATCGTGCTGCTTGACACCGAAGGCCAGCACGTCTACGTGCCGGAGGGCGCGACGAGCTTCGATCCAGAATTCCCGACGATCAACGCGCTGACCGATCTCAAGACCGCGCCGTATGATGCGGTCGTGGCGCGTTACCATCCGCCGACGATCGACGCGGACGGCTGGCGCACGGCCGAAGCGGAATTCAGCCTGCGCGAGATGGCCGCCTCGCAGGGCCACACGCAGATGCTGTTGTCGCTGCCGGCCATCAAGACCGTCGGCGGCACGGTGCGTGTCGATTCCGTGCGCGTCGATTACCTGCGTCCGCCGATCGATTTCAGAAACCTGCTCGATCAGCTCAAGAAAAAATTATGAAGACGCCGCGATCCGTTCTCCATCAGATGGCGATCGACGCCTGGGCCGCCGGCACGGTCCTGTTCGTGCTCTGCCTCGGCCTGGAAGCCGCTTCGGCCGGCTTCGTTTCGCGCTTCTTCAATCTGCTCTGGCTGCTCGTGTTCGTACTGGCGGCCTCGGTCGCCGCCATGGCCACGCAGTCGCGCTTGTCGCCCGATGACGCCTCGCACCGCTCTCCGCGCGCCGCGCGTTCGCTCCTGTATCTCGGTTGCCTGAGCCTCGGGGTCGCCGCCTGGTTCCTGATCCCGGCTGACGTGAAGTTCTTCTGGCGCGCCGCCGCTTCCGGGGGTATCCTGCTCGCGATGCTGATCGCCTGGCCCGTCTTCTCGCCTCATGAATGATTATGACTGACTGCCTCTTCTGCAAAATCGTCCGCAAGGAAATTCCGGCAACCGTCGTCTATGAAGACGACGCGACGCTCGCCTTCGTCGACATCAAGCCGATCAACCCAGGCCATCTCTTGGTCGTGCCGAAGGCGCACTTCGCCGATTACGCCTCGGCTGACGAGGCGACGCTCTCCGCGATCGCGCAGGTCGGACAAAAAATGGGCAAGGCCCTGATGTCTGCGCTCGGAGCCCCGGCCTTCAACATCGGCGTGAACAATGGCCGCGCGGCCGGACAGCTCGTCGATCACCTGCACCTCCACGTCATCCCGCGTTTCGAAGGCGACGGCCACGAGCATTGGCACGGCCGGCCGTACGCGGAAGGGGAGATGGAGGAGGTTGGACAAAAGCTCCGCGCAGTGCTAGCCTAGCCTGAATCTATGAGGATTCTCGTGACTGGCGGCGCCGGTTTCATCGGCTCCGCCTACATCCGTTACGTGCTCGAAAACCGCCCGGAAGACGAGGTGGTCAATTTCGACGCGTTGACGTATGCCGGGAATCTTGAAAATTTGAAGGACGTGGAAGCGAACCCGCGGTATCGGTTCGTCAAAGGCGACATCTGCGTCGCGGCCGATGTTACTCGGGCGCTTGAGGGCGTTCATGCCGTCGTGCACTTCGCCGCCGAATCGCACGTCGATCGCTCCGTGCTCGATCCGCACGCCTTTTTCCGCAACAACGTCCTCGGCACGCAAGTGCTGCTTGAAGCCTGCCGCCAAGCCGGCGTGACGCGTTTCCACCACGTCTCGACCGACGAAGTCTACGGCGATCTCGCGCTCGATGAAGATCGCGCTTTCAAGGAAACCGACATGCTGCATCCGCGCTCGGCCTACGCCGCTTCGAAGGCCAGCTCCGATCATGTCGTGATGTCCTATGCGCATTCGTTTGGCATGAAGGTCACGATTAGCCGCTGCTGCAACAACTACGGCCCGCATCAGTTTCCGGAAAAGTTGATCCCGCTGTTCGCGACCAACGCGATGGAAGACAAGCCGCTGCCGCTCTTCAAGAGCAGCAAAAACACGCGCGAGTGGATTCACGCGGACGATCACAGCTCCGCCGTCGATCTGATTTTGCGTAACGGCAAGATCGGCGAGGTCTACAACATCGGCACCGGCGTCGAGAAATCGATCGAGGAAATCACGGATCTCATTTTGACGACGCTCGGCAAGCCGGAATCGCTCAAGAGCTACGTGCCGGATCGCCCGGGGCACGATCGCCGCTATTTCATCGATTCCTCCAAGATGCGGAACGAGCTCGGCTGGGAACCGAAGATCCTCTTTGACCACGGCATCCGGGCCACGATCCTCTGGTATCGCGACCATCCCGAATGGTGGACGCGCGTGAAGAGCGGAGAGTATCAGAAATACTACGACGCGTATTATAAGGAAACCTTGAAAGAAACCGTATGATGCCTTCCAAAGTTTTGATCTTCGGCCGCGGGCAGCTCGGCACCTTCTACCGGGATTTCTTCACGTCGAAAGGCTGCGCCGTCGAATCGCCGAAGGGCGACATTCGCGACGAAGCGTTTGTTTCCGGCGCGGTCTCCGCCGCCCAGCCGGACCTGATCATCAACGCCGCGGCCAAGACGAACATCGACTGGTGCGAGATGAACAAAACGGAAGCCTTCCAGATCAACACGCTGGGCTCCGACGTGATCGCCAAAGTCGCCGAAGAGCGCGGCGTCTACCTTTTGCATATTTCGAGCGGCTGCGTGCAGGAAAGCAAGACGGCCGAGGTCGTCCATACGGAAGAAGACGCGCCGCATCCGCTCTGCTATTACTCGTGGACGAAAGTCTGGGCCGAGAATCTGCTGTCGGAGCGCGCCCATCGGGGACGCCTTAAGGTCCTGATGCTCCGTCCGCGCCAGCTCTTGTCCGGCATGGTCAGCCCGCGCAACGCGCTCGTGAAGATGTTGACCTACGCGAAATTCATCGACACCGCGAACTCCTGCACGATCGTCGAGGATTTGATGGACGTGACCTTGGCGCTCGTCGCCAAGGACGCGACGGGCTTGTATAACGTCGCGAATCCGGGCGTGACCACGCCGTACCGCATCGCCGAATTGCTGAAGGCGCATCTCAAGCCGGAAATGTCCTTCTCCAAGATTTCCAAAGAAGAGCTGAACCGCATGACGCTCGCGCAGCGCATCGACTGCGTCCTTTCGATCGCCAAGCTCGAGCGCGAAGGCATCACGATGCGGCCGATCGAAGAACGGCTGGTTGACATTTTGGCCGCGCTCAAGCAAAATCTTTCTTCCGGCGAAGCCGACGCGACGCTCCGCAAGACGGAGGAAGAAACGCGCGAAAAATTGGCTTTGGTCGGATAACCCTTCCAGAGGAGACGCACCTTGCACGCATCGGGAACGAAATACGAGATCGAAGCGGTCCTTTCCGACCTCGGAAAGGTCGCCGTCCTGTTCGACAACCGCCGGACCAGCGCCGCGCTCCTGCAGCACTCTTCGTATTACAACGAGAAGGGCCTGCACGACATGCTGTTCGTGCATCATCGCGATCAATGGGACGCCTACATGCGCGGAGAGCGCACGACGGCGCAGTTCACCCGCTTCGCGAAGGGGCTGCTGCAGCTCACCTGCACCGACGCCGCCTTCCACCGCGCCATGACGAACGTCTTCACGCCCCATCAGCCGATCCTCAAGCTTTGGGAAGCGCTGAGCCTCAAGGGCGTGCGGCTGGTGACGGCTTCGAATATCGACGAGCTGCGGCATCAGGAGCTGCTCCGCCTGGGCGTGCTCGGGGGCTTCAACGCGCACTGCTTGTCGTATCAAGTCGGCTGCGCGAAGCCGGACCCGCGCTTCTTCGTCCGCGCGCTGGAGCTGGCGGAAACGGATCCGCGCCGGACGCTCTTCGTCGACGATCACGAGGAGTTCGCCGAAGCGGCCCGAGCGCTCGGCATCCACGCCGAAACCTACGATCACCAGCGCCACGCGGACTTCGTTCAGCGCCTCGGCGAGCGCTACGCGTTCGTCGCCAAGCGCTAGCCCGACCCCTTGACGGGAACGGGCTTTTTTGTTAGGGTCCTGGGCGTCCCTCCGCCTGGCGGCGGAGAAGAAAGCGAGCCCATTTTTATGACCATTCGGTCCTGTCTCGCGTTCCAGATCGTCGCGTTCATGCTCATGTGCGAGCTCGTCGGCCCCTGGGTCACCTTGGCGAATTTCGCCGTGATCGCCGCGGTCTTCGGCCTGGTGCTCTGGGCAGACACGGCGCTGAGAAAAGACGGGCAGGCCGATGCCGATCGGAGGAGCGCGTGAGTTACCCGTGGAAACGGGTTGACCTGCCGTTCAGTCGCTCCAAGCCCGGCCTGATGGTCATCGCGGAGCTTGGGATCATCGCTCCGGAATTCTTTCCGAACGAGGCCGCGCCGCGGATCTATTGGATCTCCAATACGACGTCCGACTGGGTCGAACGGGGCGGGCACGTGCACCCCGTCGGCGGCAAGCGCGAGCTGATCGTGGCGATCTCCGGCGAGATCGAGTTCGATCTGCACGCCGCCGAAGCCTGCGGTCGTCTCAGGCTGGAGTCGCCGGGCGTCGGAGTACTGATCCCGAACGGCGTCTGGCATCGAGCCCGCCTCAGTCCGAGCGCGGTACTCCTCTCGATCGCCTCGACCCTCTACGTCGTTGGCGAATCCGCCCTCGAAAAGCCGTGCGGCTGTTACTGACGTCCGCCGCCCGAACCCCTTGATCTTCAAGGGGTTTTTTGCTAGCCTGAGTAGTGACTATGAAGGCCTTGATCACGGCGGGCGGACGGGCGACGCGCCTTCGGCCCATCACCTATACGATCAACAAGCACCTGATCCCGTTGGCGAATAAGCCGATGATCTTTTACGCGATCGAGAAATTGGCCGCGGTCGGCGTGAAAGAGATCGGCATCAGCATGAACCCGGGCGAAACGGAACTGCAGAAGGCCGTCGGCGACGGTTCGCGCTGGGGCGTGCGCATCACGTATATCGAACAGCAGGGCGGACCGCTCGGCATCGCGCATGTCGTCAACAACGCCAAAGATTTTCTGGGCGTCGAGCCGTTCATCTTTTATCTCGGCGACAACATCATCCTCGGCAGCCTCCAACGCTTCGTCGAAAAATTCGAAAAAGAAAAATTGAACTGCGTCCTCGCGCTTTCGAAGGTGAAAGACCCGCAGCGTTTCGGCGTTCCGCAAATCGAGAACGGACGCATCATGCGCGTCGACGAAAAACCGTCCGAACCGAAAAGCGATTACGCGGTCACGGGCATCTACGTCTATGACAAGAATTTCTTCGAGGCCTTCGCGCACATCAAGCCGTCGGAGCGCGGCGAATATGAAATTTCCGACATCCACACCTGGCTGATCGAAAACGGCAAAGCCGTCGGGTACGAAGAGATCACCGGTTGGTGGAAGGACACCGGCAAACCGGAAGATCTGCTCGAAGGCAACCAGTTGCTCTTGAACGAAATGGCGGACGAAGGCCGCGCCGGCGCCGAGGTGGATCCGACCGCCGTCATTCAGGGCAAGGTTTCGATCGGCAAGGGCGCGGCAATCGGTCCGAAAGTGCTGATCCGCGGACCGGTCGCGATCGGCGAGAACTGCCGGATCGAGAATTCCTACATCGGCCCCTACACCTCGATCGGCAACGGCGTCGAAATCTACAACACCGAAATCGAGCATTCCATCGTCTTCGACGACGTCGACATCAACTGCTCGAAGCGCATCGTCGACAGCCTGATCGGCGCGAACGCGACGGTCACCTCTGCGCACGCCACGCTGCCGCTCGGTCACAAGCTGATCGTCGGCGACAACGCGACCGTCGAAATCTAGCTCTTTTCGAGAAGGAGTCTGAACGTGAAAATCCATACGGTCTGCCTGGACCTCGACGACACGCTCTTGCCCAACACGCACAAGTACTTCGTGCCCAACCTGAAGTGCGCCGCCATCGTCGCGGAAGCGCTCGGCCGCCATGGGATCCAGCCGATCAAGCTGCTCGAGCTTCGTACCGAGATCGATCTCGGCATGGTCGGTGAGAAAGGCCTCACGGCCGATCGCGTGCCGCAGAGCTGGGTCTTGACCTACGAGCGCTTGTGCGAGCGCGCCAAGCGGCGCGTCAATTCCAAGGTCGTCCGCAGGCTGCTTTCGACCGGCGCGCGATACGCCCGCGGGCCTTTCACGCCGTTGCGCGGCGTGCCGAAGATGATCCGTCGGCTGTCGGACCGTCGGCGCGTGTGCCTGGTGACGGCCGGATCCCCGGGTTTGCAATGGCGCAAGATCAACGAATCCGGCCTCGGCACGCTCTTCCATGACGTCCACGTTACGCTCCTCGACAAGAAGCCCTACCTGGCTTCCTTGATCGGCGAGGATCCGTCGAACGTCGCGATGGTCGGCGACTCGCTGAGGTCCGACATCCTGCCTGCCGTCGAGCTCGGCATGACCGCCGTGCACGTGCCCAGCGAGACCTGGGCCTACGCCAAAGCGGAGGTCGACGCGACGAAATATCATCGCCTCGAAAACGTCAATCGTCTTCCGGAATTTCTCGCCGAATTGGAAAAATCCGCCTGAGCGGATTTTTTATGTTCAGCGCAAGCGCAGCTTCCAGAGGCCGCTTGCGCCGTTTTTTGTTCCGAAAACGTAGGCCTCGTCGCCATTCGGGCTGACGGCGAAGCGTTCCAAGCCGGAGAAGGAAGCGAGCGGCACCGTTACGCGGCCATAGTTGTCGTTCGCTTCGATGGCGAAGAGGGCGTTCGCGTCGGCGTAGAGCGCGTTCCATTCCGGCTGATGCCAAGCGGCCTGGGTGATCGGCCCGCTCAGGCGGTCGATCAGCGCGTCGGCGCCGCTGCGCGCGTCGTACACGCGCACTTCGAAATCGTTCCAATAGAGAAGCCGCGTGCCGTCGGATGACCAGGCGCCGTCCTTGCCGTCGCCTTCGAAAGCCGCGGGATGATCGCCGGAAGAATCGATGGCGAAGAGTTGGCCGTCTGCGGGGGAGGCGTAGGCGATATGGCGGCCGTCGCCAGGGAGCGGCGAAAAATTCGCGGAGGGCAGCTCGGCGATCGTGTCGAAGTCGCCGCCCTGCAGCTTGCGCCGCGCCAGAGCCGGAGGCGCGCCGGGAACGATCCCGTAGAGCGCGTCGCCCGCCACGATCGGTTCCGAGATCGCGGGACCGAGAGGCGTGACGGCCAGGATATCCGTTTCGATTTCATAGAGCGCCCCCTTCGAAACGCCGTAGAGTCGCACGGCATCCTGCGCCCAGAACGCGTCGGAGAACGCCAAGGACGCGCCGCTCGAAAGATCGCGGACGCGGTCCGGATCCGAGGCGTCCCAGAGAAGGAAGGCCGGCGTTTTGCCGGCGCGGGCGATCAGCAGCATGCGCCCGTCGCGCGACCAGCTCAGGCGGAACGAGGCTGCGGGAGCGCTGGAGCGATAGGGCAGGCGCGCCGTGCCGTTTTTGGTGTCGATGATGGCCAGTTCGGAACCGGAAGAGGCGGAAGCGACCGCGGCGGCATAGCGCGTGTCGGGGGAGAAGGCGCTGACCGAGGCTGGCGCCGAGGCTTTAAGCAGGATCGGCGCCGCTTCGGAGAACAGCGAAATCTGGTTCAGGAAGACGGATTCGCGGCTGCCGACGGTCACGTTTTTGGTCCACGGATGATAGTCCGCCTTCTCGACGCGCACCGCGTAGTTTCCGGGCGTGACGTGCTGCAGGCGGGCCGGCGTCTCCGCTCGCTGCGGCTGGCCGTTCAGGCTGACGCTCGCGCCGGTCGGTCGGGTTTCGATGACGATCACGCCGGTGCGCTCGAGCCGATTGGTCGCGAAATTATAACGATACCCGGCCGTCGAAAGGATGATGACCGGGGCGAGCACGAAGAAGGCGATGATGAATGTCCAGCTGAGCAGCCGTCTTGCGCGCGGATCCATAGCGGGAGTATGCTGTCTCCGACCAAATCGTACTATGAGCCGATTCCGAATTCAAGGCGGAAAAAAACTCCGCGGTCGGCTCCGGACGGCGGGTATGAAGAACGCCGCCACGCCGATCCTGGCGGCCGCATTGCTCGCGGACGGGCCGTGCCACCTCAAGAACGTCCCGCGCATCCGCGACGTCGAGCGCATGCTCGAGATTCTTCGGAGCCTGGGCGTCTCGGCCGAATGGACGGGGGAGCACGACGTGACGATCGATCCGCGCAACGCCGATCCGGCCAAACTGGACCGCAAGGCGATGCGCAGCATGCGTTCGTCGGTTTTGTTTTTGGGCCCGATGCTGGCGCGCTTCCGCGAAGTCGAATTGCCGGAACCGGGCGGCTGCATCATCGGCAATCGCCCGCTCGACACGCATCTCGTGGCCCTTCAGTCGATCGGGGCCTCCTGCGAACGCGGCAAGGACGGCTATCTGCTGCGCGCGCCGTCTCTTGAGGGCCGCGAAGTCGTGCTGCCGGAATTTTCCGTGACCGCCACCGAGAACCTGATGATGGCTGCCGCGACCGCCAAGGGGCGCACCGTCATCAAGCTCGCCGCCGCCGAGCCGCATGTGCAGGATCTCGGCGACTTCCTGAACACGATGGGCGCGCGCATTTCCGGCCATGGCACGCACGTCGTCGTGATCGACGGCGTCGAGCAACTTCACGGCGCCGATCATGAAATCATCCCCGACCAAATCGAAGCCGGCACCTTCATGGTGGCCGCGGCCTTCACGCGCGGCGATCTCACGATTGAAAACGTGCGCCCCGATCATCTCGATATCGTCACCCAGCGCTTGCGCGCGATCGGCGCCTCGGTCGAAACGGGAGCCGACTGGGTCCGCGTGACGGCGCCCGACACGCTCCAGGCCTTCAAGTTCCAATCGATGCCGTATCCGGGCCTGCCGACCGATTTGATGGCCCCGTTCGGCGTTCTGGCCACCCAATGCGTCGGAACCAGCCTTATCCATGAGCCCATGTACGAAGGGCGTTTCGGATTCGTCAATGAATTGGTTAAGATGGGAGCGAACGCCGTCGTCTGTGACCCCCACCGCGTCCTGATCACCGGCCCCGTTCCCTTGTATGGGCGCGAGATCAAGAGCCTGGACCTCCGGGCCGGCGCGACCTTGCTCCTGGCCGGGATCCTGGCCGAGGGCGAGACAATCCTGCATGAAGCCGAAATCATCGACCGCGGCTACGAGCGCATCGAAGCGCGCTTCGCCGAAGTCGGCGCCGAAATCATCCGCGAAGAAGATCACGCATGAACATTCCTGAAAATCTCAAAACGCGAAAAGCGGTCGGCCTGTACCTGGCCGGCGTCTTCGTCGTCGCCTCCTTCCTCTGGGGCTACCGCCTCGGCGCCGGCAAGGCCGTGCAGACGATGACGGGTTCCGGCACGGGCTCGATCGAATTCGTGAACGCCCAGCTCGACAAATCCGGCGGCAAAGTCGACTTCGCCGAGTTTTGGGATTTGTGGAACATCATCAAGCAGCGCTACGTCAAGCAGCCGGTCGACGAAAAAGAAATGTTCTACGGCGCCCTGCGCGGCATGGTCGCGTCGCTGAACGATCCGCACTCCGTCTTCTTCGAGCCGTCCGAATCGCAAGAGTTCACGAAAGAGCTCTCCGGCCAATTCGAAGGCATCGGCGCCGAGATCGGCGTGAAGAAAGGCAATTTGGTCGTCGTCGCGCCGCTGGCGGGCTCGCCGTCCGAAAAAGCCGGCCTCAAGGCGGGCGACGTCATCCTGACGATCGACGGCGTTGACGCGACGAGCATGTCGCTCGACGAGGCGGTCAGCCACATTCGCGGCAAGAAGGGCACCAAGGTGAAATTGGAAATCCTGCGCGGCAAGGAAACGACCGCGCGCTCGTTCGAGATCGTCCGCGACACGATCGCGATCCAGAGCGTCAAAACAAGCTTCATCACGTCGCCCAAGGGCAAGAAGATCGGCGTCATCACCGTCACGAATTTCAACAGCGACACCTTCGATCGTTTCGAGGACGCGGTCGCGCAAGTCGGCGCGCGCGGCGTCGACGGCGTCATCGTCGATCTCCGCAACAATCCTGGCGGCTACCTCGACGTGGCCGTGCAGATGCTCGGCGAATGGGCGCCGGGCGAAACGGTCGTCTCCGAGCGCTATTCCGACGGCTCCAAGGACACGCATCAGGCCTCGGGCAAAGGACGCTTGAAGGACATTCCGACGGTGCTCCTCGTGAACGGCGGCTCCGCCTCGGCGGCCGAGATCGTCTCGGGCGCGCTGCAGGATCTGGGCAAAGGCGTCTTGATCGGCACGCAAACCTTCGGCAAGGGCTCGGTCCAGGATCTCGTCGACTTGAGCGACGGCTCTTCGGTCAAGCTCACGATCGCCGAATGGCTGACGCCGAAAGGCAACAACATCAACTTGAACGGCATCACGCCGAACTATGTCGTCGATCTGAGCGAAGACGACTACAACAACAGCCGCGATCCGCAGTTCGACGCCGCCAAAAACTGGTTCGATGGCGTCTTGCCGCCGCCCGCGCCTCCGAAGACGACATCCAAGAAGTAGTATGGATCTCCAACTGCCTCCGCCAACGCCGTCCCAGCCGAATCCGCCGCGGAAGAACCGCCGGCCGAATCGCGGCCCCCGCCGAAAAGGACCGCCGCGCGTGCAGGTCGAAATCAGCGCCGGCGGCATCGTCTACAAGCGCACGCGCAAAGGCTTGAAGATGTCCTTGATGCTCGATCCGTTCGGTAAGTGGACCTTCGCCAAAGGCCACGTCGAACCGGGCGAAACGATCGAACAAGCCGCGCTCCGCGAAACCGCCGAAGAGATGGCGCTGCGCGGATTGAAATTGCGCTTGCCGCTCGGCACGATTGATTTCTGGTTCCGCGAAAAATACCGCGTCGGCAGCAAGGGCATGCTCGTGCACAAGTTCGTGCACTATTTCCTGATGGAATGCCCGTCGGGGGAGTGGGGCAGCCCGCAGAAGAACGAGAAGATCAAGCAGATCATCTGGGTCGATCCGCGCGAAGCCATGCAGAAATCGAGCTACGAAGACGTCCGGCCCGTGCTCGAAAAAGCCTTGATCACCCTCGGCGTCCGCAAGCCGCCGGCAGCGAATAGCAAATAACGCGAATCAAATGTCCAAGTTCATCTTCATCGTCGGCGGCGTCATGAGCGGCGTCGGCAAGGGCACGGCCACGGCTTCGATCGGCCGCATCCTCCAATCGAAAGGCCTGCGCGTGACCGCCGTGAAGATCGACCCGTACATCAACGTCGACGCCGGCACGATGAATCCCGTTGAGCACGGGGAAGTCTTCGTCACCGAAGACGGCGACGAGACGGATCAGGACATCGGCAACTACGAGCGCTTCCTCGACGTCGACATCACCTCGGTGAACTACATGACGACCGGGCGCATCTACCGCGAAGTCATCGAGCGCGAGCGCAATTTGGAATACGGCGGCCGCACGGTCGAAGTCGTGCCGCACGTGCCGGAAGAAATCATCCGCCGCGTCCGCCGCGCCGCCAAGGAAGCCAAGGCCGACATCTGCCTGGTGGAAATCGGCGGCACGGTTGGCGAATATCAGAACGTCCTGTTCCTCGAAGCGGCGCGCATGATGCGCCTCAAGAATCCGAAGGACGTGCTGTTCGTGCTGGTCTCGTACCTGCCGATCCCGTTCAACCTCGGCGAGATGAAGACCAAGCCGACCCAGTACGCCGTCCGCACGCTGAACTCCGCCGGCATCCAGCCCGACTTCATCATCGCCCGCGCCGCCCGCCCGCTCGACGAGCCGCGCAAGCGCAAGCTCTCGCAATTCTGCTCGATCGACGAGCGCGACGTCATCTCCGCCCCCGACGCGCAGTCGATCTACGACGTCCCGCTCAACTTCGAGCGCGACCAAGTCGGCAAGCGCATCCTTTCCAAATTCGGCCTGCGCGCCAAGCGCCGCGTCGACTTGAAAGACTGGGCCAAGCTGGTGAAGACGATCCACGCCGAAAAGAAGCCGGTCAAGATCGCCGTCGTCGGCAAATATTTCGCGAGCGGCGACTTCTCGCTGACCGACGCCTACATTTCCGTGATCGAAGCCGTCAAAGCCGCGGCCTGGCATCATCATGCCGATCCGCAGCTCGATTGGCTCGATTCGACGGAATTTGAAAAAAATCCGGACAAGCTCAAAGAGCTTTCGGCTTACGACGGCATCCTGGTGCCGGGCGGTTTCGGCAGCCGCGGCATCGAAGGCAAGATCAACGTCATCCGCTACGCGCGCGAAAAGAAGATCCCGTACTTCGGCCTGTGCTACGGCATGCAACTCGCCACGATCGAATTCGCCCGCCACGTGGCCGGGCTCGAAGGCGCCAACACCGCCGAAGTGAATCCCGAAAGCGCGCATCCCGTCATTCATATCATGCCGGACCAGGAGGCGATCGTGCGCGGCGGCAAATACGGCGGCACCATGCGTCTCGGCAGTTACCCGTGCCTCCTCGCGCCCAAAACCCACGCCCGCGCCGCCTACGGCAAGCGCGAAATTTCCGAGCGCCATCGCCATCGCTACGAATTCAACAACGACTACCGCGAGCGCTTGGAAAAAGCCGGCCTGACCATCTCCGGCACCTCGCCCGACGGAAAACTCGTCGAAATCGTCGAACTCAAAAACCACCCCTTCTTCGTCGGCGTGCAGTTCCATCCGGAATTCTTGTCGCGACCATTGCGACCGCACCCGCTGTTTAATGCGTTCATCCGAGCCGCATTGAAATAAAGGAGATTCATTTTTTTTGTCATCCCGAGCGCAGCCGAGGGATCCGTTTTGTTTGTTCGGGTAATAAAGCGGATCCTTCACTGCGTTCAGGATGACAAAGGCGGCGAGTAGGGGGTCAAGGAGCGTTCACACCTTGACAAAACGGCGTTTTTATGCTAGGATCATACGGTATTTAAGCCTGCGGAATGCTCCGCTCGACTTAAAAACGCCGCGTACGGCGGGTTCCGTACGATCTGTCCTGAGGCTCACCGAAACGATGGCTCGCGCTGTCGTAAGGCATCCCGAAGGATGGAAGGAGAACGTTGCATGTCGAATCTTTTCACGACGGCTCACATCGCCCAGCTCCATGAAATCCAGGCCGCGCGCCTCAAGCGCAACCAGCCCGGCATCGGCCCTGAAGTCGAGGAACTCATCTGTCGGCTCACGGATGGCGGCGTCGCTGGCACGTCCGGCGATATCCGCGAACTCCAGACCAAGAGGCTCTGGGATCTCGGCATCGGCAAGGCCTGCGGCTTGAAGAAGTTCAAGGCGTATCTCGCCACCATCCCGGAGATCTCCTCCGAGCTCGCCCAGGACAACACGGACTTTCCGCTCCTCGTCCTTGTCGAGCCGCGCATCGGCCTCAAGAAGCTCTGCGATCTCGGCGGCATTCACTTCAGCGGAGACGATGAGACCTTCGTCGCGTACGACGAACGACACCGCGAGTTCGCGCAACCGACCTGGATCCGTATCCAAGATGGCCGCAAGAACCGCAACTGCGCCGTTCGTGACTGCCGGAAGTCCTTCGGCACGAGCGAGCTGGGACTCACTGCGCCTCAGGGTGTCTGTAGTTATCTGCAGCATCCGGGTGTGGTCAGCGAGGCAACTCAAGAAGATGCGCATGTCATGGTCTTGTCTGGCTCTGTCCTTCGCGACAGCCGCGACAGCGCGGCGTACCTCGGGCTGTGGGATGGCCAGCCGGAGCTCGACTGGCGCTGGGGCGACAACGCCCACCCGAAGTGCGGTTCCGCTTCGCGCCGGGAGTGCTAGATCCTCTAGCCTCGGTCCTCGTCCCTTCTCGAAAACTTACTCCTCTGTATCGTTCGCTCGGCTCTCCTTCGGGAAAGCCGAGCGATTTGTTATCCTGGTTTCGAGAGTAGGGTCATGCATG
>CAYOJH010000004.1:0-74069 GCA_964404275.1 uncultured Gammaproteobacteria bacterium | reverse complement strand
CATCGGCCAGATCGGCTCGACCGGCCACTCGACCGGCCCGCACCTCCACTTCGAGATCTACGTCAACGGCAAGCGCCATAATCCGCTTGAATTCTATAAGTGATCCTATGTTCACCTCGCCCTTCGCGCACATCTCGCCCTGGCTCGTTTTCGGCTTCTTCCATCTCGTGATGGCCGTCGCGCTCTGGAAAATGGCCGAGCGTCTCAAAGAAGAGCAGGCCTGGTTCGCGATCATCCCGATCTTGAACATCGTCCTGTTCCTCCGCTTGGCCAAGAAACCGATGTGGTGGCTGATCCTGTTCTTCCTGCCGATCGTGAACCTCGTCGCGCTGATCGTGGCGACGATGGCGCTCTGCCAGCGCTTCGGCCTCGACAAATGGTGGGGCCTGGTCGCGGTCATCTCGCCGTTCAACATGATCCTGTACCTCTACCTGGCCTTCGGCAATCGACCGCTTCCGCAGTCGCCCCCGAACGATTTGCCAAAGGCGTAAAATTTTTGATAAGGTGCTGCTGTTCTTTCAAAGGAGCAGACGATGACCTATCCGCCTCAGGACGCGTATCGCGAAGCGAATCGGAACTTCAATCGTTGGGCGCGTTTCCTGCTTTTGATGATGGCGCTGGTCATCTGTGCGTTGTACGCGCACGCGGCGCAGCCGATGGGGGCAGGCGGGTTCACCGCGTTCTCAGCCGCCCTGTTCATCCTGCAGGGCGCCACGATGCTCTGCCTGATCGATTGCCTCCAACCCATCCTGAAGCACGCGATGCAGATGGGGTTGCAGTGGTGCGTCTTCCGCGTCATCACCGGCCTCGCGCTCACCGTCCTCGGACTCGTCGGCGCGTGGAGCTACGAGACCGCGCTCATCGTCAACGTGGCGGCCTGCGGCATCCTGGATAAGCTTCTTATGATCACCAGCCGGTAACGGCTGGATTTTTTATTCCTGTCTCGGCCGGTACTGCAGCGCTTCTGCGACGTCCGGCGTCTCGATGCGGGCGCGTGCGGCCAGGTCGGCGATCGTGCGGGCGACTTTTAAACAGCGGTGGATGGCGCGCGGCGAGAGGTGCAGCGTTTTCGAGGCGCCGAGGAGCATCGTTTCGGCTTCGCGCGGGATCGGGCAGAGTTTTTTGAGATCGCGGCCGCGGATGTCGGCGTTGGTGATCGCGCCGAGCTTGGCGTTCCGCTCCGCCTGGATCGTCCGCGCTCGCGTCACGCGCGCACGCACGGCCGAAGAGGATTCCGCTTCGCCGGCGGCGGAAAGTTTTTCATACGGCGTGCGCGGCACCTCGACGTAGAGATCGATGCGATCGAGCAGCGGTCCGGAAATTCTTTTGCGATAACGTTCGAGCGCGGACGGCGTGCAGACGCAGGCGCGTTCCGGATCGCCGTGATAGCCGCACGGGCATGGATTCCGCGCCGCGACCAACATGAACGAAGCGGGAAATTCCAAACTGCCCGAAGCGCGGCTGACCGTCACGCGGCGGTCTTCGAGCGGCTGGCGCAGGCCTTCCAACACCGGGCGCGGAAACTCCGGAAACTCGTCGAGGAACAAGACACCGCGATGCGCCAGCGTGACTTCGCCCGGATGCGGATTCGTGCCGCCGCCGATCACGGCCGCGGTGCTGGCCGTGTGATGCGGCGCTCGCCACGGGCGCGCGGACAGGAGCGGCGACGTTTTCGGCAGCAGGTGTGCGACGCTGTGAATCCGCGTGGCCTCGAGCGCCTCTTCGTACGTCATGCGCGGCAGGATCGAGGGGATCGATCTCGCCAACAGCGTCTTGCCCGCGCCGGGACTGCCGGAGAGCAGGATATTGTGCCCGCCCGCCGCCGCGATCTCGAGCGCGCGCTTGGCGTGTTCGAGCCCCGCGATCACGGAAAAATCATCGCCATCTTCGCGCGCGTCATCGGTCGCCGGCGCTGCGGCGGCTTGCGCCTCGATGCATTGCGTTCCGCGCAAGTGATCGACCAGCGCCGACAGGGTCGCGACGCCGTAGACCGTCAGTCCGGGCACGAGCGCGGCTTCGGCCGCGTTTTCCTTCGGCACGCAGACGCTGATACAGCGCAGCTTCTTGGCGAGCAGCGCGGCGGACAGCACGCCGGCCACCGGTCGCAGCGTGCCGTCGAGCGCCAGCTCGCCGAGGAAGAGCACGCCGGCCACGGCTTCGTAGTCCACGTCTCCCGAACCTACCATGATCGAAACCGCGATCGGCAGATCGAAGGACGGTCCGGCCTTGCGCAGATCGGCCGGCGCCAGATTCACGGTCAGGCGCGTGCGCGGAAAACCGAAGCCGCTGTTCCGAAGCGCCGTCTTCACGCGATCGCGCGCCTCTTGCACGGCCGCATCCGGCAAGCCGACGATCACGAAAACCGGCAAGCCATTCGAAATGTCGGACTCGATCTCGATCGGCGCGGCATCGACGCCGAGCAGCGCGGCGGAAAGGATGTTGGCAGGCATATGAAAAACGGCCTAGCAGAGGCCGCCTTCATCACGCAAGAGGCGTTTAGCCCTCCGCTGCCGTTTTGATCTCCGCCAACTTCTTGTCCCAGCCCGCGAGCGTTTCCGCGAACGTCTTATCGCTCTGGGCTTCGGCGAAACTTTCGCGCGCAACGAGGATCGTCATGGCGTTGTGTTCGCGCAACTCATAGGTGATGACGCAGAAAAGCGCGGAGACGCCATCCTTCATTCGCAGCACATTGTGCTTCAAAAGTTTGTCGGGCTCGATCTTCATGATCTTGCCTTCCCAACCTTTGCCGCTGATCGCGTCGCCGACGTCCCATTCGGACGCGCACTCGCTCTTCAAGCGTTCCCAAACTTTGGCAGCCGGCGCTTGAATGTCGATGGTTTTTTCCAAGAAAAGATTCGGCATGGAAGATTATTTTTTTGCTGGCGATTTCAAGACGAGCCAGAGCGCGCCCGCCACGATCATCCCGTCCGCGATGTTCACGGCCGACAGATGGAACAGGATCAGGTAATCGACGGTATAGCCGTAGACCACGCGATCGAAAAGGTTGCTGCAGGCTCCAAGCACGAAGAACAGATAGGCCTCGGCGCGCTTGTAATGGCGCGTCCTGAAATCCTTGTACGCCAAACTGCCGACGGCAGCAAGGATCAGCGCGCTGAGCAGCCAGATGATCGGTCCGGAAAACGGCAGACTGAAGGCGATGCCCTCGTTGCGGAAGAGCGCGAATCGCGCGATGCCTTCGGCACTGCGCGCGCCGGAGAGCGCCAGCCGTTTCAGCACGCGATCGAGCGCGAAGGCGCCGAGCGCGATCAATGTCCAACGCGTCTGCAGTTTCATGTTTCCCAGTATAGCAAAACCCTGCACCATCCGGTGCAGGGTGAGCGCTTTTATTCGGTGAAGAGTTTCTTGCAGTCGATGCAGGAGGTCGAGGTCGGGCGGGCCATCAGGCGCTTTTCGTCGATGAGCTTGCCGCAGTACTTGCACGTTCCGTAGGAACCGTCGTTCAAGCGTTCCAGCGCCTTCTTCACGTCGCGGAGTGAAGCTTCCAGCGTGCGCTCGACCGTCAGATCCTTGGAGTATTCGGCGACCTCGGACGCGTTCTCGTCTTCTTTGTCGCCGAGCTGCGGAAAATCGGCGTTAAAATCCTCTTCGTTTTTCGGGTTGCGTTGCGCAAAGCCTCCCAGCTCTTCTTCCAGCTTGGCCTTTTCTTCCTTCAGCTTCTCTTCAAGCGTTTTCAGGGTCTGCTTATCCATATTCGCGAAAAAAACGGCCAAGGGCCTCGGAGGCAGTATAGGGGATAGGCTTGAATTTGGCAAGCATTGACCTCGCTCGGCCAAAAATCTGAAACAGAAAAGGCTCGAGCCGGTAGGCGCGGATTTGCCACAGAACGCCTGATCAATGACGTGCTAAGGCAAATCCGCGTATCTACACAGGGCTGCGAGCCTCTGAGTGCTGCATTGTTGAGCCTTCGATTCGCCGCAGCGATTGAAGGACTAGCCAACGATGAGCGGAAAGAGCAACCTCCCCAACCTTTCAACGGTTCACGTCCTCGGGTCAGTGCCGAAGCACGACATAATTGAGGCAGAACCAGGATGCATTTGTTTTTGTTTTGCAAGAGAAAAGTAAGGGAGAGGGATGCGTCCCCAAGCACGTGCTTCGGAAGGCGTCCCTAGTGGGATCTCTTTCGGGCGGCAAGTTGTCAACGTTCTCTGCTACCACTATACCCCAAAAATAGGCGTTGGTCAATCAAAGGCATGTGGATGAAATCCTCCAGTAAAATAAGGCTGTTTGAGCTTATTCACTTAAGGCAAAGCGTTTCTGTGTACAAAGGTGTGGATGACCTGTGCATCAGTGTGGATAGGCTTATCCACACTATGACCCGTAATATCCACAGATTGTGAACATCCCCGTTTCAAGGTTTCTGAGCGAGATCGCAATCAGCGAAAAGCGTCCGAGTCCAGGCAGAAGGGCGCCGGCAAACGAGGCGTAACCACCCGCGCCGCCCTTTTCGCAGGCGGATGTGGGCGCTTGGGACCCCACATTGCTCAAAAGGGCCGCTTGGATCAAAGAAAGGTCGGTGCTCGCCCAGGTTTCGCCGACATCTGCATGAAAAACGCTCAAATAAAAGGGATTTCCAGGCGCCACGAACTTCAAGAGCTGTCCAAAACGGTTCTTGTACTCGGTTTTTTTGATCGAATCAGGATCGCGCCGCAACTCCACCATCTGCGTATGGTCCGGAAGGTTGATTTTTTCGGTCTGAGGGACGGCGTCAGCCAAGAGGTTTTTGGCGAAATCATCGATCTTTTTATCTGATGCCGGCTCGGCGGGGGTGGGGTGATAATAGAGCACGAACGGCAGCAAGGTATTGCCCGTCGAGGAGGCGCTGACAGTGACTTCGACGTGGCCTGGCCAGCTCCACGGGTCGGAAAGCGCCTTAAAACGCTGAAGACTCTGGCGCAAGACGCCAGGAACTCCGCTCCAAACGACGCCGGCGGGCTTTTCGAGGTGGGCGATTTGTTCTGTCATCGGCTGGATCAGGCGGCGGCCGGCGTTGAAGGGTTGCGGATCGGAAAGCACTCCGCGATAGCCCAAACCGACCTCAAACATGGCGGTTTTCGCTTGGAAAGTTGCGGTGAAGGGCTGCGGTCGATGATCGACGACGATGAAGCCGTAGGCTTGCGCGGAACGGGGGATCCAGCGCCACTTGGCGGATTTTGGCGCTTGGGCGTTCATGGTCTCAAGCAGCTGCCAATTCAGGACGCCTTGCGCGTCCGAAACGGCAAACACCGTCAGAGGGCGTCCCGGAGCGGCGTATTTCAAGGCTTGCGCGGCTTCCGAGGGAACGGCATCGAGGAAACGCGTCCAGGCGGGAGAGCGAAGAAAAGCGGCATCGGTGCGGACCAGGGTAAATGAAGCTATGGCGTCGGGCGGAACTTGAGCCGAAGCGTCGCTGACGAGCCTGAGGTTCACGCACCAAAAAGCGGCCATCAACACAAACGCCCCTCCCAGAAGGAGGAGCGCTTGGAGCTTCGAAAGCTTGCAACTACGCAGTTTTGGAAGTTTGGTTTCCACTGACCTGCAATTTCTCCTTAGCGCGCTTCAAGCTTAGGTTGACGCGGCCCAGTTCGTCAATCTTGATGACGACGACCGGGATGATGTCGCCGACTTTAAGGACGTCGGTGATCTTTTCGACGCGCTGCGGCGAGAGCTCGGAGATGTGGACCATGCCTTCTTGGCCGGGCAGGACTTCGACGAAGGCGCCGAAATCGAGGATCCGCGTAACTTTACCGCCCGCAAAAAATTCACCGACCTTGAGTTCGCGCGTCAGATCTTCGACCCACTTCTTCGCGACTTCGAGCTGCTCGAGGTTCGCGGAGGTGATTGTGATCGTGCCGTCGTTCTCGACGTCGATCTGCACGCCGGTCTTTTCGATGATCGCGTTGATCATCTTGCCGCCGGGGCCGATGACGTTGCGGATCAGATCCGGATTGATCTTCAGGATGACGATGCGCGGCGCGTACGGGGAAAGTTCCGGACGCGGCGCGGCGATCGCTTGCGCCATGACGTCGAGAATCTGCAGGCGCGCCTGCTTGGCCTTGGTCAGCGTCTCTTCGACGATTTTCCAGGTCAGGCCTTTCGTCTTCGTGTCCATCTGGATCGACGTGATGCCGTCGCGCGTGCCGCCGATCTTGAAGTCCATGCCGCCGGCGCCGTCTTCCAAATCTTGGAGGTCGGTGATGATCTTGTAGCGGTTGATGTCGTTCGGATCCGTGGCGATGCCCATCGCGATGCCGGCTACCGGTTTGCGAATCGGAACGCCGGCGTCCATGAGCGCGAGCGTCGAGCCGCAGATCGAACCCTGCGATGAAGAACCGTTCGAGCCCATCGTCTCGGAGACGACGCGGATCGTGTACGGGAATTCTTCTTTCGTGGGCAGGACCGGAACGAGCGCGCGCTCGGCCAAGCCACCGTGGCCGATTTCTCGGCGACCGCCACCGAAGAAGCGTCCGGTTTCGCCGACGGAGTACGGCGGGAAGTTGTAGTGGTGGAAGTAGCGGCGCTTCTCCGAGAATTCCATGCTGTCGACCAGCTGGACATCGGACGGCGCGCCGAGAGTCACGGACGAGAGGATCTGCGTTTCACCCCGAGAAAACAAGGCGGAACCGTGCACGCGGGGGAGCAGGGCGACTTCGGCGGAGAGCTCGCGGATCTCATCGAGTCCGCGGCCATCGCAGCGCGTGCCTTCTTCAAGGATGATCTGCGAGACGACTTCTTCGACCCACTTACCCATCGCATCGATCGCCCATTTGCGCTTGTCCTTGCCGATCTGTTCGGTCTTCAGATAGTCGTCGAGCGTGTGCGCGAGCGCGCCTTTGGCTTTCGCGCGTTCGACCTTCGTGGCTTTCGGCGTGGCGAAAAGATATTCGCGGATCTTTGGGAAGATGAACTCGCGCGACTTGGCGATCAGCGCTTCTTTTTCTTTCGCGGTTTCCGGATCGGTGTTGGTGAGCTCGCTGACCGAGCGTTTCGGCTTGCCGATCTCGGCGATAATTTTTTCGACGAACGCCTGCGCTTCGCCGAGATGCTTCTCGGCGAATTTCACGGCCTTCATCATGTCTTCTTCCGCGACCTCGTTGCTTTCCGCTTCCACCATGGTGGTGAGCGTCGGCGTGCCGGCGATGAAGAGATCGAGATCGCCCTTGTCGCGCGCTTCGTAGGTCGGGTTGATGATCAACTCGCCTCCGACGCGGCCGACGCGGATGCCGGCGATCGGACCGAACCAGGGAATGTCGGAGATGCCGATCGCGATCGCGGCGCCCATCATGGCGGGGACGTCGTAATCGTTTTCCTTGTCGAACGCGAGCGTCGTGAAGACGACTTGGATTTCGTTTCGGATCTTCTGCTCGAAGAGCGGGCGGATCGAACGGTCGATCATGCGGCCGACGACGATCGCGTCGTCCGTCGGGCGGCCTTCGCGCTTCAGGAAGCGCGAGGACTTGATCTTGCCGGAAGCGTAGAGGCGCTCTTCATTCTCGACCGACAGCGGCAAAAAGTCGATGCCGTCGCGCGCGGAGGCGCTCATCGTCGCGGTCACGAGGACCATCGTGTCGCCGTAGCGCACGACGCAGGAACCGTTGGCCTGCTTGGCGATCTTGCCGATCTCAACCGAGAGGGTCTTACCGCCCCATTCAAGCGAATACTGCTTGGTCATGAGATGTGTCCCGACGGAAGGGACCGCATACAGTCCTGCGCCGCTCACCTCGTGAGCTCCGCGGGACTGTGAACGAGTCCTCAACCGTTCCGGGAATTATGCTTAGTCTCTCTTGAATAAGAGAGGGAAGGAGGGGTTTCGGAAACCCCCCTCACCGCCTCTTACTCCTCGCCTTTGAGCATCTGGCTGATGTTGGGATCGACGTCGTCGGCGGTCGGAGCGGGCTTCGGCGCGCGGGCGCCGCTCGTCCGGCCGGTGAAGCGCGTGGGGATCAGGTAGCGCTTCTGGTCGCGGGACAAATCGGTGTAATCATCGACTTCTTCGACCAGTTTGGAGGAGGACGTCTCGCGGAAGGCCATGACTTCCGTCTGGACGCCCATGTTTTGGAGATATTCGACCAGCGGGATGAAGTCGCCGTCGCCCGAGACGAGGACGACCACGTCGAGCTTGGGGGAGAGGCGGATCGCGTCGACGACCATGCCGACGTCCCAATCCGCTTTCTTGGCGCCGCCCAGGAAGACCTGGACTTCGCGTTCCTTGGTTTCAATGCCGAGCTTGGTCAGGGCGTCGAAGAAGGATTGCTCTTCGGGCACGCCGGCGCGGACGACGTAGGCGATCGCGCGCACGAGCTGGCGATCAGCCACGGCGTCTTCGACGATGTTGCCGAAGTTGACGCGGCAGTTATACAGGTTCTTCGCCGAGTAATACATGTTCTGTACGTCGATGAAAACGCCGACGCGCTGGCTCTTCTGCTTGATCACGGCCATACAAATGAAATGAAGTTGAAAATCCGGTCAAAAATCGGAAGCGCGTCGCGTGGAGCCGCAAGGCCGTGTACGCGACGCGCTTATCAAATTACATCTTGAGCTTTTCGGTCAGCTTCGCGAACTCCTTCGGCATTTCGCGCTGGAGGTAGCGGAGCAACTTGCGGCGCTCGTTGACCTTGCGGAGCAAACCGCGGCGGGACGAGAAGTCCTTCTTATGCATCTTCAGGTGGTCGGTCAGGTCCTTGATCTCCGCCGTAAGGATGGCGATCTGGACCTGCGCGGAACCCGTATCCTGATCGTGCGTCTTGTACTTCTCGATGATTTTTTCTTTCGCTTTCTTGTCGAGCATACGTCTTTTATATGCCGTCGTGCCGAGTAGGAGCCCGCTCGAGGCTGAAACCAAGCGTCGCGGCCGGAGTTAAATACAGGCAAAAGATATCAAGTGGCGCCCCACCTGTCAATATTCTTAACCCGATAATTGATATATATTAGTAAATAGGTCTTGACAAGATTAGTATATATTGGTAGATTATTAGTAGATACCACGTCCATGTCTGATATCTCAACGAAAATTAGGCAGAAAATCGAAGAATTACTCGATGAGCGCCGCGAGTTCAAAGCACGCGAAGTTATCGTTTTTTTTCCAGGCCATGCCAAGCTGGCCAGGCATATTATTGGCCAGCTATTGGGACAAAAGAGGATTCTGAAGATTGGTATAACGCGCGGAGCCTACTATGTTGCCGCGACAGAGAAAAATGCGTCGGCAATTTTACACACCGCTTCGAAATGGGAAAAAACGTTTCGTAATACGGACTTGAGCGAAGCAGACGTTTACGATGAGGTGGTCAGAGATTTACCGAAACTCGGCGTACTGCATGAAAACGTACGCAGTATTTTTGATTATGCATTTTCGGAAATGGTAAATAATGCAATAGATCATTCGCAATCAGACACTATCAGGACCACGGTAGAAATTGGAGACGGCAAATTGAGGTTCGAGGTTGAAGACAGGGGGATCGGTGCTTTTGAAAACGTGATGTGGAAAAGACGCTTGGAGAGCCAATATGAAGCTGCTCTTGACGTGTTGAAAGGGAAAACGACGACGGTTCCCGACCGACATAGTGGTGAGGGCATCTTCTTCACCTCGAAATCCGGCGATCTCTTCATGCTCGAAAGCGGAACGCTCATGCTCACCGTGGATAATCGGATTCCCGATACATTCCTAGAAGAGATCTCCGCGCATACCGGCACCAAGGTTATCTTTGAGATCGCCCTCAACTCCGATAGGCACCTTGATCGTGACGTATTCCGGCCTTTTTCCATCGATGTTGAAGAGCCGGCCTTCGATAGAACAGTGGTGCACGTGAAATTATACCGTTATGGCACAGCACAAATTTCTCGTTCGCAAGCCCGACGCCTCCTTACGGGACTCGATAAATTCAAGCAGATCGTCCTAGACTTCGAGCGCGTACCCTCTGTCGGTCAGGCATTTGCTGACGAGGTGTTCCGGGTATTTCAGAAACGCCACCCGGACCTACTCATCGAATACGTCAATGCCAATGACGCGGTGAAGTTCATGGTTGAACGAGCGAAACACCATCAGCTGTAAAGAAAAAACCCCTAGGCAGCCTGGTTGGCGGCTGGGGGCTTCGGGAAGAAGTGATGGTCGAGCGCGGGGCCGAAGCGTTCTTCGAGCACGCGGTGATGGCGTTTGATCGTCGGATCGCGGAGATGGATCTTCGGCACGTAGACCTCGCGGCCCATCCAGGCATTCATGACGGAATTCATGAGATACCCGTAGCAGAAGCCTTGCGCGTGCGAGGCGGCGATCATGCTGATCTTGAGCCTCGGATTTTCGCGCACCGCCGGCGTCAGGAACGAGGCCGCGTAGCAGCAATCGTTCAGGAACAGCGTCGGGCCGTCGCGCGATTCGATCAGCCAGGTCAGGAGCGTCTCGTACGGGAGCCGAAGTTCCCGATGGGCGTTCTCCTTGCCGTACGACCAGCCGGTTTCGCCGGTCTTCTTGTCCTTGTAGCCGTGGCCGATGTAGGCCAAGAGAAACGGCTGGCGTCCGGCGCGGATGGCATGGTTGTCGAACGCGTATTTGAGATCGAACGGCTTCCGATTCCAGGCCTCGCAGATTTTAACGTATCGGATCCCGGCATTCGCGCGGAGGTAGGTTTCGAGCGCGCAAGCCTGTTCCCAGAATCCGAGCTCGCTGCCGACGATGATGAAGGCGCTGCGCATGCGGAACTCCTTTCGCACCCGCCTAGCTAAACAAAAAACCGCCCTTAGATCAAGGGCGGAGGCTGCGGAGATACTCGGCGCCGTGGCCGAGCTTCGTATTGATCGGCCGGCCCTGCTTGCAGAACGGGCAGTCGGTCGCGGCGTAGGCTTCGAGCTGGCGGGTTACCAGCGAGATGAATGGGCAGGGGAGAGAGGTGATCCCGCCGCGATTCCAGATCACGGTTGCGCCGACGATGGCGAGAGGTCGGGCGTTCTTCACCGCTTGAGCCGCCGAGACGAGGCTGCCAGCGGTGTTCAGAATATCCTCCGTCAAGAGGACGGTCCGCCCTCGAACGGTGTTGGCAGCTTCCTCCGTCAGCCGGAAGCCGCCCGCGCCGTCTTTATCGATCGAGATCGAGGTGATCGGTTCGGCTCCGGTCAGCGCCAGCAGGCGGTTATAGTCCGCCATCACGAGCTTGGCCAGGTCCGCGCCGCTGACTTCCGGCCCGGCGACCACGTCGGGTATCGGGTCGTCGGATGTCTCGATCCAGCGCCAGTACATCTCATGGGAAAGGGCGGCGGAAGCGGCGGGATCGGCCAGCAGCGCCTTCTTATCGAGGTACTCGTGGCCGTGCTTGCCGCTGGCGTAGACGAAGTGGTCGTCTTTGCGATAGGCGCCGAAGCGCTCGAAGAGCGCGATGACGTCGGTTTCCGAGAGGCGCTTCACGGGGCGCCTCGACTGGCGAGCGCGATCTCGATCTCCTCGGCGATGCGCTTCGCGGCCCCGACCGAATCGAGCTCGCCCAGGATCGGTCGGCCGATCACGAGGTAATCGGCGCCGGCCAGGATCGCTTCGCCGGGGGTCATGACGCGCTTCTGATCGTTGTGATCGGCGCCGGCCGGACGCACGCCGGGCGTGACCAGGATCGCATCCTTGGTGGCCGGATGCGCGCGGAGCGTCGGGATCTCCTTGGGCGAACAGATGACGCCATCGGCGCCATTCCTCATTGCCAGCGCCGCCAGGCTCAAGACCTTCCGCTCGACGTGGTCGGCGTTGTAAATCTCATCGACATCCTTGGGCGACAGCGATGTCAACAGCGTCACGGCCAAGAGCTTGGAAGGCCCTTTGGCCTCGGCGGCGGCGCGAATGGCTTCGGCCCCGGCGGTCGCGTGGACATTGAAGAACTTCACGTGCGGGCCGACGATCTGCAAGGCCGACTTCCTGACGGTTTCGGGAATGTCGTGAAGCTTGCAGTCGATGAAGTCGCTGCCGCCAGTCTCTTCGATCATCTGCTTGACCCTCGGAGTCCCGAAGGCGTGGATCGATTCGAAGCCGAACTTGAACATGCCGACGTGTTCGCGCAGGTGATGGATTGCCGACATGATCACGCTTTCGTACGCCATGTCGAGCGCCACGATGATCCGATCCTTCGCTGAAATGTCCATGATTCCTCCGGGCGGATTTCACAATAAAAAAAGCGCCCTGTCAAGGTTGCAGGGCTTCGGGCGGGGCGGGCGTGGAAACGATGCCGGTGCAGGCCTCGACGTCGAGCGGATGCGCGGCGAAGAACGTCTTGAGCTCGCCGCTCGACAGCGTTCGCACGGCCTGCGTTTCGTCCTCCCTTTTCAGGATGACGGCCTTGGCCAGCTCGATGATCGCGGCGCGATTCGCTTCGACGCAGGTTTTCGCCTGCGCGTAGAACTCCGCGCGCTCCGGCTTGAGCAGGCCGTTCAGCAGACAGTCGTCGCCGACCTTGCTTTCCGGCGGGCAGTCGCAATGCGCGACTTCGCAGTAGGCGATCGATTCGAAAGCCGAAGCGTCGGAATCCGGATCGCTGTCGGACGGCGTTTTCTTGAAGAGCGCGTCTTCGGCGGCGCCGCCGGCCAAGGAGACGAGCGCGTTGGCGCGATGCCGGTACGCTTCGTCGCCGCGGGACTTGTCATCGCTCCAGGTCGTCAGGCCCAGGTACTTGCCCTGGCTGACTTTGGAGAAGACCTCGAGCTTGGCGATTCCGCGTTCCGGAAGCAGCGCCATGCTGACGACGGCGTGCGCGGCCTCGTGGTGCGCCGTGATCACTTGATCATCCGGCGAGATGCGGGCGCGCTCGGTCACAGCCTCGTCCGCTTTCTTGACGATGACCGTCTGGTTCGCGCGTCCGGCGATCAGAAAGGACGCGAGACAGATGGCGGTGGCCAGCGCGGCTCCGCCGAAGCTGCCGAGCAGCACCATCAATCCTGAGTTCTTCGGTTCGGACATGCGTACCTCCTTGTCCGTGGAACGTCCTGTCTTGACGCTAGCAATTCGCGCCGCATTCGGCAAACGCCGCGAGTGTCGTACAATACAAAAAGAGGCCGACCGAGGTCGACCTCTCTCAGAGAGGCTAAGAAGGTACTAGTTGCTGGAGAGCAGCGGCGACGTCTGCTGCCGATTCTGGCGCGACCAGGCGAGCCGGGGTGCGGCGGTGTTCTTGAGGAACGTCCGCAGCTTGTCCGGATCCTGCGCGTCGATGTACGGCTTGATCTCCTGCCAATGCTGGTAGGCGTGCTGATAGTAGCGGCCGTCGCGATCAAGTCCGTAATAGCGCTTGATGGCGGCTTCCCACGAACCGAGTTGGTCGTGATACCGCTTCAGCTCCGCGCCGGCCACGATCGCTCCGCCGCAGAACGTCATCGGATCAAGATTGCGCGAGAGCGCGTCCTGAGCGATTTCTCCGGCGGAGAATTGGAACGGTCCGCAGCAGCCGCCGAAGTTTCCGGTATTTTCGCCCATGGTGGAAGTTCCGCACGAGCAGAGCATGCCTTGCGTATTCCAGTGGAAACGCGCGGCCATCTGGTCGAGCGCTTCCGCATGACTGCAGGAGCGCCCCACTTTGCAGCGGATCATCAGCTGCTCCGCGACCGGACAGCGATCGGATCCGCCGGAGCCGTAGACCACGCCGGTCTCGTTCATCCAAATCGCGAAGAGCACGTCCACCGGCGTTCCGGTTTCTTTGCTCGCGTAGACGAGGATGTCGAGGACCTGCTCCGGATGCGCGACGGGATCATAGCTGGCGCAGACAGCGGCGGCTTCACCCGAAAGCGAAGGCGCAAGCTGCTCTACCGGCATCTCAATTTCCGCGTTGACCCGCGGCGAAGTCGGCCAGTGCGGCTTGATCGTCGCGGCCTGAGCGGAGGCGGCCTCCTTCCTTTGGGTAAAAGGACCATCGAGCAGGAACGTCAGGAAGACGCACCCGAATACGCAGAGCGTGAACCCGTTCATCCAGTGCTGTTTCACTCGGGATTCTCCTTGGTTATAGGCGGTTCCGGGCGCCCCCCCTAGATAATGACCTCGTCCGGAACGGCCAAGAATAGCAGAATTTCAAGAATATGTCAATACCTTTTGACAAAATATGGCCTTAAAGGAAAAAGTCGATTCGACAGCCAAAAAAAGCCAGATTCACGAGCTGATTCGTGATTTCGGGGACTACTTGGAGATCGAAAAAAACCGCTCCAAACGGACGCGGGAGAACTACGGCTTCTACCTCGGACGCTTCGCGGACTGGGCCTTGGAGCGGAAAATCACCAAGGCAAATGGCATCACGCTCGATGCCGTCCGCCAGTTCCGCCTCTGGCTGAATCGCCTGGAAGATCATCATGGCGAAGCGCTTCAGAAAAACACGCAGAATTACCATTTGATCGCCCTGCGCGCTTTCTTGAAATATTTGTCGAAGCGCGACATTGAGACGCTCGCGCCGGAAAAGATCGAACTCGCCAAGCAGCCGGAACGCCACGTCGAATTCCTCGAGCCGGCGGACGTCCAGAAGCTGCTCGACGCGCCGATGAAAGCGCAAGGACCGGACATGGTGCGTCTGCGCGATCGCGCGATCCTCGAACTCCTCTGGTCGACGGGTCTGCGCGTTTCGGAACTCTGCGATTTGAAACTCGAAGACATCAATTTCAATCGCAACGAATTTTCGGTCAAAGGCAAAGGCTCGAAATATCGCGTCGTGTTTTTTTCCGAAGACGCGAAAGCTTGGGTGAAAAAATATCTCGACGCGCGCAAGGACATGAGTCCGATGCTGTTCGTGAGCCACGACCGCGCTTCGAAAGGACGGGATGAAATGTCGGGTCTGACGCCGCGCAGCGTCCAACGCCTGGTCGAGCACTACGCGCAGATCGCCGGCATCGTGAAGCGCATCTCGCCGCACACGCTCCGTCACTCTTTCGCCACCGATCTTCTCATGAACGGCGCCGATCTTCGCTCCGTCCAATCGCTGCTCGGCCACGCCTCCGTCACGACCACGCAAATCTACACGCACATCACCGACGCGCATCTTCAGGAAGTCTACAAAGCCTTTCACGACAAGCGGAAAGGGACCAAGAAATAAGAAAACATCTCTTGCGAGATGTCTTCTTGGGGCGGCCAGAGGGAATCGAACCCTCATTCGTGGAACCACAATCCACTGTCCTACCACTGAACGATGGCCGCCATGCTGGTGTCCCCGGCAGGAATCGAACCTGCAACCTTCGGGATAGAAGCCCGCTGCTCTATCCAATTGAGCTACGGAGACAGGCAGGGTTCATTGTATACCGACGGGATGAACGGGGGGAGGATACCAATTCTCGAGAGGCATGTCAACGCCTGTTCCCGCGCGGAGAAGCCTGTTACCATGGGGCGGTATGCACGCGTTTCTGAACCTCTTTCTACATCTCGATTCGGCGCTCGGCGGGGCGATTTCCGCCTACGGGCTCTGGATCTACGCCGTGCTTTTCGTCGTCGTGTTCTGCGAAACAGGCCTGGTTGTCACGCCGTTCCTGCCGGGGGACTCGCTGCTTTTCGCGGCCGGCGCCTTCGCCGCCGCCGGCGCCCTGAACGTCGCGGTCGTCTGGCTGCTGCTTTTCGTCGCCGCCGCGCTCGGCGATGCCGTGAACTATCGCATCGGTCTCACGGTCGGTGCCCACATTTTGGAAAAAGGATCGTTCGCGGGACTGCCGGTCAAACAAGAATACGCCGACGCGACGCAGCGGTATTATCATCGCTACGGCGCGAAGACGATCGTGCTTGCGCGCTTCATGCCGTTCATCCGCACCTTCGCGCCGTTCGTGGCCGGCCTCGGACGCATGCCGGCCGCCGTCTTTTCCGTCTACAACCTGATCAGCGCGGCCGCTTGGACGAGCGTCTGCGTCTTCGCCGGGTATTTCTTCGGCAACATCCCCGCCGTCAAAGCGCATTTTGAAATCGTCGTGCTCAGCATCATTCTTGTCTCGCTCTTGCCGGCCGTGATCGGCCTCATCCGCGAACGCCGCCGGAGTTGACACGCTCGCGCTTTTCTGGTTTCCTCTCGGTCTGGGGGAGCACATGGAATCCACGGAAGACGTTCCCGTCGTCAGCCTGATAGGCGATCTGCTCGAAATCGATCGGCTCCTGGGCGAGGCGCTGGAACGGCACGGCTGCGTCTCGCTCGTCGAGCACGGCCTGCCGCCGGACGCTCGGCCGGAAACGCTCAAGACGGACCTGCTCGACATCGCGCGGATCCTGCTCGAACATCTCGAGCGCTATCTGGGCGAGCATCGCGTGGGACTCAGCACGTCGATTCAAGGCGGTCCGCTCATGCTCTTTTCGCCCTCGCCGGAACCGCATCGTTCCAAGAGGCCCGGCGACGATCCGCATGCGCTCACGCTGTACGCGCAGCGCTCCGGCGCGATCCTCGCGAGGACCGGCGAGCTGCTGGAAGAATGGACGCATGGCCGGCTCAAAGCTGCGACGCAACGGGCCGTCGAAGACGTGCGGGCGATCCTGTGCATCGGCATGAAGCCCGACACGATCCTGCGGCTCATGCCGCGCTTGACCGTCGCGCAATACCTCGAACGCCGGTTCAAGGAGATCTCTGACGCACAACCAAAGGAGTCAACGTGACGGTACGGCTGGTTCTTTTCATGCTTCTTCTCTTGCCCCTCCCCGCCTGCAATCACCATGGAGGCGGCGCTCCGCCTTGCCGCGACCGCGCGGCCTTGCTGCGTGCGCCGGACGGAAGTCTGCACGGCTGGGTGGGCGTCTGGACCGATGCCGACGACCTGGTGATCGAAACGTCGTCCGAAGACGTCCAGGCCGCGACGGTTCGGACCAACGAGGGCAGAGCGATTCGACTCGACCTGCCAGACGGCGCGATCGCCATCGCCTGGAGCGACCTCGGACTCAGCCTCGCCGCGGCGTTCACGGTCGAAGCCACGGATGGCACGGCCGTCGTCCGCATCGCCTACGCCACCTCGACCGGCGGAGGCAGCGAAGGAAATCAATGCACGCCATGATCCGCTTCACTGCGGATTTTTTCGTAAAGAAAATCTCCGCCTAGCGGAGATCGAAGGTCATGACGAAGCAGCCGATCCGGTCCGGCAGGCCGCCGGTCATCGCGAACGAGATGCGGATCTCGAAGCGGAAAGGGTCGAGACCGGGACCCGAGCCGATCTGGAAGCCGGCGGCGGCTTGGCTGCCGCGGTTCCAGGCGTGCGCGCCGACGACCCACCAGTCGACGGCGTAATAGCCGTCATAGCGGTAACGTCCGTCGTAGTGGTGGAGGCCTTCCAGGCTGACGACCAGCTTGTCATCGAAGAAGCGCATATGCTTCGACGTGACGACCACCAGCCAATGATGCGCATCCTTGTCGTCGGAGTATTCGTAACCGGCCGTCAGGTCGAGGCTGTAGCGACGGCTCGGCTTCCAGGTCAGACCGTAATCAATCAGGAAGGTGTTGTCCCGGCCGGCCTCGTTGAGGAAGACGCGACTATGGAAGCGCTGGCTCCAATGCGAATCGGAATCGAGATTGAATCCGAAATCGTTCTGGGAGGCCAGCTTGACCGTGCCCGTGCCGTCGTCGGCGTGGGCCGTTTCGGAAGCGAGAGCGAGACAGATAAGCGGAATGAGCGCGGACTTCATGCGTTCCCCCTTTGCACGAGCGGCACGAATCTACCATACTGCTTTCATATGCGCCATTGGCTGATGAAATCCGAACCGGAAAGTTTCTCGATCGACGATCTCAAGCGCCTGAAGAAGGATGCCTGGAGCGGCGTGCGCAATTATCAGGCGCGCAATTTCATGAAAGAGATGCGGGTCGGCGATCTGATGCTCTTTCATCACTCGAGCGTCAACCCGGCCGGCATCGTCGGCCTCGGCAAGATCGTCGCGGCCGCGCATCCGGACGCGACGCAGTTCGATAAGAAGAGTTCGTACTTCGATCCCAAAGCCGCGAAAGAAAAACCGATCTGGTTTTGCGTCGACGTCGGTTTCGTCAAAAAATTCCCGCGCCCGCTTTCTCTCGAAGAACTTCGCGGCATCAAAGCGTTGAAGGACATGGTGCTCTTGGAGCGCGGCTCGCGTCTGTCGGTCCAGCCGGTGACGCAGAACGAATTCGATGCTATCATCAAGCTTTCACGGACATGAAAGACTACAACAGCGCTTCGCTTGAATTGCACGAAAAATACCAAGGCAAGCTCGATGTCGTGAGCGTCGTGCCGGTTTCGGATCGCGAAACGCTTTCGACGATCTACACGCCGGGCGTGGCCGCGCCGTGCTTGGCCATCGCGAAAGATCCAACACTCGCCAAGAAACTCACCGTCAAAGGGCGCACGGTCGCCGTCGTGACGGACGGCACGGCCGTGCTCGGTCTCGGCGACATCGGTCCGCTGGCCGCGCTGCCCGTCATGGAAGGCAAGGCGATCCTGTTCAAGGAATTCGCGGGCCTGAACGCTTTTCCGATCGCGCTCGCGACCAAAGAGGTCGATGAGATCGTCGAGACGGTCAAAAGGATCGCGCCAGGCTTTGGCGGGATCAACTTGGAAGATATTTCCGCGCCGCGTTGTTTCGAGATCGAGCGCCGCCTGACCGAAGAGCTCGACATCCCGGTCTTTCATGACGACCAGCACGGCACGGCCATCGTCGTCTTGGCGGGATTGATCAACGCCTGCAAGGCGACGTCGCGCGATCTCGCTTCCGCCAAGATCGTTTTTTCGGGCGCGGGCGCGGCCGGCATCGCCGTCGCCAAGCTGCTGCATGCGCATGGCGCGAAGGACGTCACGCTCTGCGATTCGAAGGGCGTGATCGGCCCCGAGAGGACCGACCTCGACGCATCCAAGCGAGCGCTGCTCGAGTGGTCCAACCCGCGAGGCCTTTCCGGCGCGCTGTCCGACGCCCTTCGCGGCGCCGACGTCTTCATCGGACTTTCCAAGGGCGGGATCGTCACGCGTGAGATGGTGGCGTCCATGGAAAAGGGCTCGATCGTCTTCGCCATGGCCAATCCGACGCCGGAAATCATGCCGGACGAAGCGAAAGCCGGCGGCGCGACCGTCGTCGCGACCGGACGCTCCGATTTTCCGAACCAGATCAACAACCTGCTGGCATTTCCCGGCGTCTTCCGCGGCGTCTTTGACGCGAAGGCCGTGAAGATCACCGAGAAGATGAAGCTCGCCGCCGCCGAAGCGCTCGCCGCGCTGATCGCCGCGCCGACGGCGGATCGCATCATTCCCGACGCGCTCGATACGCGCGCGACGGCCGCCGTCGCTTCGGCCGTTTTCCGCGCCGCGCGCGAATGAGATAGAATAGTCGAAACACGTCATGCGCAAATATCTCCTGATCATCTTGTTCGCCCTGGTCGCCTTCCTCGGGTATCGTCCCGTCAAAGAAGCGATCATGGCCGCGCGCGGCGTCCATGTGGAGGCCGGCGTGCTGACGTGCGATTACAACGGCCGCACGTACCAGTCCGGCGAGCAGCGTTCGGCTGACGACGGCTGCAACGTCTGCGCTTGCGGGGCGAGCGGTTGGAATTGCACGCAGATCGCCTGCGTGGCCGGCAGCGCCCAAACCGGCACGATCTCGGGCAAGCTCTCGGCGCCTTCGGGCGCCAACGTTCCGGCCGAACGCGTCTGCGCCATCAGTCTGAAAGATATCGATCAGGAGTTCTGCCAGCAGACGACCGGCGGAACCACGGACTACGCCATCGCCGCCAAACCCGGCGACTATTGGGTCTATGCCGTGCGCGTCGGCGACGAGAGCGGCAAGCGCGCGTATTGGTCGGAGTACGTGCGTTGCGGCGCGCAAGCCTCCTGCAAGGATCACTCGCCGATCGTCGTGACGGTCCAGACCGGACAGATCGCGTCCGCTTCGCCGCAAGACTGGGAAGCGCAAGCGGAAATCGACCTGCTCGACGTCACGCCTTCGAAATGGGAATACAATACCTACAATTATTATCCGAACTCCGTCTTCCTGGTGAAAGGCCGCGGTCTCGCGAGCGTGGCGTTCATGGCCACGAGCTACCCGCAGAATCCGGATGAAGCGCCGTTCCCGATCGGACAAGCGACGCTCGCCTCGACGGACCACGGCGTACAAACCTGGACGCTGCCGATCGCCAAAGGCTTTCAGGCCTGGACCGTCTACGCGGTCGGCACTGCCGCGAGCGGCGAATACACCAAGAGCCACGAGTTGCGGATCGTCCGGCCGATCGATACGGCGGAATAAAAAGAAAACGCGAGCCTCACAGGGCTCGCGTTTTTTGCATTTCCGATCGGAGATGCGCCAGGATTTCTTGTTCGGCGTCGCCTGGCGTTTTGCCTTTCAGGAAGCAGCGCGCTTGGGTGTGGCCGCCTTCGCCGTTCCAGCGGGAGGCGAGCTTGTCGGCGTCGCGCCGCGCTTCGCTGCGGATCAGGCAGCAGATCTCGCCGCCTTCGCGCTCGTGGATCAAGACGACGGTTTCCGCGTCGGGCGAAGAGAGGATCAGCTCGTCGATCACGTCTGGCAGGGCGGCTTCGCCCGCGCCGGCCAGCGTGAAGTCCTGGCGCGTGAGCACCGACGAGACGAGCTTCAGCGTCGGATCGAACTTGAGGCGCGCGAGCGCGCGGCCCCACAGGCGCAGGACGGGAATCGTTTTGGTGCGATAGAGGCTCGAGACGATCAGGTCGCGTTTGGCGCCGGCGGCCACGAGATCCGAGGCGACGTCGAGCGTCTGCGGCGTGATCGCGCCGGATTTGAAGCTGCGCGTTTTGGAAACGATGCCGGTCAGAAGCGCGGTCGCCAGTTCGGCGTCGATCGGGCGCTCGAGCTCGCGGAGCAAGCCGTAGACCAGCTCGCTCGTCGAGGCGGCGGTCGCATCGACGCTGTTGATCTGGCCGTAACGCTCGTTGGCGGAGGAGTGGTCGATGTTCAGGATCGGCGTGCGGAAGAAAAAATCCGCGGCCACGTCGCGCACGGCGCCGAGCGACGGCAGGTCCGGCGTGTCGATCGTGATGATCAGGTCATGGCGATAATCGGTGGCGCTCGTCTTCACGTGTTCCGCTTCGAGGCTGCCGTTTTTCGGCGTGAGATAGATGTGCAGGAAACCGTCCTTGGCCTCGTACGACAATTCGCCGATGCGGCTCTTCTGCGTGTCGACGGAAATCACGAAGGTCCGGAGTCCGGCCATTTCGGCGCGGATGCGGCCGAGCTGCGGCAGGAACTTCAGGTGTTCGGGCGCCGCGAAACCGTCGCAGACGATCTCGCACTTCTTGCCGAGGCTCTCGAGGCCGGCGGCCAGGGCCACGGCCGAAGCGGCCGCGTCCGGATTCCAATCCTTGCGGAAAACGATCAAGGGGCGTTCGGTGTGCCGAAGCTGTTCGAGCGCCTGTTGCCGTTCCGTCAGGGCCATTGCTGGTCGTTCGGGATAAGAGGCCACCTTAACGCGGGGACCCGGGTGCGTCAAGAATCGCGGCCACAACCCCTCCGCCCTGCGGGCACCTCCCCTTTAGCAAAGGGGAGGCAGAAAAAAACCGCTTCCGCAAGGGAAACGGTCATCGCATCGGCGTTACGTCCTTGGGCTCGGCCCAGGCTTGCCAGCGGCCGGCCTTGAGCGGGCCGCGCCGGCCGGCCAGGCAAGTCCATTCCAGCGGACTGCCGGCCGGTTCGGTTTCCCGATCGAGCAGCAGTCGGCCGTCGAAACCATAGGCCTCGAGGATCGCGCCCTTCGTGAACGTGCGGACGATGCTGCCGAGCTCGAGCGGCTCCGGCGAGACCAGCCCGCCGCTGCGCAGACGGATTTCCTTCTGGGCGCGTCGGACGACGTCTTCATACACGCCGGACGAAAGCTCGTCCTGGAAGAAGAATCGGCCGGCAGCCCTGAACGGCGCTTCGGCGAGCAATCGCGCGCTTGCGGCGTTTCGCCAGGCGGGCACGTCGAGCGCGTCCGCCGTTCGGCGCGCTTCCGCCAGTGCGGCATACATGATGCGCCAGTAGAGCGAGATCTCCAGACGCCCGTCCCATGGCAAGCCGATCTTTTCGCGGCGCAGTTCGTCGCGCGTGGACGGCTCGAGCGGCGTCACGTAGTCGAGCAGGCCGTTCCAGAAGGCTTCCAGGCGCTGCGCGCGATTTTCACAGCGAGCGATCGCGCGCCCGCAGCCTTCGATCCAACTGAAGATGTGTTTCGAAAGAGAAGTCTGGGCAGCAGCGTGTTCAGCGACCATTCATGCCTCCTGCCCAACTTCTATCACGAAAACCGCGCCTTGGTCAAGGCGCGGGGCAGGGGTTCGGGGAGGTGCGATCGCAGGGCTGTCCGGGACGAAGATCCGTCGAGACGCCTTGAGCGACCAGGTTTTTCCCATACGCGACATAGGCGAAAACGCCGACGGCGACGAGCAGCGCCACGGACAGCGCGATGATCAAGCGGAGGTGTTTCATAGTGGGCATAGCTGTAGCAAGTCTTGCGTGAGGCTGTCAATAAAGGAGGACTGACCGGCCCGCAGGCCGAACCGGTCAGTCCTTGATATGCACGAAGGCGGTCGCGCAGGCTTCGCCGAGCGCTTTCATCGTGCCGTTCTTCGCGTCCCAAGGCACGTCGAGCGCGTCGTTCGAATGATAGGAGACGAGCGGTTCTCCGCGCGCATCGAATCCCGACACGACCGCCGTGTGATTGAAGAGATTCTCGGCGTCGCAGCGATAGCTTTCATCCTCGCGGCGCAGGCGGTAGAAGATCAGGTCGCCGACTTTGAGATCGCGCTCGCTTTTCTTGAACTCGCCGAGGCCGCTTTCGACCACGAGATACTCGAGCAGGCGATTGACCTGACGCCAGCTTTTGCTGCTGCCGGAATCGCCGCAGCTTTTCGCGTACCACCAGCCGTCTTCGGCCGAACCGTAGCGCATCGATACTCCGGCATACCACAGGACTTGCGAAGCGAAGTTCGTGCAGTCGGCCGCTTCTTTGTAGACGCGCGCGCCCTCATGCGCCCACTGCGCGCAGTAGGCGAGATTCGGGTTCGGACTCTTGGCGTAGCGTTCGACATAGCTTCGGGCCTTGGCGCGGTCGAAGCCGGCGCTCGCCGCGAATTCGATCGTGCGCGCGCTCGAGACGTCTTGGTCGGGCACGAGTTCGGTTTCGCTGCGCTCCTGCGGCAGCGCTCCGTCTTCTTCGGCGCAGCCGCCGAGGAAAGACAGCATGATCGCGAAGCAGGCGAGCACGATGGCGGAGAGAAAGAGCTGGATGAACGGATCGGGACAAGGCGGTTTCTTCACGTGACGCTCCTGGAAAGAACACTGGCGAAATTGCCAGCGCGCTGGTCCTAGCAAAAGCCGCTAAAATGTGTCAAGTGCCTGACACTTTTATTCAAGTACCTGATACTTTTACCCCAGGTAGCGCGGCAGGTACAATGAGCATTACCCGCATGTTTTCGATGCAAAAGGGGGATGTATGCGAACCCGGTTGCTCTTTTTTCTCCCTGTTTTCTGGGCCTGCTCGTCGGATCCGGTCACGATCCCGGTCTGCCCGGCGAATCCGCCTGCCGCGGCGTTGACCGCGCTCACCTTCAACACGGGCCTCGGTCCGGGACTGGACGTGAAGTATCCCACGCCGCGCATTCCGCTCGTCGCTCAGGCGGTCGCGGCCGCGCCGTGGGACATCCTGTGTCTCGACGAGACCTGGCTCGATGTCGATCACGACGCGGTCCTGGCGGCGCTCAACCTGCCGGCGGATCAGATCGTGACGGGCGACACGCGCGGCCAGAACGAAGATCCGGCCGACCGCTGCCTGTCCGGCGAGCTCGATAACGGGCTCGCGTGCATGCGCAGCAAATGCGGCGGCGTGCCCGACGAAGACGTGACGATGTGCGCCAAGGACCAGTGCCAGACCGAAGGCTTCGAGCTCTACGTCAACGCTCCGCACTGCTTCCAGTGCGTGATCGCCTCGGCCGGACTGAGCGCAAACGCGATCGCGCAGACCTGCAACGGCGCCGGCGCTTCGCGCATGTACGGTGGACGCAACGGCGTCATCCTCGCTTCGCGCTTGCCGATCAGCAACGCCGAGTGGATCCCGCTGCCGTCGAGCGACGCCAACCGCGTCGGCCTGTTCGCCACGGTCGACGTGCACGGCACGCCCGTCGAAGTCGCCTGCACGCACCTGACCGGCAACGTCGACATCATCCCGCCCAGCAACCATCAGTTCCCGACCTGGTACGACGAGATGAAAACCCAGATCGATCTCATCTCCAAGCGCCTGGCTGAACGGGCGCGCGGAGGTCCGCAGTTCTTTCTGGGCGACCTCAACAACGGGCCGAAGTATACCGGCGATATGGTGCCGGACGGCCAGGAGGTTTGGAACGAGATCGCCGCGCAAGGCTTCACGAGCCCGGCGGCGGAGACCGTACCGCCGACCTGCAGCCGCTGCGACGACAACCTGATCTCGCCGACGACCGGCCGGTACCTGATCGATCACGTGCTGACGCGCGGCAATGACGCGTTCGCGCCGGTCTGCGCCGCGCGGGCGATGGATCAGCCCGTCACGCTGACGGACCTGCAAGGCAACACGGTCACGACCAACCTGTCGGATCACGACGCCATCACGGTCCGCTTTAATCGAAAGTAAACGAAAACCCTGCACCATAATGGTGCAGGGTCTTTTTCTTACAGTTGGAGGTCGACGGCGGAGGTGTCGATGTCCTCGCGGGCGATGGTGCCGGTTTCCAGGCCGCGGGCGCGGCGGGAACCTTCCGGCTCGTAGATCTTCAGATTGACGCGCGCGTTGTTCTTCGCGCCGACGATTTTGAGCAGCGTGCGGATCGAGCGCGCCGTCTGGCCTTGGCGGCCGATGACGTAGCCCATGTCCGCCGGGTTGACCTTGAGCGTGATGAGCACGCCGCGCTCGTCGATCGTGCGTTCCGTTTCGACGTCCTCGGGATGCCCGACGATGCCTTTGACGATGTACTCCACGAACTCCTGGTCCGTTTCTCTTGCCATATCTTCTCTACTCTACGCGGTGATTAACAGGTTCAGTTGGCGACTGCCGACCTCCATCAGTCTCCGTTTTCAGCATAACAAAAGAAAAAAACCCCGTAAAGCGCGTTGCGCTTACGGGGCAGGCCCGTTCAAGGGTCCGTGCCGAGAGGCTTCGGGGCTTCGAGGATCGCCTGCGCTTTTTTGCGCTTGGCTTCGAGCACGCCGCGCTGCACCTTCAGGTTGGCGAGAATGCTCGGCTCGACGTCTTCGCGTTCGGCGAATGCCACCGCCTCGTTCCAGCTCATGATGTGGGCGTTCAGCGTCCAGACCGCTTGCGAGAGCGCGCGCTCGTCTTCCGCCTCGGCCACGAGCCGCGGCGGGATCTTGATGCGCATGAATGCGCGCGCGTCCCGCCAGCAGGACTTCAGCGCCATGCCCGTGAGGATGGCGAGAAGCAAAACGCTGATGCCGAGCAGCAGCAGCGCGCCGAAAAAGATCGGTACGCTGCCCCACTGGAACAGCAGCCGGCATAAGAAGCCTGTCACCATGATGCCGCTGACGGCAGCGACGCTGGACGTGCGCGACCGCTCGATCGCCGCGCGCCGGTCGCGTTTCAGGCAATGCAATTGCGCCTGTTTGCGGAACGGGACGTTCTTGGTCGAAAGGGCCTGGAGCTTGGGAAGCCTGGAAAGAGCCTTGGATTCCACGGGAACCTCCTTGGAGGGGTGCAGGCAGTGAAGCCGATTCCGGCGGTTTTGTCAACGGTATGAAAAGACCCCGTCAGTCTTCGACGGGGTCGGGGATGGGCAGCGCCGAGGCGAGCTCTTCGAGCTGCGCTTCGAGTTCTTGCCGCGCGCGAAGCAGTTCCTGACGCTCGAGCGTCAAGGATTCGCGTTCGTGAACGAGCGAGCGCCCGCGCATGTCGATGCCCTCCGCGTCCCATTCGAAATCTTCTTCGCCGGGAGATCGCTGGAGACGCGTCCAATGTTCGAGGCGCGCGTTCCAGTCGCTTGCGCGGCGATTCCAATCTGACGCATCCGTGTCCCAGACGCGCACCGCTTTCGCCGTCGCGTTTTCGAGCTGCGCCGTCGCGATCGTCGCGCCATCGGGCAGCGCGCGATAGACGTTGCGGCGCGACAAAGTCGTGAAATCGGCGGCGCCCTTGATGCCCGCCGCGGTCGCCGCGCAGCCGTAGATGAACGCGAGGACATCCGGCAACGGAAAGACGAGCATGCAGCCCAGGAAAAGGACGAAAATTCCGGCGAAGAGATAGACGTTGTTGCGGAGCGCACGGACGTCGTTTCGGTAGGCGATGAGCTCTTCGCCGCCCGCCTTCGGCACGTCGCCGGCATACAGCATCTGCAGGGGCTTGAAGGTCATCGGTCGTCTCCTTTGAAAGAACCCCCACACCTTAAACGAAAACCCCCGCCGTTGGCGAGGGCTCATCGTTATTTTTCTTCGGCGCTCGCCTTGTGGGTCGGATGCGCCTTCACTTTTTCGCCCTCGATCGCTTTGAGATCGATGAGCATGTTGCGGACGGTGGCCGAGGGCTGCGCGCCCTTGGACATCCAGTAGTTGATGCGATCGAAGTTGAATTCGGTCTTGCGCGGCTTGGAGAGCGGGTCGTACGTGCCGAGCTGTTCGAGCACCTTGCCCCACGGGTCGCGGGTCTTTTCGGTGACGATCAGGCGGTAGGACGGCATCTTCTTCTTGCCGACGCGGGACAGGCGGATGGACAACATTTTTTTGTCATCCCTGCGAACGCAGGGATCCATTACGTATGTGTAGAAGCGCGAGGTGAGAGCTTCCCGCGGTTCTGCAGCGCGAACGGGGCCACTATAAAGGAGATTGACAAAAGCGTCAAGGTGGCGTATATCGGCCTCATGGATCTTTTCATCTTCAGCACGGTTTTTGCGGCTCTGGCCCTTTTCGGTCTCGCCTTGATCCTCAGGCACCGCGCCCGCGCGCGGAAGCGCCGGGAAAAAGAGCGGCAGAAGCGCTTCACGGACGTGCCGTCGATCACGCTGGGTAGGCCCGATCATCCCGCCATCGAAGCGTGCCGCGCCGAGATGGAAGCTTCGAAGCAACGGTACGAGCACGCGCGCCTCGAAGAGGCATGGCGTCGCGAAGGCCAGGTCGAGCTCACGAAACGGAGAGCGCGATGAACGAGGACGCGATCGTGCAAATCTCGATCGGCATCCTCGTCGGCTTCGCCCTCATCATCGGCCTGCTCGTCGTCGTCGCGCGCAGCGATCGCCGCCCGCGTTCGGAAGACGACAAGAAACCTCGGAACGACAAGGAGTCGTGAGATGGATCCCGTCACCGGCGTCTTTCTGTTCATCCTCTTCCTCATCGGTTTCACGGTCATCATCTCCCGGAAACGGGAAACCGACCGGCAGATCCTGCCCGCACCGGTACCGTCGGCAACGCCGGCTCCGGAACCGCCCTCGCGCACCCCGTCGCTCTACGAGCTCGCCGGCATCCTGATCGTTCAGCACGAAGATCGGATGGGCGACTGGACCTTCGTGGAGAAAGACGGCCGCGAGTACAACGCCGATCCGAAACGCGAGATCGATCCGCAGCTGCTCGGATGTTTCCTGGCCGATTTCAGCTTCGGCCACAGCTGCCACTACTGCAGTGGTCGCCTCGTCAAGATCGATCAGATCCTGCACAAGACTCCGCCCGGCACCGCGAGAGACATGGGGCTGGTCGAGCGAGCGAAGGTCGGCGTCTATTGCGAAGCATGTGGCTTGGAATACGAGGGCGAGGACTCTCTGACAAGAAAGTTCCCCAGCAACTGCAGTATGATGCCTCATCAGCTGAGACGTTTTGACATGTTGCTGGAGGCGTTTGCTAACGACAGCCGCAAGCTGAAGGAAATCCGCTGGCGGATGCTGAGCGAGCAGTACGCTCGCCTTCAACCTCTGACGGTGAAGATCGCCGACGAGATGAACCGTTTGCATGCGGAACTCTATCCGCGCACGGACCTCGATCCCTTCCGCGGCACCCCGCTCGAATCTCAGAACGAAAAGACGACCCCTTGAGGTCGTCGTTTTTTATTGACAGCGAAGCACGACTTCGCGTAGGCGGTGGCATATGCGCGCCCGTGACGCAAAAACTGACGGCCGTCAGAATTCGCGCCCCGTCGCCAAATGGCTGACCGGGGCTTTGCTGCAGGCGGCCTCGGACGGAAAGCTGTTCCTCTATGGCACGCGGCGATATCCCAGAGTCGCCATTTCGCAAGGGATGGAGGGATTGCGGCGGATTGCCGAGGAAGAACGTTTCCGCAAGCTACGGCGTCGCATCCGCGATCTGAAGCGAAGAGGCCTTTTGGAGGCCAGACGGCGCGGCGGTCGGCTGCTTTTGGTGTGCACGGCGCAAGGAGAAGCGGCGCGCTTGCGACACGCACTGAAGACCTCGCCCCTTCGGACGGACGGTTTCCGCACGCTGGTCGCTTTCGACATTCCGGAGTCGCAACGGCATGTCCGCGCCGCCTTCCGCGATTTGCTGCGCGCGATCGGTTGCCGCCGCCTTCAGGGAAGCGTCTGGATATCCGACAAATGCATCGCCGAGAAACTCCATCTCTGGACCCGTCGATCGAAGCTCGATGGCTGGATTCGGATTTTTTCGATCCGGGAACCCTGACGCAAAAACTGACGGCCGTCAGAATTTACGTCACGTGTTTTTGACCAAGACATGAAACGAAAAGACGACCCCCGTAGGGCCGTCTCTTTTTATACCGCGATTTTTTTCGTGTTGCCTTTCAGGTTTTCCGCGTCTTCGAGCTGGAGCGAGAGGATGCTGGAGGTGGAATCTTCGCCCATCGTCACGCCGTAGAGGACTTGCGACTTCTGCATCGTGTAGCGGTTGTGCGTGATCACCAGGAACTGCGTCTTGTGGGAGAGTTCGTCGATGATTTTGGCGAAGCGCGAGGCGTTGGATTCGTCGAGGGCGGCGTCGACTTCGTCGAGGACCACGAAGGGCGACGGGTTGGTCGTCATGATGGCGCAGATGAGCGCGATCGAGGTCATGGCGCGCTCGCCGCCCGAGAGCGTGTGAATCGACTTCACGCGCTTGCCCGGAGGATTCGCGAAGATTTCGAGTCCGAGCCAGGTTTCTTTCGGCGCGGCGGAAACGTCTTCTTTCTTTTCTTCTTCCTCGATGCCGGCGGCTTCATTGGCCGCGGCCTTTTCCGCTTCGGCGGCTTCGTCTTCTTCCTCTTCGCGCTCGATCTTCTGGAGCGAAGCGCTGCCGCCGTCGAACAGCTGCTTGAAGAATTCTCCGAAGTGCTGGTTGATGCGGCGGAAGGAGACGTCCGATTGCTTCTTGATCAGCCCGTCGAGTTCTTCGATCATCTGCACGAGCGAAGTCTTCGTCTTGTGCAGATCCTCGACCTGGTTCGAGAGGAAATCGAAGCGTTCCTTGATCTCCTTGTATTCGTTGACGACGGCTTGGTCGATCGAGCCGATCGCGGCGACTTGCGTGCGCAGCTGGTGGAGGCGGGGAGAGAGCGCGAGCGCGTCGACCTTCTCTTTCGGTTCGGCCGACAGCGCGGCCATGGCGGCCTCGCCCATCATTTCCTTGGCTTCGCGTTCGACGGTTTCGCGGCGCGTTTCGATGCGGGCGCGCTCGACGCGGTGGTCGGAGAGATGGCGGTCGAGCTCGAAAAGCTCGCTTTGGAGCGCCTGCATCTTGCGCTGGATCTCGAAGAAAGCGCCGCGTTTCTTGGATTCTTCCTGGCCCCAGCGCTGCATCCGGCCTTGGAGCTCGGTCAGCGCTTTGCCCATCGAGGCGATGGCGACGAGCGTTTCCTCGAGTTCTTTCTGCATCGCGGGCGGAACGGACGGCTCTTTTTTCTGGTGCCGGTCTTTATGGCCGGGCTCTTTGAGTTCCGAAAGCAGTTCGTTGATCTGCTTGCCGAGCTTTTCGAGTTCCTGCGCGGCCTGCTGCGCCTGTTCGAGCGTTTCCGCGTTCAAGATCGAAGCGACCAGCTCGTCGTGGCGCTCGGAAATCGCCGAGACCTCTTCGACGATGCGGGGGAGCGGCAGGGGCAAGGCCGGCGCGCCCGCCGCCTGGGCTTTCATCTGCTCCATCCGGATCTGGTTCTTGAGCTGGATCTCTTTTTCGCGCAGCGCGTTGCGCTTCTCCATTTCCTTTTCGTACTCCTTCTGGAGCGCGATCAGGCCGTCGGATTTCGTTTCTTCCGTTTCGAGCCCCGCGAGCTGGGCGCGCACGGCTTCGATCTCCTTTTCCTTGGCTTTGCGGCTCTCTTCAACCGTTTTCGTTTTCACGTCGATCGCGGCCATTTCTTGCTTGATCTGCTTCCACTGCGTGCTGAAATACAAAACGGAAAGCTCCTGCAATTCTTTTTCCAGATTGGCGCGTTCCTCCAAGCGGCGCACCTGGCGCGAGAGCGAACGCATGCGCGGTTCGATCTCGGCGAGGATGAGTTCGGCCTGTTTCAAATTTTCTTCGGAGGCGTCGAGCTTGCGGACGGCGGATTCGCGCTTGAGCTGATACTGTTTGACGCCGGCGGCTTCGTCGAAAAATTCTTTACGCTCTTTCGGCGAGGCGACCAGGATCGCGTCGATCATGCCTTGGCCGATCACCGAGTAGGTGCGCTGGCCGAAGTTGGCGCGGGCGAGCAGCAAGAGGACCTCCTGGAGCCGGACCTTGTTCTTGTTGATCAGGTATTCCGATTCGCCGTCGCGGTAGATGCGGCGCGTGATCACGACTTCCGGATATTCGATGTCGTTGCCGCCCGCTTCGTTGTTCAGCGAGAGGGAGACTTCGGCGAAGCCGGAGCGCGAGCGCTTTTCCGAGCCGCTGAAGATCACGTCTTCCGATTTCTTGCCGCGCAGGAGCTTGAGCGATTGCTCGCCGAGCACCCAGCGGACCGCGTCGGCGATGTTGGACTTGCCCGAGCCATTCGGGCCGACGATCGCGGTCGTGCCGCGGTTGCCGTCTTTCGGTGGAAGGAATTCCAAGACGGTGCGGTTGGCGAACGACTTGAAACCCTGCATTTCGATGCGCTGGAGATACATGTGGAACGTCGGCTATTACCTCAACAAAGTACCTGGGAACGCTTGACGTTTCAAGCGGCGGAGGGGAAGCTGGAAACGGTTCCTTTCAAGGAGGAGACCGTGACGCTGACCAAGCTCCGAGAACTCGACGACGACACGCTCATCGCGGACGGGCCGAAATTCGACCTGACCAAGGTGACCGAGACGGCGCTGGGGATCCTCCGGACGCTGCTCGGTCGCGCCATGATGCGCTTCCCCAAGTCCGACCCGCCCACGTTTTCCTTCGCCTTCGATGACGCGGAGCGGGCCTTCGACGAGGAGAGCTACGCCCAGATCGCCTACGTCTTCGACGAATGCAAGCTCACGAAATACGACGTGACGCTCTTCAGCTGCGAAGTGCGCTTCGGGCCGTTCATGGCGGACCTCTACCTGCTCGGCTTCGACTGCCTGCACGGTTCGGTCAAGAACTGCCTGACGGATCACGACCTCGACTGGAGCGATCTCGACCCGACGCCGGTCATGATCGTGATGATGCGCCGCGGCATGATCGATCCGATCGAAGAGACGCACCACGAATTCCTGAGCAAGGCGCTCGACGGATTCCTGCCGCAGGGCATCACCTGGGATCTCTACGATTCCGGCGTCGACGACCTGGCGATCCAGGTGCGCTTTCCGCACGCGGCCTTCGGCCTCGGCGCGGGCCCCATGCGCATCTGCCGATACCTACACAAGATCCTTCGGGACGGCGAGGGGGAGCCATGATCCGCTTCATCACTCCGACGAAGCTGCCCGACGTCGTCGTGGGCGACGGGCCGCAGTTCCAGTTCCACGACGTGCTCGACACCGGTTTCCGGATGCTGCGCGCGGCGGCCGACGCGATCCGCCGCGCGCATCCTGACGCGCGCCTGGCCTCCAGCCTGCCGTGCGAGGACGTGCGTCTGCCGTTTTTCGACGCCGACGCCGAGCTCGTGCTGAAGACGGCCATGGTCGATCTCAAATCGCAGATCGACGTGGCGGATCATTGGTGCGTGCTGGAAGCCTGGCCGTACGCGATCAGCTTCCATCCCTTCGGCGACCTGTCGCTCATGAAGACGGTCGAAGGCTATCGCACGACCGACGGGACGGATCTTCGCGAGCTCGACCCGACGCCCGAGCTCACCGTCACGCGCAGCCTGCTCGACGCGCAAGGCCGCCCGTCGGACATCGCCTATGCCTTGGCGGATGCGATCGCGAACGGCGTTCCGTCGATGCCGAAGAAAAGCGCCCGCGACGTCATGACGCTGACGGAGGTCGACATCGCCTTCGTCAGCCGCGTGTGGCAGCGCTTCTTCGACTGCGGCGTCACGCTGCGGGTCAGGCCGATGCAGATCAGCGCGCGCTTTCCGCATGACATCTTCGGCGCCGGCCGCGGCCCCGTCCGCATCCGCGTCGTCGATTCGTAACCCCGTCGTCTCTTGACGGGGTTTTTCTTTTTCCGTACGGTGATGGACTTTGACCTTATGCCGCATCTCGCGACGTCAAAACGCATCTTCGAAAAGCTTTCCCACGCGCGGAAGCCGATTCTGGTTTCGCACCGCAAGCCCGACGGCGACACGCTCGGCGGCATGATGGCGGTCTACAATTGGCTGCGCGATCAGGGCCGCGAAGCCCATGCGTTCTGCATCGACGAGCCGGCCTCGGCCTACGCGTACTTTCCGCGTTTCAAGGAGGTGACGAATGTCACGGCGATTTTCAAGGACGAAGCCGTCGACGCGCTGTGCGTGTTCGACGCGGGCGACTTGGCCTACGCCGGTATCGACGCGCTCGTGGCCGCCATGCCGAAGAAACCGTTCATCGCGAACTTCGATCATCACGTCACCAACGCGCTCTTCGGCGACGCGAACCTCGTCATCACCGACGCCTCCTCGACGGCCGAAGTCGTGCATGAATTTTTCGACGACAACGGCGCGGACGTCTCGCGCGAGATGGCGGTCTGCCTCATGACCGGCCTCCTGACCGACACGTCGAATTTTTCTAACCCCGCCACGACGGTGAAGAGCTTGGAGATCGCTTCCGAGCTTTTGCTCAAAGGCGTCTCGATTCGCGATATCACCAAGCGCCTGATGCGCAACAAGCCGGTCGACGCGCTCAAGCTCTGGGGCCGCGCGCTCGAGCGTCTACGTTTCGATCCCGAAAAGAAACTCGCTTCGACCGCGCTCTTCCGCAGCGACTTCAACGATCATCCGGTCGACGACGAATATCTGGAAGGCCTCTCGAACTTTTTGAATCATCTGCTGCAAGCCGACGTGGTGCTGGTGCTGAAAGAGCTGGGCCGCCATCGGGTCAAAGGCAGTTACCGCAGCGCGACCGATGCCGACGTGGCCGAAATGGCCAAGACCTACGGCGGGGGAGGTCATCGCAAAGCCGCGGGCTTCACCGTCGACGGCGCGATCGTCGAACATCCGAACGGCTGGACCGTCGAACGCGCCGACCTCGGCCCCCAATTCGACCTGCCGGCGCTTTGAAGAAGGCTTGCGTGCGAGCGTAGAGGTATGTCATTCCAGCGCAAGCTGGAATCCAGTACCTATGCGCACGTACTACGTGTATATTCTGACAAATCGGCTCGGTGGAGCACTGTACATTGGTGTGACAAACGATCTCTTGCGACGGATCACGGAACATCGGGCCGGAGTGGTGGCGGGGTTCACGCGAACGTATGGTTTAAAGACACTCGTTTATTTTGAAGAAACAAGCGATGTGTTTTCTGCCATTCAGCGCGAGAAACAGCTGAAGGCTTGGAAACGTGATTGGAAAATCCAATTGATCGAGAGGGAAAATCCGGATTGGAAGGATCTATCCTATAATTTTTGATAGGTACTGGATCCCTGCTTTCGCAGGGATGACATGTGTAAGTGCTGCCCCCTGCTTTCGCAGGGATGACATGCACGGCTCGACGCACGCCCCCTTGTCATTCCAGCGCAAGCTGGAATCCAGTTCAATAACGACTTCTGGCGGTACTGGATCCCTGCTTTCGCAGGGATGACATAACCCAAGCCCTCGTGCGTCTTTGTCAAAGGAACGGCCTAGCGATATACTTTACCTGTATGAAAAATCCCTACGCCATCAATTCGTTTCCGCAGAACAATTATTTGATCCCGACCGTCATCGAGAAGACGCCGCAGGGCGAACGCGCGTATGATATTTATTCGCGCCTGCTCAAGGACCGCATCATCTTCCTGGGCGAAGGCATCGACGATCACGTCGCCAACATCGTGATCGCCCAGCTCTTGTTCCTCGAAAGCCAGGACAAGGAGCGCGACATCAAGATCTACGTCAACTCGCCGGGCGGTTCCGTCACGGCCGGCCTCGCGATTCTCGACACGATGAACTACATCAAGCCGGACGTTTCGACGATCTGCGTCGGCATGGCGGCTTCGATGGGCGCGGTGCTTCTGGCCGGCGGCCAGAAAGGCAAGCGCTTCGCGCTCGAGAATTCCGAGATCATGATCCACCAGGTGCTCGGCGGCGCCGAAGGCCAAGCCTCCGACATCAAGATCCGCGCGGAGCGCATCCTGAAGATGAAGGACTCGCTCAACCAGATCCTGTCGAAGGCGACCGGGCAGCCGTTCAATAAGATCGACAAAGACACGGATCGCGACAACTTCATGACGGCCGACGAAGCCAAGAAGTACGGCTTGATCGACAAGATCATCAAGAAATCCTGAATGTCATAAACCCGCGCTGAGAGGCGCGGGTTTTTGTTCCGTGACGAGATGCGTCACGGGTTGAGGGCGACCGGCAGGGCGGGCTGGACTTCGTGGCGCGGGTGCGCCGGAAATTTCTTCTCGACGCTCGGCGCGCTGGAGCTGAGCCCGTCCGAGACGGTCACTCCGGCCTCGTAGAGCGCGCAGGTCGCGACGATCGTCAGGAGGCCGGTCAGCCCCATGAAGAAGCCGACGATGATCGACGTGTTGAAGGAGTGCTTCATCTAAGCGGCCTCCTGCGCGTCGTCGTCGTTCTCGTTGCGGATCTCGCCGGAGGCGAGGCGCTCGAGGTAGTCGCGGTAGAGCTTGCGCGCGTGGAGCACGCCGGAGTGCGTCGTGTCCTTGCGGAAGATCTCCGGACCGTCGGGAAGATTGCTGTTCGAAGGAACGATGGGGTTCACGGCGTTGTCCTTTCGCAAGTGTGGGCTCCGGCTCGGGGCTCCTGCAGATATTCTACAGAAGTGCCGGGTGAGAGCCCAGGAACCGAAGTCCCTGGGGAAAGAGTTGACGGAAGGAACGATCAGGCGGCGCGGCCGTGCTGCTGGTAGAGCTCGATCGCGCCGAGGCGGTCGTTCTCGCTTTCGATCGGCAGGCCGTGCTCGGCTGCCCAGGCGATCACGTCCTGGTCGCTCGGGGCCTTGGGGGCCTCGATCGGCGCGGTCGTGACGACCTCGATCGGCTGCTGCTTGGCCTGGCGCTCGGCGATCTTGCGATCGTGCTTCGCCTGGCGGTTGCGCAGATGATCGAAGGTCTTCATCGCGAGCTCGACCATCGCTTCGCGCGACGCGGCGTGCTCGTTGAAGGCGCGATCCGCCTTCTCGAGCCGCTTCGCCAGGTTGGCGACGCGGGTCGCGCTCTGCTTGCGCAGCGTCTCGGCCTTCTTCAGGTTCGCATGAGCGATCAGGAAGACGCCGACGATCGCGCTGAGTTCATCCATGAGCTGTCCGATCAGCGCACCGCGCTCGGCGTTGGACGCCTCGAGCTGCGCGAGATCCTTCGGCTTCCTGGCGATCCGCCGAGCGGTCTCCTTGATCGCTTCGCGATTCGTCTTGATGCGGCGTCCGAGGTTCTTCGCCTTCCTGACGGACTTGCGGGCCTCGGGCATTCGCGACGCGGCTTCGGAAGCGGACGCCTCGCGTTTGGCCAGGAGCGCCTCGTTCCTGACCTTCTCGGCCGAGATCTCGCGGATCGTGTCGGCGAGAGCGTCGGAGCCCTGGCGGTACGAGGCCAGGACGTGAAGGTTCTGGCTCAAGTCCTCGCGGCCGAGGATCGCGGGATCGATCTTGGTGGCGATCAGCTGGTCGATGTCGTTCAAGAGGAACTCGAGCGGCTTGTTCACGGCCATGAGAGACCTGCCTTCCTTGTGGTGGTGGTCGAAGAACGAGGTAAAAGGATTGAAGGTTCAGCGCGTCAGCGTTTCGGCCAGCGGCTGGTTCCAGACGATCGAGTGGCCATTGTAAAACCATAGGCCGTCGTTGGACCAGAGCGCGCCGTCCATGATGCCGCCGATGCTCGTCTGGATACCGGCGCCGTGGATCGGACCTTGTCGGTCCGCCGCGTCGATGACCGGCGTCGTCGTGACCGTGTCGCCGCTCGCGAAGAAGCCGGCGATTTGAAGAGAGAAGTCGAGCGTGACGCAGGTTCCGGCCGGGATCGCGAGCGGCGCATCGAGGACGATCATCACGCAGCGCTTGGAAGCATTGCTGACGAATCCGCAATCGCCGCCGCCGATCCAGTCCACGTCGTTCGTGCGCTCCGGCAGATCGTCGGGCGATCCGACGATGCGCAGTCTCGGCACGTACGTCGAGAACGATTCCGGATGCGCGGTCGCGAGGTCGACCTCATACGACAGCTTTTTCACGAGCGCGTCCGCTCCGGCCGGCGCGGTGATGACCATGCGATGGATCATCGGCGTGCCGAAATCGGAAAGCGTCGTCGCCGGCAGCGGGATCGCGTTGACGATCGGCGCGTCCTGCGAGACCGACGGACCGGTCGGGTCCATGGCGTCAGGCGTCGCGTCGGGCGTCGGCGCGGCGTCGGGCCGTGCGACGGTCGTTCCGTCGGGGCTTCCGGCGTCCGGCATCTCCTTTTGGAGGTTATCGCCGCAACCGCTGGTGGCGCAGGCGATCGCCATCACGGCGATGAAGCCGAGAGCGGAGAGAAACGAAACGCGTTTGATGGAGATCATCGGTCACCTCGCTGGTTGAATGTGAGGAACGCTGGGTTCAGGATTCCGCTGCCCGACGGCATTGTAAGCCGTTCGGCAGCCGAGACTGAAGGGGACGAGTGGTCCCCGGAAACGAGAGAAAGGACTAGAGGTAGTTGGCGATCAGGCCGGCGATCAGAGCGACGGGAAACGTCGCGCGGATCACGAGGCCCGTCTTGTCGGTCTTGAGATGCCGACAGATCTCGGCCCAGAAGTCCTCTTTCACTGCGCGCTCCAGAAGAAGCGGTCGTCGTCGGTCACCATGACCAGCAAGTCATCGAGGAAGAGCGGCGCGTCGTCGAGGTCGCGCGGAGCCGCACACTTCTCGATCGTGTCGAGGCTGACGAGGTGCTCCTCGAGGAGGATGCAGGCGGCCGCGTCGTGGCCGGTCCGGAAGGCGTCGTCGATGATGACGGCGATCTGACCGATCAGGGTCAGCCGGTCATAGCTCGGCGCGAGCTTGGCCGCGAGAGCGGCGGCTTCGAGGTGGCGGCCTTCTTTGATCAGGTCATGGACGTCGCTGGGAAGGTGCTGCACGGGGTTCCTTTCTGTGAGGGTGGACGATCAGGACGAGATGCAGTTGACGAGGGCGATCGCCAGGGCCACGAGGCTCCAGCGGGTGAGCAGACGCAATTCGCTGCGGGTCATGTTGCGCCTTTCTTTAGAGTGTTCGAACAACCGCAGAATATCACAAAAAGACGGTTTTGTCAATGGTAACAGACAAATAAAAGCCTTAAAATCAAGCTTAAATTGAGCAAGTCCGCCTTAAAAATGTCAGTAAAACATGAAACAATGACGTGAAACACCGGCTCAATTTCTTGACAGCCTTTCGACCCCGTGGTAGAGTGCGGCGTTGCTTGAGCACCGCGCTCCGCATTCCTGTCACGGCCGACCGTTTCGGATCCAAACATTCTTGGTCTGTAGAAACTCGCGCTCACGACAAGCATGGAGATGTCTCATAGGGTACTTCGGGCCCCGGCTCGAACGCTTCTATAAGACATCTTCTTGAGCGCGATTTCCTGCAGAACATCTCCGCAAACGCATGGAGAAGAAAAACCCCGCACCAACCGGCGCGGGGTTTTTCGTTTCTAGATCGCGGTCGTCGTCGCGGAAGCGATCGGTATTTCCTTCAGCGAGCCGTCCTTCTGGAGCGAGATGTGCGGCGCGCCGGTTTTGCCGACGAGGCATTGCTGCTGCCAAGGCTTGTAGACGCTATGGAAGCCCTTCGTCTTCACCGTGCCGTCCGGGTAGGTGACGGTGTAAGTGAAGTCGGTGGTCGCGCCGGCGTGCGCGGATTCGAAACATTTTTTCTGGCCGTCGGCCAGCGCCGACGTTTCGATCAGCTTCGGATCCGGCGGCGGCGTGACGTTTGTCATCTTGACCGGGCTCTGCTTCTCGACGCGGCCGTCGCGCGTGCCCCAGAGTTCGAAGCGCGCCGTGTCGCCGGTAATCTTGGTGATTAGCACGACATGGTTCTGCGTGTCGTTCACGAATTTGAAATCTGGTGCGGGATCGTAAATGGTCGCATCGGTGCCGGCGGGCTCGTAATAGACGACGCGATACGAATGATTTTGGCGCTCGGTGACCGGCAAGCCGGCGTTCATCACGGCGCGGAACGTCGTCGTGCCAATCTGACAAAGGCCGCCGCCATATTCCGGCACAGTGCGATTATCCTTGATGACGAGTTCTTGCAGATAGCCGCCGGATTGATCGAACGGCCGCAGCTCATCGAGCAAGCCCGCTTCCGCGCCGGGATCGATGATCAAGCCGTTCAAGCGCGCGGCGCCGTTCGCGATGTTGGCGCGGCGATTTTTCGGACTGCCGGAAAAACTCGAAGTGCCGTAGCCGAGCAGTTCCGCGACGCCGAGCTCCTGCGCGATCGGATCGGATTGCGAGGAGGAGACCGTCGTGACGGCGATCGGGAACACGCCGTTCTCGGAGGTTTCGAACTGCGCGTCGATACGCGCCAAGCTCTCTTCGCGGTCGATCCGTTTTCCGAGCGCGCCACCGATGAAGTCCGTCGCGCGGCCGTTCTTATCGACCGTGAAATGCGTCGGCTTAGGGTCGCTCTCGATCGCGCTCGCGGCCTGGTTCAGGAACGGTTCGATCACGTCGTGGTTCAGCGTCACCCCGACCGTCCCGTCCGTTTTTTTCCTCAAAACCAGGGCTTTTGCCACGGTTTTCTGGGGGATCGTCCAGGTCAACGTATCGTAGGCCAAGGTGGCGTCGCCTCGGTTCAGGGCGCTCGTGACCGCGTCGATCTTGGCTTCGGCATCGGCTGTCGCGATGGTCGGAGGCATGGTGGCGGCGCGCAGCGCGACGGCGGCGCCTTGCCAGCGTCCCAGACCGAGGGCGGCCTGATCGACGGCCTTGTCGTAATCGAATGTTAGCCCGGTCGAGTCGGGATTGACGGAAGCGTTCCAGACCGTGCGCATGGCGGGCGTCGTGGTGGCGTCCGCATCCTGGGAGATCGGAATCAGCGCGCTCGTGATCGTGAGCGTCGCGTTCTTGGCCGGCTGTTCGAGCTCGCCGAAGCGCAAGACCAGCAGATCATGCAGCGCCTTCGTGTCGACGATCACGAGCGCGGGCTGACGCACGTCGGCGAAGAGCGCGCGCACGTTGGCCTTGAGCAGCGAGAGCGTGCCGGCGTCGTGCCCGAAGGCGAAGGCGGCCTCGACCATGCCGTCGATGTCGTAGGTGACGGGGGATTCCGACGGCGAGGCCGCGCCTTTCTCGTTCGCTTTGACCGTCAGCGTGCGATCGCCGTAGCGGAACTCGAGTCCCGCCACGTTGAGCGCGCGGAGCGCATCTTCCAGACGCGCTTTCGCTTCGTTCGGCGCGAGCCCGCCGACGTCGACGCCGCCGACCGAAACGTTCGGCAGGATGCGGCCGTCGGCCCGCGCGATCTGCACGGCCAAGAGGCCCGAAAGCAGCAGCAGACAAAAAACGCCGGCGAGAATCAGATGTCTGGGCGATCCCGTCAGGCGTTTTTTGGTCGAGTCGGACATCGTACCTGTCACCCCGATATCGGGGTCCAGTTCAAATAATCAATTTCACCGGAATGGCGCGCGCGTGCTGCGCCTTGGGCATCGCGATCGTCAGCACTCCGTCTTTGAGCGTGGCTTTGGCTTCTTCGCTTTTCACGTCGCTCGGCAGGATGATCGTCCGCGAGAATTTTCCCCAGTAGCATTCGCGGATGAAGTAGTCGCCCTGCTCGACGCGGCCCTCGTGCTCGCGCTTGCCCTTGATGGTCAGCATGTCGCGATTGAGGAAGATCTCAAGGTCTTCGGGTTCGACGCCGGCGATCGTGGATTTCACGACGATCGCACCGCCTTTCTGATAGACGTCGACCGATAATTGCCCTTCCAGTTCGTCCGTCAGCCACGGCTCCTCGAGCTTAACCGGTTCTGACTTCCTCGCCTGGACCTTACGCTTGGCCATATCCTTGAGATAAGAATAATCGGCATCTCCACTGTACCGCCTTTTCAGGCGGGGAGCAAGAAATTTTCAGCTCAAAACGGGCCAAAAGTAATGTCAAAGAACCTTGACAAAATAGCCTTTTTGTGCTAGAGTGCTCGGTCCACGATGACGGGCGTTTCGCCTGTCAGAGACGTGGCATTCGGCCCATTTCCGCAAGGAAAAGGCCGGATCCGGCCTTTGACAACTGGAGGAATTCCCATGATCGACGTCACCCAAGCCTTCAAGCTCAAGGCCGAGGACTTTTCGCAGGAACTCGGGCGCCGGATACCGGCCCTGCTCCAGAACCTGGAGACCGAGCTCGAAAAGCGGGGTCTCAAGTGGCCCGCCGGCATCGTCAAAGCGTTCAAGAGCCTGCTCGAGAAGATCCCCGGCAGCATCATTGAGATCGCCGCCGGCATCTTCCAAGTCGACCGCTCGATCTTCCCGGATGGAGCGATCGGCGACGAGATGTGCAACTACGCGAACGACATGCTCGACGAAGTTGGCCGCGGTCTCAAGGAAGCGCTCGCCAAGAAGGCGGCCGCAGCCAAGTCTGACGAGAAGCCGCCGGTCGGCGATGAGCAGTCCCAACGCAAGGGATACGTGGTCAACGGGATCTGGTATCCCGCGAACTGCACGCATGTGCAGCGGCCGCGCTTCGGAAAAGGCGAGAAAGGTCCGGACGACATTACGCTCGAGGACGCGCTCAAACGCGGCCACAACGTCTGTCGCAACGGATGCCTCGATCCCGCCACGGAGATTGCCGCGACCGTCGCGACAAGCGTCCGAAAGGGAGAGCCCAAGGCCGAAGCGAAGGCGGAAACGCCCGCGCCGAAGCCGAGCGGCCCGTCGCTCTACGCGCACCTGCGCCGGTCCCATCAAGAGGAGCCGACGCAGTTCCAGAAGATCGTCGTCGGCGACGGCTTCGTCCCCGGTCCGTATCGGATCATGACGGACGAGGATCACGGCCTCAAGATGAAATTCTACGAGGCGTTCCACGGTCGCGACAACTACGAGGACTTCCGCTACGTGCTGCGTCAGCCGTGCGCGGAATGGCACGATTGGCTGGACGACTATCTCGGAAAGACCGAGCCGTCCAAGTCGATGCTCGAGCGCGAACTGAAAGAGACCGAAGAGATGATCGACAGCCTGTTCGAGCAGATCGACAAGGCCGGTGATTGGATCGGAGGTCTCGCCGCGCGCGTGCGCCGCGATGCGAAGATCCGCAAGGATCGCACCGCCGCGCGCAAAGCGCAGCAAGCGGACAACGCTCGCCGCGCCAGCTCGCGGAATCGGATCGTGTTCTTCGGACTCGCGGCGATTGTCGCGGTCTGCTGGATGCTCCACTCTTACAACCTTCTGCCCCACTGAAAGGCGGTTCCCGTGGCTGACAAGAAAACCGGTTTTCTCGACAGGTACGTCGATCACGTCGCGAAATTGATCGTGATCATCGGCCTGTTCCTGGTGCTGCCGCAGCAGAAGATCGCCAAGAAGGGCCTTCCCGCCCTTTGGAAAGCGGTCAAAAAGCTCGGCGAACTCGGCTACGCCCTGGCGGAGGACGGCTATCGGATGGCCGCGGAATGGTGGATCGAATACTGGCCCGCCTTCCGCCGCTTCGTCCGCCGCTGGTTCCTCTTCAGCCTCGCGCTCCTGTGCGCCGGGATCCTGGCGAAACAGCAGATGGGCTACCCGTTCGTCGGCCAGATGCTGGCGGCCTCGGGCGTACTCATGCTGACGCTGCTCTGCATCGGTCTCTACGCGCTCGGCGATCGCTTGTCCTTCGTCTTCACCTCCGTCCTCGAGTCCGATCGGATCAAAGCGATCCTGAAGCTCAAGTCGCCGGATGGATCGAAGATCGAGATCAAGGCTTCGGAGAAACGGGAAGAAATGAAGTCGCTGCATCAGAAGTACAAGTCGAGCTTCGCTCTGCTCGTGCTCATGAATGCCGCCTTCCTTCCGTTCATCTTCTTCGTCTCGTGGAAATCGCTCGGCCTGATCGTCATCATGGCGGCCATCGCCATGCCGGCGATCCTGGCGGTCATCCACCAGAACGCGGAAGTCGGTCCGATCATCGAAAAGGTCAAGTGGGTGAGCATCATCGCCTTCCTGGCCTTCGTCACGGTCTTCATCGTCAGCGAGCTGTTTCCCAACTCCTTCGGGAGCGCAAGCTTCAGCCGCCTCGATGAGTGGTTCTCGGCGCGCAACAACGCCGAGTGGGCCGTCGGTCTGATTCTCCTGATCCCCGCGGCGATGCTCCTCAAGGGCGCGTTCACGAAGGATAAAGAGAAGAAAGGCACGTGGTTCCAAGCCGCCAAGATCGTCGGCATCCTTTCCGTCATCCTCGTCGTCTTCTTGCTCTACAAGACAGACAGCGGGGTGTCGTGGAAGGGACTGACGGGACATGACGGCGACCAGACGCTTGAAGACATCGAGAAGAAGTTCGATTCGATCGGCGGAAAGAAGAAAGAGAACCGTCCGTCGATCGAAAGCGGCGCGTCCCTGCGAGGGATGCCGCAAAGCACGCCGCTGCCGCTGCCGAGCGCAAGCTCGAGCAGCGTCGCGACGAAGCCGTACGAGGCGCCCCGGCCGGTCATCCAGACCAAGCCGATGCCTCCGCCGCCCGCGCCGCAACGCGTCGATTCTCTAGGCCAAGGCCTGCAGAAGCTCGACGAGCTCTGATTCCTCCAGCCGTTCCTTACGCTCCTTTCTTAGATCCACGCCTGCCGCTCACCCCGGCAGGCGTTCTTATTTTCAAGACTCACCCCCTGTGCCCCCCGCGGCCACAACCCCTCCGCCCTTCGGGCACCTCCCCTTTAGCAAAGGGGAGGACATTTAAAAACCCCCTCTTTGCTAAAGAGGGGGCAGGGGGAGTTGTTGGCCGCGGAGACGTTCCGCCTGTCCAAGCTCATTGACAAAACCACCTTTTTATGCTATAGTGACTCGTTCCAGAATGAGGCAAAAGGCCTCGCTGGGGCGTCGAAAAACACCCGAAAGGATCCGTCATGCGCAACGTGTGCCTGTTTCTCGCCTCCCTGTTCATGACCGGTTGCCTCTACGGGGCCGGACGCGCGTCGTCGTCCACGACGTTCTCCTACGATGCCGACCCGTCCCGGAACCACGTCACCAGCACGGTGACCACCAATGCTTCCGGTCAGCAGTTCGGCGCCGGCATTCCCTTCGTGATCGGCGATCCGGGTCTGACGGGATACGGCTACGGCGGTTACGGCATGATCGGCGGCATCGGCGGCATCGGCGGCTCGGGATGCGTCCTGAACCCCGATCATTGCGCCGGTCCCGAGACCATGACCGCCTACGCACCGAACGCGATCGGTTCGTACGTCGCGCCCGTCGCGCCGCCGAACGGTTCGTACGCGCCCGCGTCCGGACCGCCCGTCGACATCAGCGAGATGCAAGATCGTCTCGCCCAAGTCGAGAAGAAGACGAACACGCTCGTGCCGGTCGTGAAGAAGTCCGTCGAGGTCCAGTGCCAACAGGTGCTGGCCCACCCGGAGGACATCAAGAACGAGAAGGAACGCGCGCTCGAGGTGCAATCCTGCACCGAAGAGCTGAGGAAGACCGCTGCGAAAGCGCCCCTCGCACCCGCCAAGGAGGACTGACCATGAAGAAGATCACGCTCATCCTGATCGCGATGTTCGCGGCCGCCTGCTATGCGCAAGCTCCGCAGCAAGCGACCGCGCCGACTTCCGAGATGGCGCAGCTCCGCTCGCCGCTGCCGATGCAGAATCCGTCGCCGCCCGTGGCCATGCCCATTCAGAACGAGGGAGGCAACGTCGTGACCGCAACCACGGTCGCGCGCGGCCAGGTCCAGGCCTATCTCTGCGTGGCCGGCGGCGATCCTCGCCAAGTGCGGCTCGGGCGAAAGCTCAAGCTGGACAACGAGGTCTGCGACGACAACGCGCGCGATGGCGGCGGCAACTGCCACGGCGCGGACCTGAACACGTTCCTGGCCTTCCAGGTCGATGGGCGCCCCGTGCTCATCGACAACGGCCTCCGGCATCCCGCGACCGGCGAATCGGTCCTGGCACCCGGCCAGGTCTGCTACGTCGAGACCGGCTGGGAACGTCACCCCAAAGTGACCGCCGAGACGTATCGAAACATCGGCACCAGGCAACGGCCTCAGCTCGATCCGTCGCCGGACAAGACCTACACCCAGACGGCCAACATGGAGGATCGCAACGTGACGTGGTGGAACAACCCCGTCACCGAGCTCTACTTCCCCTAGAACCGACGCTCTCAGAAATAAAACGACCCGCCTCTACAGCGGGTCGTTCTTCTTTTTCAGCGTTTATGGCGTTCCCGAGGTGGCGCGGAGCACCGCGTTGATGATGAAGCCGGTCAAGGCGTAGGCGACGAAGACGATGATGAGGCCGATGATCGCCTGGCGGATGATGTCTTTGGCTTTCGTGACGGGTTCGTCATCGCCGCGGGCCGTCATCCAGAGGAAGCCGGCGTAGACCATCAGGACCAGGAAGATGATGCCGAGGAGACCGAGCATCGTGCGGATGAGGCGTCCGATCAGGAGCGGCAGCTGCTGGCCGGCCGTGACCGCGTCGGTCGGCGTGTTGCTGGGATTCGCGGCGCTGAGACAGCCGAGCGAGTTGCCGGTCGAAGGATCGCAGGGAGCCTGCGCGCCGGCGGGCAGCGCGGCCAAGGCCATTTGGCCGACGGTCAGGAGCGAGAGCAGCCCCAGAAGGATTTTTTTCGCCATAGAAGGTAAATGATGAGCGAGGTTAGGTGGGATTCGTGCCGCCGGCCACGTGGGCGAGCGCGTTGACGACGAAGGCGGAGATGGCGTAGGCGGCGGCGATGATCACGAGGCCGATCACGGCGTTCTTGAGCAGGCCTTTGGCATGCTCGACCTTCTTCTCGTCGCCTTGGGCCGTCAGCCAGAGGAAACCGGCGTAGACCGTGAGCAGGAGGAAGATGATGCCGAGGAGCCCGATGAACGTGCGGATCAGGTTGCCGATCAGGACGGGCAGCGTGACGTTCGAGGTGATCTTGGCCGTATCGCCGACGGTTTTGAGATTTCCGGCTCCGAAGTCCTGGGCGAGTTTGTGGAGAGTGCGCATATCAGATGCAGGTATTGGATCCTCCGATGTCGCAGATCAGGCCGGCGGCGCAATCGCTTCCGCTCGTGCACGCGCCGCCTTTCTGGACCGTGCCGATCGTCGACGTATTGGAAGTGTTCGAGGTGTTGGACGTGCTCGCGGTGCCGGTGATCGCGCCGAGGACGAAGCTCGTGATCGCGTAGGAGGCGGCGATGATGACCAGGCCGATGACCGCGCCGGTCACGATGCTCTTGGCCTTGGCGACCTTCTTCTCGTCGCCTTGGGCCGTCATGTAGAGGAAGCCGGCGTAGAGCGTGAGTACCAGGAAGAGGATGCCGAGGAAGCTGAGCACGCTCTTGATCAGGACGCCGATCGTCGTCGGCAAGTCCAGATTCTTGAGGCCGGCGCCGCCGGCGGCGGTGTCGAGTCCGAAATGGTCGCTGGCTGCGTGGGCGAGCGGGATCGCCATCAGGGCGGTCGCCGCCAGGCAGAGCGCGGGGAGGAGAATGCGTTTCAAGCGCATACGTGGTTCGAGGTTCAAGGAGTCCGGAGGCGCCCTGCACCGTACGGTGCAGGGCATTTCCCGAGTCCTTGCGACGACCCTGCACCATACGGTGCAGGGTCGCGTAAAGATGCGTTACTGGGAGGTCGCGGTTACGAGGCTGTTGATCACGAAGGAAGCGATCGCGTACGCGGTCAGAATGATCACGAGACCGATCACGCCGGCCGTAATGATCTTCTTCGCGTCGCCCGTGGCTTCGTCGGATCCGCCGGAGGTCATCCACTTGAAGCCGCCGTACAGAATGATCAGAACGGCGACGATGCCCAGAAGGCTCATGGCCGTGCGGATGATTCTCGCGATGGTGATGCGCAGGTCCTGCTGCTGCTGGCCGAGCTCGGTGGCGATCTGGCCGGGCAGAAGTTCGTTGGACGTCACGGGGTTTTGAGCCAAAGCGACCATGGGGAGCGCCATTGTCGCAACCATTGCCGTGCTGATCAGACCCTTGATAAGCGTTTTTTTCGTCATGCAACTCACCTCCTTTCAGGCGTTAGCCCGTTATCGCTTTGAACACGAAACTGACGAGCGCGTAACTGGTGAAGATCACGACGAGTCCGATCGCCGCCCACTTCATGGCGTCTTTGCCTGCCTGAATTTTACCAGCCTCGCCTCCCGAGGTCAACCAAATGAATCCCCCGTAGATGAAGACCAAGAGTGCCAAGGCGCCGATGATCCCCATGGCGGCCTTGAGCAGGTTGGCCACGAGCTGGGGCACCGTCGAAACGTTAAGCGGATTCACCAATCTGACGGTCTTGTCGGAGGAACTCGTGGCACTTGAACCGGTATCGGCCAAGGCTCCGGACGCGCTTGCGGCGAAGATGACGAGCGTCGAGAGAAGGCGGGCAATCTTGCGTTTCATACTATTTCGACAGCGTATTGATGAGCAGTGTCAGGAGCGCGTAGGACAGGAAGATCGCGGCCAAGCCGGAAATGGCGGCGACGATCATGTCGCGCGCCTCTTTGATTTTCTTGTCGTCGCCTTGGGCCGTCATGTATTTGAGGCCGCCCCAGATGAAGAAGACGAGCGCCAAGGCGCCGACGATGCCGAGCAGCTGCTTGATGACGCGGCCGATCAGCTGCGGAAAGGTGATGTCGCCGAGCGGCAGCGTCAAACCGAGCGCGGTGCCATGGCTGGCCTGGAAGGCGTCGGCTTTCTTCTGATCGGAAATGGCCCCGAGCTCGGACTGGCAGCCGCTCCCGTCGGGGTTAAGCGGCTTCGCGCACTGGTCGGAAAGCTGGAAATCGCAATGGCTGCCGTAGTCTTTCGTGCTGTCGCCGTTGTCGAGGCCGAAGCTCGTGCAGATGTTCGAACACGTGCTCGCGTCGCCGGTGATGTGGACCATCGTCGTTTTTCCGCTGCAGCTCGAGGGCGTCGAGCCGCCCGTCTTGAACTTGCAGAAGCAATACGAGCAGCTGTCCGGAACCTGGCCGGTCGGATTGTCCTTATAGACGATGCTGTTGAGCGGTTTTTTGCAGCTCAAGTAGCTGGAAGACCAGCCTTGGACCGTCGCGGCGCTGTCCGAGCGGAGCACGCAGTAGCTTTTTTCCGCCAGCACCAGGTTGTCTGAACTCCCGAAGGAAGCCCACTGACTCGGAGAAACGGTCGTAATATCGACAAAGGCGGATCCCTCCGAGGCGCAACGCGCCTGGCAGTTGTCGTCAGCCGTGCTGCCATAGGAGAGCGGGAACGTGCCGGCATCGACGGTACCCGAGAAATACGTTTCATTCGGGCAGAAACGCGCCGAATCCGAATCCCAGCCGGCCTTGCTCGCCCCGTATTTGCAATAGCAAGGGAGAGTGAGGGCGAAGGCCGCCGGCGCCAAAGAAAGTCCGAAGACGATCGCGGCGATACATACGGAAAGGCGTTTCATATCAGAGGCAGCAGGCGTAGTCGGCGCCTTGCTCTGGGCATAGGCTGCGCACGCAGCTCGCGGCGGTGTTGATCGCTTTGCAAGAATATTTTTCCAATCGATGCCGGCTGGTCAGCACGCCTTGAAGTTCCGCGCAGCCGCCTTTCTTGTGGATGCACATCAACTGTTCCGGCAAGAGCTTGCCGTTGTCGTCGACGCCGGGCGGCACGGAAATCCAGAGGCCGGCTCCTCCCGACGCGCTCTTTTTCGAGATGGGGTCGCAGTTCTCGCCGACGGTCGGGATGGCCGAGCTGCCGCCGGTCAGCGCTTTCGTCGCGAAGCGCACGATCACGCCGGAGAGGAAAATGATGGCGATGCCGATGACCGCGCTCTTCAGGATGCCGATCGCCTTGCCGACTTTCGTTTTATCGCCGGCCGCGAGCACGAAGGTGAAGCCGCCGTAGACGAACATCGCCAGCGCGACCGCGCCCGAAATGCCCAGCAGGTATTCGGCCACGTTGACCAGCACGGCCAGGATATCCGTCACGCCGCAATCGCCCGTGGCCGTGCAAGGAGGCAGGATCGTGATGGCCGAAACGGCCACCGGAACGAGCACGAGCGCGACGGGCAAGGCGACGCGGAGAAAACGCTTCATAGTGAAAATAGTGTAACACAACCCCTCCGCCTTCGGCACCTCCCCTTTAGCAAAGGGGAGGACATTTTTTAACCAAAACCCCCTCTTTGCTAAAGAGGGGGCAGGGGGAGTTGTGGATGCGGAGAGTTGTCAGTGCACCGTCTGCGCGATCGTCTGGGCCGCCAGGTCGGTGGCGCGTTCGGGCGGGGTGCCGGCCAGGGTCGTGTCGATCATCTCGTCGAAGGCGGATTCAGTCGCCTTGATGTTCGCGCCCTGGTACCAGCTCTTGGCGGTCAGGACCTGCGAGGCGAAGACGCCGAGATCGGGATCGGACAGCTGGGTGTTGACCAGGCTGCGGAGGGCCGTCGGCCGACCCGTTTTGGCCAGATACGTCTTGGCTTGGTCGGCCTTGGCGGCGAACTGGAGGAAGTCCCAGGCCACATCGGGATACTTCGTCTTCTTCGAGACCGCTTCGACCCAGTAGTTGGCGAAGTTCACTTTGTTGGCCGGATCGATCTGCGGGATGTTGGCGATGCCGAAATTCAGTTTCGGCGCCTGGGCGCGGATCATCGGCAGGTGGTAGGCGTAGCCGAAGAAGTAGGCGGTTTTGCCGGACACGAAGGCGTCGTAGGAATTCGGCTGGGTGTCGTCCCAGGTGAAGACTTCCTTGGAAGGGTTGGCGAAGTCCGTGTAGAAGATCAGGGCTTCGTCGCCCGGCGGGGTGTCGCGGGTCATGTCCGCCGGCGTGCGGTTGAAGGTCGGCAGGCCGTTCCCGTCCGCCATCTGCGCGCCGTTCTGCATCATGAGAAGCGAGAGAAGATCGAACGAGCGCTCGACGTTCTGCGAGGTGCCGATGCCGGCGGCCGGCTTGACCAGCTTGCCTTGGCTGTCGTATTTCGTCAGGCGCTTCACGTGATCCTGGAATTCGGCCCAGGTCGTGGCTGGCGTCGGGATGCCGGCGGCGTTCAGGACGTCCTTGTTGTAATAGAGCACCATCGTGTCGAGCGCCATCGGCAAGCCCCAGAGCTGGTCGACGATGCCTTTCTTCGGATCGCTCGCCGGGCCTTTGATGACGACGTCGTGCCCGACCTGGTCGACGAACTGGTCTTTGACCTGCGCGGGCGTGATCATCGGCAGCGTCTTTTCGACCCAGACCTGATTTTTCTGGATGCCCTGGACTTCGCGGAAGGCGAGTTTGACCGAGGCGGGCGCGGGCAGGAGCTTGGGCTGATAGGCGCGCATCCAGTCGTTATGCACCGAGAGAATGTCCGGGCCGCGGTCTTCCGCCAGCGCGTTGACCAGCGCGTTCTCGTATTCGTCGAGCCGCAGCTTGCGGTAATTGATCGTCACGTTCGGATGCAGCGCGCGATAGGCGCTGATGATCTCGTCGAACGCGTCGCCGTCATCAAGCACGCGCCAATAGGTGAGCGTGATCGGTTTTGACGAAGCTGGCGGCGCGGTGACGCTGGCCGAGAAGCAGCCGGCGCCGCTCACGACCAAAGCGGCCAGGAGGACGGCGGCGGCGAAGCGCGTGCGAAGGTTCATAGGGCTCAGTGCGAAAGAAGTTTCTTGAGGCCTTTCTTGAAGTCGGGAGCGACCTGGGCGTGGCGGAGGCCGTAGGCGACGTTGGCCAGGAGGAATTGGGATTTGTTGCCGCAGTCGTAACGGACGGCGTCGGCGAGGCGGCCGTACATGGCGGCGCCTCTCGAGAGATGGGTGATGAAAGCGTCGGCCAGCCGGATCTCGCCGTCTTTGCCGGGCTTCTGGGTCTTCAGGATCTCCATGATCTCCGGCGTGATGATGTACCGGCCGACCGCGGCCAGCGTCGAAGGCGCTTCTTCGGCTCGCGGCTTCTCGACGAAGCCGTTGAGTTCCATGATCGACTTCGAGGTCATTGTGCCGCTGGCGATGCCGTAACTCGAGACGTTCTTCCTGCCGACGTCGCAGAGCGCGATGATCGGATCGTGGTATTTGTCGTAGGCGTCGATCAGCTGGGCCGTGACGGGAATCCGCGCGTCGAAGATGTCGTCGCCGAACAGGATCGCGACCGGCTCTTTCGGATCGACGAACGGCAGGGCGGCCAGGATGGCGTGGCCGTCGCCGAGCGGCGCTTGTTGGCGGACGAAGGCGAACTTGGCGAGATTCGAAATCTTCTTGAGTTCCGCCAGATCGTTCTTGCGGTCCTTTTCCTTGAGGCGCATTTCGAGCTCGAAGTTGCGGTCGAAATGATCCTCGATCGCGCGCTTGGTGAGCGAGGTCACGAAGATGATCTCCTCGATGCCGGACGCGACGGCTTCTTCCACGACGTACTGGATCACGGGCTTGTCCACGATCGTGAGCATCTCTTTCGGCTGGGCCTTGGTGGCGGGCAGGAAGCGGGTTCCCATGCCGGCGACGGGCAGGATGGCTTTGCGGATCTTCATAGGCGGGATATGGGAAAGTATAACAGAATTGACTTTTTGCGGGAAAAAACGTACAGGTGGAGCAGGACCTTCCAAGGAGGAAGCCCATGCGCCAAGAACTGCCGGATTTGACCGATGCGCTGATCGACGATCTGTTCGACCTGACGCGCTGCTTCGGCCGGACGGTTCCGGAAGGGCCGATCCTGTTCATCGCCGCGACCGAACCGAAGACGATGTTCGTCTGCGTTTCCGCCATTTTCGGCGCCAGGCAGATGCACGTCATGGCGCGGCACGACGAGGTCGTGCACGCCGATCCGTACCTCATTCCGCTCGGTCGGAACGGATCGCTTCTCTGGGACGCGCAGGTGTCCGTCGAGGACGCTAAGGCCTTCATCGCCGCGACGGACGCCAGAGTCCGCGCGGCCGATCCGCAGGCCTTCGTCGGCGGTGAGCGCGACCGGATCGACTACGAGCTGTCCGAGAAGCTGTTCACGCGTTCGGTCGAGGCGACGTTTCCGAGCCCCGACGCGCTGATGCCGATCCGCCAGCCCGCGATGCTGCTCGTGATCCGCGCGCAGTTCGATCATCCGGCCAAGCTCGTGCCGTTCGTGGACGGCTTCGGCTACACGTACCTCTGCCGGCTCGCGCATCTCGAGGAGGTCAAGCGCCGGCACGCGGCCATGATGCGCGTCTGCACGCGCTGGAAGATCATCGATCGCCAGCAGCTCGCCACGCTCTCGCCCGAAGACATCAAGCGCTTCCGGCAGGACTTCGAGCAAGAGCTCGAGCGCCGTCCGAACTAATCCCGCCTCGCCGGGATTTTTTGTCATCCCGAGCGCAGCCGAGGGATCCCTCCGGAGGGTTTCCTCCGCTCGCTTCGCTCGGTCGGAATGACGGCCCACACCTTGACGCGGCGGCTTCCGCGTGTTGGGATGCGCTCGATCGCGAAAGGAGCTCTTTGCATGTATGTCAACGGTCTCAACGAAGGTCTGCGCGCGTTCGGCGAGTGGGTCGGCCGGCAGGCCAAGGATCCGGGCGTGCGTGCGCGTTACAGCGTGCCGCATTATTTCCGCGAGTTCATCGCGCTGATCGATAATGCCGACGAGGACGGATCGCTGCGCGTGCGCGCCGACTACGGTCGCAAGAACGATATCGAGCTGGCGCATCTGGCCTATCGATTGACCGGCATCTTCCGGCCGCGCGTGCTCTTCATCGATCCGGCCAAGCCGTTCGAATGTCCGGACTGGATGTTGCAAGAGACGTACGACAGCTATCGCAGCTATGCGTTCCTGCCGGACATCATGCGGATGCTGCAGGAGCGCTGCCCGCATGATTCGGGCGTGCTTCCGACCTTCGCCGGACAGATGGTCTCCGCGCCAGATCGGCACCTCACGAACAAAACGCACAAGGCTCTGCGCGAGCAACTCGATCCGCTGCGCAAACCGCTGCTCGAGACGCTGCCCAAGCTGTTGAACGTCCGGTTCGCGCGCGGAACGAGCCTCGAAGGCGAGAAGATCTTCGACGGCTTGGTCGTCGACACGTTCTTCCGCACGCTGGAGTATCTGGCGGCCGGCTTCATCGGAGACGACAAGGCGACGATCGATCTCTACGGCCAGGCGCTGCAGGATTACTTGCTCTGCGCCGTTCCGATCGCCGTCGACCGGGAAAAGGCGATTTTCCTCAAAACCCGCGCGCGCTGACCCCTCGACTCCGCTCGGGGCATGCGCCACGCGGGTTTTTTCATGCAAAAAACGCCGGGATCTGCCCGGCGCCTTTTGGCGGAGAGAGTGAGATTCGAACTCACGAGACCCTTTTGAGGTCTAACGGTTTTCGAGACCGTCGCCTTCAACCGCTCAGCCATCTCTCCACGGTTGACTGCCGCAATCTAGCACGCGGCGACGGAATCGTAAAGATCCCGCATTTGCCCTTGCGTCAAGCTTTGGCTATGCTGTGGGCAAGAATGTATCAACGACTTATGACCATGAAGTGCGCGGCCTGCGGGATGGATTTTCCCGCCGACGCCGCGAAGTGCAAGGACTGCAAAATGCCGATGACGTGCGCGGAAGGAACCTGCAAATGCGAAGACTGCGGGCACGCCCAGCCGATGGACAACATGTGGTGCACGTCCTGCCTGCAAAAAAACGCCGCCTCCTAACGGGGCGGCGTTTTCGTTTCGGCCAAGCTCGAGGCGGCGAAGGCGAGCAAGAGCCAGAACAGCATCGAGAGATCGTTTTTGAAATAGGGGACGTCGACCAGGCCGTGGACGAGCAGCGCCGTCATCGAAGCGAAGAGCATCGCGCACCAGGCGCGCAGGCGAGGATCGCGCTTCATGAGACTGCGGATGGTTTGAAGATCCTGTCCGACCAGAAGGAAGAACACGAGCACGCCGGCTAAGCCGGTCTCGACCCAGAAGTTCAAGAGAATGTCATGCGGATATTGGAAGATCTCGATGTGCCGCGCTTTGTGATAGGGGTTGAAGACGATCGGGTAGCCGGAGAGGCCCGCGCCGAACACGGCGTGATCTTTCAGCATGTTCATGGTTTCGCCCCACATCTCTTTGCGCACGCGGCCGGACCAATCGTTCAGCGTGAGTTTTTCGATCGCGACCGCGCGGGTAGCGGGAACGGCAAAAATCACGACGGCCAGGATCGCGCCGACGGCGAGCGCGCGCTTGCGCGTCTCTTTGAAGCACAGCAGGAAGACGCCGGTCGCGGCGATCAGGCCGACGATCGCGCCTTCGGATTGCACCAACACGATCGCGGCCAGCGAGCAGGCGAGCGCGATAAGGTGCAGCGGTTTCTTTTTGAAAAACAGCGGAACGATCGGCGCCAGGAACAAACCCGTCGCGTTCGGATAGCCGTAGATCGAGGTCGAACGCTCCTGTCCCGGCAGGTTCCAGGGAGGCGGCACGCCCCAGTTCGTCCAATGCTGGAGGATGGCTGGAATCGAAATCGCGATCGCCGACCAGGCCAGCGAATGCACGGCCGCCTCGCGGTCCGCTTGCGTGCGTAGCAGGTCGTTGGCGATCAGGAAGAAGAGGATAGGCTCGATGAAATAGGCTTTCCAGACGCCGGCCGCCGCGCGAAAATCGGGGGAGACGAAGAGCGAAACCGTCGCGACGGCGATCCAGGCGAGCAGCAGCCAGCCCCAGCCTTTGATGTCGATCAGGCGTTTCTCGCGCTTCAGCATCCAGGCGGCGAAGAGGATCGCGAACAGGATTTCGAGCGCCGTCGTCGGCAAGGGGCCGACCTGGAAACGAATCACGTAGGTGGGCAGCGCGGCCACGAACAGCAAAAAAGCCGCGCGGAGATTTTTCCAGGCGAGGAGCGCGAAAGCGATGAAGGCGACGGTGAGGAGGGTCATGCAGCGTTTACGATCTGTTTTTTTAAGAAGTCAATAACGGCGAAGACTGTCGCGTCTTTCAAACTCGGCAAGCTCTCCGCCACCCACTTGGCGAAAGAATAGAGCTGCTGCTCATCGACTTTCATCCATTTTCCGTTGGCGGAGAGAAAAACAAGAAGAGTTGTCACTGCCACCCTTTTATTCCCGTTTTTGAAAGGGTGATTTTTGATCATCAAATAGAACAGGATCGCGGATTTTTCTTCAAGCGTCGGGTAGAGTTCCTTCTTGTCATATGTCGCGAACGGCGTCGTTAGGCAGGATTCCAGCTTTTCCGGATAACGTGTTTCAAACGGCGGAATGGGTTCACCCCACTCCATGAGCCGTTGCGCGAGCTCGTGCGCCAAGAAACGGACATGATCAATATTGAGCCTGCGGGTCATATCACTCGGCCCCGAGCTTCTTCAGCGTGGTGCCGTATTCCTTTACGACCCTCTTCACGGCCTTTGCGATTTCATTCTCGCTTACCGGATCGGAAGGTTGAAGCGTTTTGAACTGATCGGCAGGCACGACATAACGACTGCCGACTTTCTCGGCTTGAATTTCGCCTGATTGGATCTTCCGCCAGACGTGCACCCGGCTGATCCCCAGCATGCTTGCAACTTCGGTGGGTGAGAGGAGTTTTTTGGACATATGTAACAAGTGTTACATTTAATGTAACAAATGTTACATCTTTTGTCAAGCCGGTTTTCCAGCCTCAGACGCGGCTAAAAGCAGGCCGATCGTAAACCACACATGCATGATATACAAGGTTGAGAAGGTCTGGTACTGCGCCAACATGCCTGCCAGCGCCGCGAGGCAAGCGATGCGTGTTGCCTCCTGCGGATATCGCCTGCGCCGCCCGCTGGTTTCATGCATAAGCGTGACGAGGAAGATCAGAAAGGCAACAAGTCCAAATACTCCCGTTTCGGCGAGCAGTTCCAACGTTTCATTATTCACGATCGGCCAGCCTGCATCCGGTTTGGCGAAGGCGAAGGTCGAGACGAACGGGCCGTAGCCGCCGAAGCCGACGCCGATCCAAGGATGCGCGCGCCAGGCGTCGAGCGCGGCGGAGATCGTTTGCGCGCGGTCGTCATACGCCGCGCCGCCCGTGATGTTGGTGACGTGGGTGAAGAAAATATCCGTCACCGTTTCGCGCGTCGGAGAAAAGAAACTTCCGAGCAGAAGCACGCCAAGCGAGAGCGCCGCGACGGCGATTCCGCCCGCCCGCGCGATCGGCCGCCAATCCTTCAAGCGCTTCCGTTCGCACCACAACAGCACGACGAGTGTCACGCCGAGGCCGAGCCAGCCGCCGCGCGAAGCGGTGAGGAAAACGTCAATCAACATGGCGACGAGCAGGATTTGCACGGGGCGCAAAAACCGACGGCCGTCAGTTTTTGCGTCATGGCGCAACAACCAGGTGACGACCAAGGAGATGGGCAGCAGCAGGTAGTCGGCGAAATAGAGCGGCTCGGCCGAGGCGCCTTGCACGCGCGTGAAGCCGAGGATCGCGCGCGAATAGGTCTCGCGCAATCCGGTCATCCAAAGCGGCGCGCCGAGCATGTCGGCCACGAATTGCCAGAGGCCGAGCAAGGAGACGAGCGCGGCGGAGAGCACAATGGCGACGCGGATGCGCTTGAAGGCGCGCTCGTCTTTGATGACGTTGGGAAGCAAGAGCGCGAGCGAGGCGGTGAAGAGCGTGAAGCCGAGCACGACGAGGGAGCGCGGAAGATTTTCCGCGTTCAACAGCGAAAGGCCCGCGACCGCGAAAAAACCGGCCAGCGCGAGGAGGGAGGGACGGCGCCAAGCGAGTTTCGTCCGGCCGAGGAGCCAGAGCCTGATCCAAAGCAGCCAAGCGATCGCGAGCGCGATCTGGCTCGGCCGGATGTTGACGCCGGCGAGCGTGAAGGCGCCGAGGCGTTCGAATGGCAGGAGCGCCGCGCTGGCGATGACCGCTACGACAAGAGCGTTGTCCATGCCTGTTGCATTTTTTCTTCGCTGAACATGCGCGCCGCGCGTTCGCGCCCGGCCGCGCCCAGGTGCGCCGCGCGCGCGGGATCTTTCATGAGCGCGACGAGCGCTTCCGACATCGCCGCCGCGTCATCAGGCGGAACCACGATTCCCGTTTCGCCGTCGGCGATGACTTCCGGCAACCCACCCGCGCGCGTGGCGACGACGGGGATTCCGCAGCGCATCGTTTCGAGTGCCGCCATGCCGAACGATTCGCGCGAGGAAGGCACGGCCAGCACATCGAAGGCGCAACGATCGCCGATGCGTTCTACATATCCATGGAAATGCGCTTGTTCGGTGATTCCGAGATCCTGCGCCAGCTTTTTTAGGGCTGCGCGTTCCGGACCGTCGCCGTAGATTTCAAGCGTCGCGTCGGGGATGGATTTCAAAACTTCCGCGAAGGCTTTGAGGAGCAAGGCGACATTCTTTTCGCGGCTGAAACGCGAGATCGCGCCGATGACGTGTCCTGCGCGGCGCGGCGGCTGCGCGGCGAGCGATGCTACGCCGGGAGAAATGACGGCGATACGATCGCGCGGCACGCCGAGCTGGGCGTAGGAAGCGGCGGCGGCTTCCGAGACCGTCACGATGCGCACGCGTTTCGACAGCGCAACATACAATCCACGAAACGGATTCAAACGCAGCGAACGCCCGGCCACGAGATGCTCCATCCAGACGACGCGCAGGCCGAAGAGTCGCGCGATCGGCGTCGCGAGCAGCTTATCGATCATCGAAAGGCAGACGATCGTGCGCACGCCTTTCGCCCAGCGGAACCAGGCCAGCAGGAAAAAAAGAATCGGCCAGGCGACGATGGCGAAGAGCGGAAAGATCGCCGCCGACCAAGCCGTGACGGGCTCGACGCCGAGCCAGAGCGGCACAACCTTCCATTTTTTGGACACGAAGGCGGAGAGCAGCGCCTCGGAAGAGGAGACGAGCGTCACGTCGCCTCCGGCGCGCAAAAGTCCTTCGACGGTTTGCTCGGTATAGCGCTCGCCGCCGCCGCGGGAAGAGGCGTAGGGGAACGAGAAAAACAAGATGGACGGCATGGCATCACGGTACCTGCATCGGTCCTCGGCTTCAAGGAAAGAAAAAACCGCCGGCATCAGGCGGCGGTCGGAGTTTCGGGACGGCGCGGCAAGCAGCCGCAGATCATTCCCGGATCGTAGGGCGTGCGCGGGGAGAAGTGCTTGAGCAGCTCCTCGATGTCGCCGCCGTTCCACCAGGCATCGACCGCTGCCAGATCCTTGAGAGAGACCTGGATATGTCGGGTCGCCGGAATCATGGCGTACACCTCGGTGGTCGCGTTGTGCTCGTCGATCAGGCTGTTCAGCACGTCGCCCAGCAGCGAGAGCCGTTCGCGCGGCGACCGTCCGTCCTGGAAGAGCTGCTTGCACTGCTCTTCCCGTTTCTTGCGCTGAGCCGTAAGCGTGCGCATCTCCTCCTCGATGTTTTCTGCGGCCATGTCGCACCTCCTGGCGGGAGCCTGGCACGAAAACGCGTTCGCGTCAACCGAGCGCCGGCGGAATTTCGGGCTGGCCGCGACCAAGCAATTCTTTCAACGTGGAAATCGAAACAGCGCGCAGGAGCAGCGCGAGACCGGCATAAAGACCTGCGCCGATGATAATTTTGAAAAGCACGTGCATGGCGGGCGGCAGGCCGGCGATCACGGCGGCCATGAGGATCGCGGCAACGGCGGCGCGGAAGGCGGCGCGCAGCGACGGGGCGAATTTCGTGGCGCGCCAGACGACGAAGAAGGTCGCGCAGGCGATGAAGACTTCGGATGCGACCGTCACCCAGGCGGCGGCGATCGGCCCGTGGGTCGGGACCGTCAGCGCATACAGCGCGGTCGCCAGGATCGCGTCGATCGCGTAGCCCCAGACCATCGAGCGCTGTTTCCGCGCGGCGATGATGGCGTGTCCGAAGAACGAACCGAAGAAGACGGCGGCGCAGGCCAGGATCAGGATTTGCAGCAGCCGTCCTGAGTCGCCGAAGTCGCCTCCGGCGAAGAGCCGCATCATGGCGGGACCGACCACGATCGTGCCGGCCACGAGCGGCATCGCCAAAAGTGCCATGAAATCAAAGGCTTTCTGCATGATGCGCTTCCAGTCGTGCTCGTTCTTTTCATGCCGCGCTTTCACGAGCAATGGCAGCACGAGGCCCATGAACATGATCGGAATGACGGTCAGCACGTCGAGGATTTTGTAGGCGGCGCCGTAGACGCCGACTTCCGCTTGCGAGCGCGTGAGCGAGAGCGCGATCACGTCGCCTTTGAGATACACCAAGTTGAAGGTGATCGAGAGCGCGATCGGCCAGGAGCGATCGATGATGTCTTTCCAAACAGGCCAATCGAAACGCCACGAGGTTCGTACGAGCGTGCGGACGAGCTGCCAGTTGCAGAGCGCCGTTAGCGCGTTGCCGATCACAAGCGAAGCGAGCAGCCAGTGGAGACCGAGATGCCAATACGCGGCGGCGAGCGTGCCCGCCAGGAGCCCGAGGCGGCCGAGCACTTCCGCAACCGCGGCGCGGGCCATCCGCAATTCTTTTTGCAGGACGCTCGTCAGCACTTGGTTGACCGCGATCAGGAAAAACGAAGCGGCCGCCACCGAGACGCCGGACTTGATCTCATGCGAATACGGAAACAGCAGTACGGCCAAGGGCGCGAGCGCGAAAAAGATCGCGGCCGAGACGATGCGCAGCGTGAAGATGTTGGAGGCGATCCGATCTTGATCCGCGCCGTGCTCGGACAGCATCGCGACGGTCGTAAGCGAAAGTCCGAAGTCGACCAAGATGCCGAAAAACTGCAGGAAGCTCGTGACGGTCGTGAACGCGCCGTACCCGGCCGCTCCGAGCGCGCGCGTCATGGTGCCGAGCGTGATCAGCCCGAGCACGGTGCCGACGGCGCGGCCCGCGATCTGGATGACCGTATTTTTGGCGATGGCTCGTGTGCGCGACATAACGGCTCCAGCGTACGCGTTTCATCGCCGTCTTTCAACCCGCGCGTTTGACGAAAGCCCGATTTTTTGGTATCATTTATGCATTGAATCGCATTCAGGCCATGCTTGTCGCCGGAGGACTCCATCCTTACAGCGTCGAGCGGCGTCAGATCGTTCTTTCACGCGCGAAGCCCCGGGAAGCGGGAATTCTCCCCTCGCTGGCCCTTGCCCTGCTCCTTATCACCGGCTTTGCGTACGGATTGCGCGCGATCGACCGCCGTTTCGCCGCACCCGCCTCGTCCGAACCCTCGCGGGTCCGGTCGTTCCAAGCGCCAACCTTACAGCAAATGAGCGCATAAACGCGTTAATCCTCCGACGTACGCCGGAGGATTTTGGTATACTGGGGAGCATGAAACGCTTGTGCGCCATCGTCATCGCATCCGTCGCGCTCCTCGCGGCCGTGCCGGTCTTCGCGGCTTCGCGCCTGTATGCCTCCGGCGCGGCGCAAGGGGATAGGACGATCGAAATGGAAGCGGGATCCGTCATGCAGATCACGCTGAAATTCAAAAACACCGGCAGCTATTCCTGGAAAGGCGGCGGCAGGAATTACGTTTCGCTGTATGCGACCGGACCCTACAAACGGAAAAGCGTTTTTCGAGATGCAAAATGGCCGACGGCCTATCAAGCGGCCAAGCTCGGCCAGGCCACGGTCTCGCCCGGAAAGACCGGAAGCGTGATGTTCACGCTCCATGCACCCGAAAACGCGGGCACCTATAAAGAAACGTTCCAGCTGGCCGTCGAGCACGCCGCTTGGATCTACGGTTCGACCGCGCGCTTCACGATCACGGTGGATCCGCTCAAGGTGACCGAAGCGACGCCGGTCCGCGCGCCGTCGTACGCCGTCTTGGACGCGGACAGCGGGGAAGTGCTGGCGCAGCAGAACGCCGATCAAGTTCGGAGCATCGCTTCGATCACCAAGCTCATGACGATGCTGGTCGCGCACGACGCCGGCGTGGATCCCGAAGCGTCGCTCGCGATCTCGCGCGATGACGAAGTCGGCGGAGGGCGCCTGCGCGTCCGCGACGGGACCGTCCTGTCCGTCCGCGATCTCATCGCCAGCACGCTGATCGCTTCCGCCAACAACGCCGCCAATGCCGTCGCGCGCGCGACCGGACTTTCCAAGGACGAGTTCGTGCAGCGCATGGACGACAAAGCCAAAGCGCTCGGCCTGACCTCGACCTCGTTCGTCGAGCCGACCGGTATCCAGGCCGGCAACGTTTCGACGGCCAAAGAAGTCGCCTTGCTTGCCAAGACGGCCTTCGACGATTCCTGGGTCGCCGAATTCGACGCCGATCCGACCTACGAAGTCGCCACGGCCGCCGGCCCGCACCTCATCAAGAACACCAATCAATTGATGAAGGACGACACGATCGAAGTCTCGGGCGGCAAGACGGGCTTCACGTACGAAGCGGGCTACAGTTTCGTGACAAGGATCAAGCGCGACGGCGAACGCCCGCTGATCGTGGCCGTCCTCGGCTGCGACAGCTGGTCTCAAGCCTTCCGCGAAGCCAAGATCCTGGCCGAAAAAACCTGGCTCGGCGGCGCGACCGCGTTCGCCAACTGAAAAGATCCCGATCAATCGGGATCTTTTTCTTTTTACAACCCTTGCTGACGTTTCATCTCATTCTCGGCGGCGGCCGCTTGGCCGGGCGTCGCGCCGTTCATGATGTCGCGCGCTTCTTTCTTGCGATCGAGCGCGGCGAGTTCGAGGATACGTTGGCGGACGCCGTGCGGATCGGGCACCTGCTCGAAGATGAAGTTCTCTTCCTTGGCGGCGGTTTGGATTTCGACGCGGCCGTAGCTCAAGAGCGTCGGGATGATGCCCTTGGTTTCCGAGAGCACGTCCTGGACGCGGGTCAGGTCGAGTTCCGAGATCGTCCGGCCGAAGAGCCCGTGCTGATTGATGTCAAGAATGCGGTCGTTGGTGACGATATCGATGTCCAGGTAGTAATCCATGAATTCGCTGAAAAAGAACGTCCAGATGCCGAGGTAGTAGATGGACACGAGCAGGATCATGCCGATCTGCGCGAACGGATTCACGATCGTCTGCGAGAGCGGTTTGCCGGCCAAGAGCACTTGGCGCGCCACGAAGGGCACCGCGGTCATGACCAGGAACGTGAAGACCGGGCCCACGAAGACGATCGGATGGCGTCGCAGCGAGAACTCGACTTTTTCGCCTTGGAGCGGAGTGAACAGCTGGTAGATCGACATATCAGAGCGCGGGGACGGAAGGAATCGACATGAGCGGCATCGGCGTCGTCCAGGAAACGTCGGCCAGCAGATTCCAGGTCACGTACAGGATGAAGGCCGCGCCGGCGATGAAGATGAAGCTCGCGAGCAGCCCGACCCAATTGCGGGCGCCGAAGCGCGCCAAGCTGACGATGTCGACCAGCGCGAAAAACGCCATGACCGCCAGGAGCAGTCCGTACGGGATCAGCAGGAAAAAAGGAGGGAACGAGATCATAGGAGTTTCTGCGGCGCCGTCAGTCCGAGGTGGACGTAGGCGGCGTCGGTGGCCATGCGGCCGCGTGGCGTGCGATGCAGCAGGCCGAGCTGGATGAGATACGGTTCGTAGATCGTCTCGATCGTTTCCATCTCTTCCGAAGTGGCGGCGGCGAGCGCGTTCAGGCCGACCGGTCCGCCGGCGAATTTCGAGATGACCGTTTCGAGGATCAGGCGGTCGACTTGATCGAGGCCGACGGCGTCGATCTCAAGCATGGTGAGGGCGCGATCGACGATATCCACGGTCATCGTACCATTCCCGTGAAAGTCCGCGTAGTCGCGCACGCGTTTCAGGAGGCGGTTGGCGACGCGCGGCGTGCGGCGGGCGCGCTCGGCGATGCGCAGCGCCGCGTCGGGACGGACCGCGCAGCCCAGCACGCCGGCGTTGCGTTCGACGATCAGCCGAAGATCGTCCGCGCCGTAGAAATCGAGATGATACGTGACGCCAAAGCGATCGCGCAGCGGCGCGGACAGGAGCGAGAGGCGCGTGGTGGCGCCGATCATGGTGAAGCGGGGGAGATCCATGCGCAGCGTGCGCGCCGACGGGCCTTTGCCGATCACGAGATCGAGCGCGAAATCCTCCATGGCGGGATAGAGCACCTCTTCGATCAATTTGTTGAGCCGGTGGATTTCGTCGATGAACAGGATGTCGCCTTCTTCGAGGTTCGTCAGGATCGCCGCCAGGTCGCCGACGCGTTCGAGCGCCGGACCGGAGGTCGTGCGGACGTTCACGCCCATCTCGTTGCCGATGATGTGCGCGAGCGTCGTCTTGCCGAGACCGGGGTTGCCGTAGAGCAGCGTGTGCTCGATCGGCTCGCCGCGCTTCTGGGCGGCGCCGAGGAAGACGGCCAAATGATCCTTCAGCTTCTGCTGGCCGACGAATTCCGAAAGCCGTTTCGGGCGCAGGCGCGCGTCGAAAGCCTGTTCGGCCGGCTGGGCGGTCGGCGCGACGTCGCGGGGACCTGCACCAGCCGGTGCGGGTCGGGGCGGCGCTTTGGCGACGATTTCTTCCATAGTAGTTCTATCGTAGGGGAGAAACGGCGAACGGCGCAACTGACGCAAAAACTGACGGCCGTCAGTTTTTGCGTCAACAAAAAAAGACAGGCGTTACCTGTCCTTGAAGCTCTCGAGGAGCCTCGTGAAGTCGTTGGTGGCGCGTTCCCAGATCTGGTTCTCGGCGATCAGGTCGTGGACCTGACGGAGCATCTCGGAGTGCAGCGACATGAGCAGCGAGGTGCCGGTGTTCATGACGCCGCCGCCCGCCACGCGATATCCGTCGAACCACTCGTGGTGGCGGAAGAGCACGTCGCGGTCGGGATCGAGCTCGAGATCCAAGCGCATCTTGAGCGTGCCGCCGGGGGCCGACCCGACGGGCTTGAGCGTGATCTGGTGGTTCACGACCGTCAGCGCGGGCGGAGCGTCCGTTTTGAACCAGCGGTAGAGCCGCACGATCGGCAGCGCCTCGCGGACGTTCACGCCCCAGTCACAGATCGCTTCGGCCCGGGTTTCGAGTTCGGCGGTGGTTTCCGCGCTCAGATCGCGGTCCAGCAGCTCGTGCGCACGGAAGGCGCTGATGGCGACGGAGCGGTTGTTTTCGAACCGCTCCCTTTCCTTGATGACGCGGTCGGCGACGGCGAGGACGATGGTGGGAACTTGCTTGGGCAGATCACGGATCATGGCGGACCTCACGTTGGGCTGGGGGTGGGCAAAGAGCGACGAGCGAACGTACCAGCTTCAGGCGGTTTTGTCAATGGAAAAGAAAAAGGCGGCTTCGTCAGCCGCCGGTCAGAGTGTTCCTGAGGATTTTCGCGCTTTTCGTCTTCACCCATCTCTCGATCCTGGGCCAGACGTCTTGATTCACGACGACCTCCCGATGGATCTGCTTGAGAATCACGGGCGGCACGCGCATCGCCAGGACGAACGGGGTATCGATGTTGTTGCGGTTGAGATTCTGATGGATGAGCACGCCGTTGCAGATCTCGGCGTACCGATATATCCCGTTCCTTCCGCCCTCCGGATGGATGCGGATCCGCAGCTCGCCGCCGATCTCGATCACGATGCGGCTGCCGTCGGCCTCCGCTTCGAGCGAGGCCGACTTGCGGCAGATCGGCACGTCCGCTTCGCCGAGCTGGTACTGCAGCGTCGTGCGCAGGCAGCTGCCCTCGAATTCGTTGACCCAGTCGATCAAATCCCTGGCGTACGGTATCGATGTCTGATCGATCTCCGCGCAACTGCAGGGACGCACGTACTGCTCGTAGAGCCTCTCGGCTTCCGTAGCCTGTTTCCGCCGCTTCTCCGAAGCCTGTTCGTGCTTCTTCAAAGCTTTGATGATCGCAGAAGGGATGCGGAACCTGGCCTCCGACATGGTCTCCACCCGTCCTTTCTCGTTTCTCTCACGTTTTAAAGCAAGGGTATTTCCGCTGCGGTTCGCGGCGGAACGAGAGAAAATAGCACGGGTGTTTCGGGGCGTCAAGTCGTCGTCAGCCGTCGCTGAGCACGCGCTGGCTTTGCGCTTTCATCCACTTCTGGATGTGTCGGTAGCACACGGCATCCTCGATGACTTCCCGATGCAACGGGCGAAGCATCTGAAGGTGGATTTGATGAAGAAGGTCCTGCGCGGTCTTGAGATCCTGGCCTTGGCGCACGATGAAGCCGTCGGCGAATTCGACGTAGTGATAGATGCCGTCAAGCGTGGCATTCGGGTGGATGTACACGCAGAGTTCCCCGCGCAAGGCGAGCGAGGCGCTTCCCGCGGTGAGCGAAATCTCCGCGAAGGCGATCGGCATCTCGCCGGTTCCGAACTGTCCTTGAAGCTTCGTGCGGAGGGCGCTCTCTTCGAAAGCATGGACCCAATCGATCAAGCCTTCGGACAGCGCCAATGCTTCATGTTCCGGATCATAGTCCCGAGCGCGCATGGCGGCGCGCACATACTGCTCGTGGAGCGCTTCCGTCTTCTGCCGTTTCCTGGCGACTTCGGCCGCCAGCTCGGCATGGCGTTCCAGCTCGGCGTGCAGTTCCTGGATCTGATCTCTCGGAAGCCTCATGGGAAGCTTCACGACAGCTCGGTTCGGCATGGGTGCACCTCCTTTTTTCGATCCCCACGCAACCCACAACGTAAACGGATCGCGATTCTTACGGGCAAAAAAACTCCTCCAAGAGAAGTTTTTTTGCTGGTACCCGGGGAGGGACTCGAACCCTCATGCCCTTGCGGGCGCGCCATTTTAAGTGGCGAGCGTATACCATTCCGCCACCCGGGCTCACCGGCACACGCTAACAAAAAACGCCGCCCTGCACCAGACGGTGCAGGGTCAGCGGGCGCTCTTTTTACCTTTTGTCGCCCTGCTGCTATCCTGGGGAAGCTAAATGTTTTACGGTTTATGTCCAAATACGAAGGCGCGCCCAAGGCGCAAGAAACCCAGCCGAATCCAAGCGAGCATCGATCAGAGCAGGCGGCTGAATCGTCGGGCGGGAAACAAGAACGGTTGGAAAGCGAGCTTGAAAGCGGGCAGGAGCAGGCGAAAAACTTGAGAGAGTCCATCGACGAAACCTCGAAGGAATTGAACAAGACGCGGGAGTCGCTGGGCTTGCCGCCGCTCAAGGAAAATCCGCCGAGCCTTTCAACGGACCAGGAAAATCTGGAGGCGCTCGAGGAACGCCAAGAAGAATTGGAAAAAGAAAAGAAAGAACTCGTCAGCCACCAGGAGAAAGAACGCTTGATCGAAGAAGAGAAAGAAAAAATTCTTCAAGAAAAGATCGACGAGATTTTCAAGGAATTCGAATCGATGGATTCGAAAGATTTCGCAAGCATGTTGAAAGGCGGAAAGCGCGGCGACGGCCGCTCATTGGAAGGCGGAGGCTCCGGTCTCAGCCCTGAAACCGCGAAGGGCTTGGCCGCAGCCTTCAAAGAAGGCATAAAGGCCTTGCCGGCGATTCTGAAGCAGCTTCCGGAACTCATGAAAGAATTCGACAAGAGTTTGACGAAAGAGGCCGAAGAACGCGTCGATAAGAAGCTGGAAGAAGAGCGCGCCGGAGTCGAAGAAAAAGAAAAGAAAGAGAAAACGACGGAGGAAAAATCGGAAGAAGAGAAGCCCGCTCAAGGAGCCGAGAAAGGAACGGGCGCCGGTCAAGGCGTCGAAATATCGATCGACGCTTCTTCCAAGCAAGGTTGAAGCGCGAACGCCGCTGTCCATCAGCGGCGTTTGTGTTTCGGCGTCTTGAGCCACTTCAGCAGTTCTCCGACGGGGCGCGTGTTGAGCACGTCGCTCTTCGAGGCCCAGCCGCGGCGGGCGATGGCGACGCCGAGGTCGAGGTAGCCGAGGTGCGATGGATGATGCGCATCGGTGTCGATCAGGAGCTTCACGCCGAGCCCGACGGCCATGCGGACGTGTTCGTCGCGCAGGTCGCTGCGGTCGGGATAGGCGTCGATCTCCATGGCGGTGCCGGTCGCTTTGGCGGCTTTGAGGACCGCGAGCATGTCGATCTCATACGGCGGACGGCGGTTCAGGATGCGTCCGGTCGGATGGAAGATGCAGTCGACGTGCGGATTTTTCATCGCGGTGATCATGCGCGCGGTCTGTTCTTCCTTCGGCAAGCGGAAGTACGAATGGATCGAGCCGCCGACAAAATCGAGTTTCGCCAGCGCTTCGTCGTTCAGATCCATGCGACCGTCCTTCAAGATGTCGCACTCCGTCCCTTTCAGGATCGTGAAGTTTTTTTGCGTCTTGTTCAGCTTGTCGATCTCTTTGCCTTGTTGCGCCAAACGCTTTTCATCCAGGCCGCCCGTCATCGCCAGCGCCTTGGTGTGATCGGTGATGGCGATGTACTCCATGCCGCGCGTCTTGGCTTCGGCCGCCATCTTTTCGATCGTGGCCGCGCCGTCGGTCCAGGAGGTTTGCACTTGCAGATCGCCGCGCACCGATCCGTAGGGGATCAGCTTCGGCAATGTGCCGGCTTTGGCCGCCTCGATCTCTCCCGTATTCGTGCGGAGTTCCGGTTCGATGTACGGAAGCCCGAGCGCTTTGTAGACGTCTTCTTCCGTCCGAGCGGCCAGGCGCTTCTTGCCTTTCCACAAACCGTACTCGTTCAGTTTCAATCCGCGCTTCACGGCCAGCGTGCGCAGTGCGATGTTGTGTTCCTTGGAACCGGTGAAATGCTGGAGCACCGCGCCGTAGGCGTCGCCAGAGACGATGCGCACGTCGGCGTGCATGCCGTTCTTGAGGCGCACGATCGTCATGGTCGGGCCGTGCTCGATCGTTTCGACGACGTGCGGAAATTTCATGAAGCGTTCCATCACGGCTTCGGGATCGTTCGCGACGACGATGAAATCCAAATCGCCGATCGTTTCCTGCTTGCGGCGCACCGAACCGGCCACGGCGGCATGCGAAACGCCGGACACGTCGCGGAGATCGGCTTCGATCCGTCCGGCCAGCGGCAAAATGTGACCGAGCACTTGGCGCGTGCCTGAGGTTTTCAAAAATTCGAGACCCTTCGTGATTTTTTCCGCCAATTTCGCGTTGACGACGTTGATGAGCTTGCCGGCTTCGGCGGCTTTGCGCAGATCGGCGACGTTTTTCACGCCGAGTTTCTTATAGAGCGCGAGCGCTGTCTTCGGCCCGACGTGTTCGACGCGCTGCAAACCATGCACGTCGATGGGCGTCGCCTTTTTCAGCTTCTTCAATTCCGAAAACGTTCCGGTCTCAAGCATTTCGGCGATATGTCCGGCAATGCCGGGGCCGACGCCGGGAATTTCGCGCAAACCTCTCTCGCCCTTTTCTTTGTAGAGATCGGCGATGCTCTGTCCAAACGAGGCGATCTGCTCCGCCGCTCGCGCGTAAGCTCGCGGCTTGAATTGAACGCCCTGCATCTCGTAGAGCTGCCCGGTCTCCTCAATTTTCTCGGCGAGATCCTCGTTCGTCAGACGTTTCATATGGCGAAGTGTAGCATATCAAAAACGACCCCTGCGGGTCGTTTTTCTTACATCGGCATTTTCGTTTCCGTGCTGACGGGTTTCAGTTTCTGATAGACCAGGATCCCCGAGAGCGTCGCGCCGGTGATGCTCGAGAGCGAGCCGAGACACATCAGGCACCAGGCGTGGATCACGAATTCCTCGAGCGAGGTGAGGTAGAGCGAGAAGGCGACGCCACCGGCCAGCAGCACAAGCAGCGCTTTGCCGAGGATCGGGTCTTTCGTGCGCAGGAATTGGATCGCGACCACTAGGATCATCAGGTAGCCGATCACGCCGACCGCGGCGACCGGAAAGCCGGCGATTTCGCCGTATGGTCCGTGGTTCACCAGATCGCAATTGAAGGCGCCACCGACGTTGCAGACGCTCGTGCCGAGCGGCGCGTAGTGTTGATGGAGCGAATACGCGGAGACGAGCAGGCCCGCGATGGCGAAGAAGAGAAGCAGGCGGACGGCGTGATTTTTAATCATGGATCTGGATTCCTGCTTTCGCAGGAATGACATTACTGAATCGAGCAGCCGGCTTGGGCCGCGAGCGAGGCGGGCGCTTGTTCGCCGGTCTTGCGCGTGCCGTCGGGGAAGACCCAGGTCGGATAGCCGTCGATCTTGGCGTCGTCACAGGCTTGCGTCTGGCCAGACGAACCGTCCGGCTTAGCGCATTCGACGTAGTCGATGTACTTCATCGAGGTGCCGAGGACTTTTTTCTGCGCGGCGCAGTGCGGGCACCAGGAGGCGCCGTAGAACTTCACGCCCTTTTTCGTGAGGCATTGGGCGAGCTTGTCGTACTGTCCGGGCGTCGCATTCTGGCGGTTGGAGAGATAGACCAAGCCTCCGATTACGAGAACGATCGCGGCGAGCGTGATGAGCAATCCTGCGTATTTCTTCATAAGAGAAAGTGAATTGCGTCCAGCCTAGCAGAAAACGCCGAGAAAAAAAAGGGCCTCTCATGAGAGAGAGGTCGCCGGCTCAGTGGCAGTCGCCGAGCGTGTCGCCGTGCGCTTGATGCGCGGGCACCGACGGGGTGCCGACGCAGATGTCGTGGCGGTTGCCGGGATTGCCGGGCGGGTAGTGGCAGAGCAGCGTTTTGCCGGATCCGCAGGTGTCGCCGCCGTCAGGTGGCGTGCCGTCGCAGGGATCGGCGGCGTCGCTCGGAACGCCGCTCGTCGCGGCATCCGTCGCGGCATCTGTCGCGCCGGTCGCGCCGTCGGAACCGCCGGAGCTGCCGGAATCGGCCAGGGCGCTTCCGCCGCCGGCGTCGCCGGGATCGCTGCCGGACGGATCGTGCCCGCAGGCGGCCAGCAGGGAGAGAAGCGCGAACGTTCGCAGGGCCGTCTTCATAGCGGCCTCCTAATGCGTCTTCGGCTTGGCCGCGCCGGTCTTGGCCGCGTGGGCCGCGTGCGCCGCCTTGTGATGCTTGGCGGGCGCACGATGGTGGCGCGAGGCGTGATGCCGTTGCGCCGTGCGGTGCTTGGGGCGCGCGTGGGCGGCGTCGGCGGGGAGGGAGGTCAGGCCGATCAGGCAGGCCAGGGTCGCGGCGATCAGATGCTTCACGGGATACTCCTTTGATGGTGCGAAGGTGCGGGTCCTGGGATCGTAGCAGGTGCGGAAACGCCGTCAAATCCGGCCTCAACCCCTCGACGTTGACAGCGCATGACCCGTCAATTAGGATGGGAACGTTCGGGCGGTAATAGCTCAGTTGGTAGAGCGTCTCCTTGCCAAGGAGAAGGTCGCCAGTTCGAATCTGGTTTACCGCTCCACGTAAAAGCCCCGGTCATCCCGGGGCTTTTGCTGTACAGGAGGATTATTCCTCGATCGGCTGAGCGATCAAGGACAGGCGCTTGAGCCGTTCGTTGCGGACATGCGCCAGGAGGCCGAAGAGGATCGCCGCGGCCGTCAACGCGCCCATGAAAGGCCAGGAGAGATGCGTGGCCGCGCCGCTCGTCTGCGGAATGCTCGCCGCTTTCACCAAGGTGACCGATGCCGCGTTCGGCAAGACGACGCGCGGCTTCGTTCCCGGCGCGACGAAGCCCTCGATCGCCACAAGGTCCCCCGTTTTGAAAGCCGGCGCGGGCGATGGCAGCAGTACTTCGCCTTCGACGCCGCCCAGCCGCACGGCCAACGTGCCGCGCGACAGCGAAACGACTTCCGCTTCGAAACGATACGGACCTGCGGCATCCGGCCAAGCTTCCGTCGTCGCGAACGTCGCCGTGGCGGAACGGTCCAAGAAGCGGATCGAATTCGGGTTCACGGAAAGAGAGCTCGCGTCGCCATCTTCTTTCGCGCTGCCGATAAAGGCGATGCGCTGACCGGTCGCGAATTTCGCGGACGGATTTTTCGAGAGGCGCACTTCCTGCACGTCATTCTTGCGCAGGACGTAGAAGCGCGTCTTCGCGTAGACGCCCGGCGGCGAAGCGATCACGGCCGTCATGAAGACGCCTTTGTATTTTGAGACAACGGTTTTTTTCGCAAGATTCTTTTTGATCGTTGTCGCTTCTTTTTTGACGTCATTCCGATCGACCGTTCCCGCGCCGTCATTCCGACCGAGCGCAGCGAGCGGAGGAACCGCTTGGCTCGCGTGCTTCGCAAGGGTTTCCTCGGCTGCGCTCGGAATGACGGCTGCCGTCACCTTCCTCGTCAGCACGTTCGCCGCGCCCGGCGTCGGCGTGGTCGTCACGTCGAATGTATCCTGCAATTCCAAACGCATCAGCGCTTCGCCTTTGCCGACGTCGCCGACGCGCGGATAGAGCGCCGTGTCCCACGCGCCGTAGGCCACGCCGTCGATGACGCGGCCCTGCGGATCTTTGAGGACGATCAGGTCGCCGTCGTTGTTCAACTGACCCTTCGGAGAGGCGATGACCAAGCGTCCCCAGGGCAGCATCGTGCCGGAGAGCGGCGTGGCCGTACCCTTGCCGTCCTCGATCGTCCAGCCGTCCAGCACTTCGCCGACCGAGGAAGGATCGACGAGTTCGATCCACTCATGCTCGCCGGCGTTCGGCCATGGATAGGCTTCCGAAATTCGCACGGCGCTGATCGGCGGGAGCGGTGGCGCGATGGGCGCTTGCGTCTCCACCACGACCGCGGTTTCCGTCGCGGAGGCGTCCGGGATCGTTTCCGCCGACGTTTCGCTGGCCGACGAGATCGGCGCAGTCGGCGCGATCTCGGCGAGCGTCGGACAGACGCCGGGCGAACCGAGTTCCGGCGCGCCGGGATCGAACCCGACCGAGCCGCTCGAACTCGTCCATGCCCCCTTCGCGTCGCCCGGCAGGAGCGGCAAAAGCCGCGCCATCGAAGTCTTGACGCTGCCGCTCGTTCCGGCCAAGGGCGCACTGCCTGACGCGCCGTCGATGTCGATGATCGTCCCGCTCGGATCGCGCAGCGCCAGAAACAAATTCGAATTCGAAAGCGCGACCGCGGTCGTCACGAAATTCGGCGCGACGGCCAAGGTTGATTTCGGATCGTCCGCCGAATAATTCGAAACGAGAAATGCGCCGGAAGCGGGAATGACGCTGTCGCTCGGGAGGACAAGACCATTTGCCGCCGCGCCGTCGACTTTCCATCCCGAAAGATCGGTGCCGGGCGGTCCGCAGAGCTCGAACCACTCATCGGCCGTCGAAGCCGAAGAGCCGGCCCAAGCGACTTCGCTGAGATAGACCGGCTCCGACGCATGCGCCAGGATCGGGCAGAGGAACAGGAGCGCGAACGCGATCGCGAAACGTTTCATACGCGCTGAGAAAAAAGTTAGCGCCCCCGTCCTAGCAAAGGCGCTCTTTTTCACGCAAGAGGGGCGTGCTACGCTCTTTTGCGTGCCGCGCCGTGGTGGCGAAATTGGCAGACGCGCCAGCCTTAGGAGCTGGTGGGGCAACCCGTAGAGGTTCAAGTCCTCTCCACGGCACCATCAAAAAGAGGCCGAAAATGGCCTCTTTTTGCGTTCTCCAGGATGATGTCAAAGACTATTGACAAAAATAGGCATTTGTGCTATTATGAGTCCATCGAAAATGCCCGAATCGTGCCTGACGAATCCTAACAACCACGGGGGAATGATGCTCGATCTTTCGAAGAAGGACGTGAAGTTTCTGAGCAAGTCGATCGGTCTCGCGATTCTCTTGCCGATCCTCGCGATCGGCAGCTGCGCCTACTTCATCGACTGGAAGGGTCCATACGAGGACCTGCCGTCGGCTCAGCAAGCGCATATCGAGGAGTGCGCATCCGCGCGGTACGCGCTCGGCCCCGCCGTCTACGATCGGCGCGCCGACTGCCTCGACGTCCTGCCGCAGCGCACCGCGGCCAAGTCCGCCGAAACCCGCTGAACGCATTCAGTGAAACCCAGCCCGCTCGGATCATTCCGGCGGGCCTTCTGTTTTCAATAGTGATATGTTTTTCCCGCCAGGATCGTCACGGCACGATAGAGTTGTTCGAAGAGGATCGCGCGGGCCTCGCCGTGGGTGAAGGTCATCGCGGAAAGGGAAAGTTTCGCTTGACAGGCGTTGGCCAAAGCGGGATCCAAGCCGAGCGGCCCGCCGATCAGGAAAACAATCTCGCGTCCGCCCTGCCCTTCGCGATCGAGCATTTCGGCGAATTTTTCCGTCGCCAGCGCCTTACCTTCCTTTATAAGCGCGACGGCGAACGCGCCATCCGCGACCTTCTTTTTCAATGACCCCGCCTCCGCCCGCATGACCGCGGGCGCCTCGGTCGCCGATGTGAAAGGCGCCTCCGCGACTTCGATGACGGACACTTTCGCGTACGGCGCGAGGCGTTTCTGATACTCCGCGATCGCGTCCTTCCAAAAAGCCTCCTTAAGCGATCCGACGGCAGCGATCGTGATCTTGAACATATGCATCCAGCCTAGCGATCTTCGGCAAAAAGAAAAAGAGGCGCGTGCCTCTATGGATCCGGCAGGAAGATGAAGATGTTGCAACCGTCGAGAACCTGATGACGGCTCTTGGAGAAGTGTCGTCCATCGATCAGGCTGCCGAGCAATCCGCGCGTATCACCAGAAAAGACGATCTCTTCCGCAATCTCCTTCGGCATCTGCGGATCGCGTTGCTTGGTCATGACGACGAGCATCGGCTCTGTCAGAAGGAAGCAGCACTTGAGCTGGCGCCAGTACGGCGATCTGTTGAACCCCATTTCGATCGCGCGTCGGAAGACCCAAGCCCAGGTCGGCCAATCATCTTTCGCGAGGCGCGCGGCCTTTTCATAGTTTTCAATCGCAGCCAGCACGCGATCCTCATCGATTCCGAGTTCGGTCGATGGCTCCATTTTTGCCAAGACGGCGGCTACGTCCATGACAGAATCATGAGACGAGGGCTGGCGCCGCAAGGCTCGCATCGTCTCCAGGAAGGCCCCGAAGATCCGATCGGTCTGACGGATCCGTTCATGCCCCGCCGATTCTTCCGCAGTATTCGGACGACCCATGTCGCGCCTCCAAAAAAGTGCTGGCGGCAGCTTAGAGGCTTTCGGCCGATCCGTCAATAAAAAAGCCCGCCGAGATCAGCGGGGCTCCCGAGATTCTTGTTCTTTCCGGCGTTGCCGTCGGCGGATGCGCCACATCTGATACTTGTGGCCAGAGTAGAACATCCCGCCGAGCACGATCACGAGACCGATGCCGATCAAGGCCAGCGTGCGGGCCAATTCGCCGCGGGGCGCGTCTTGCATCATCGGAACACCTCCTTTTCCCACCAAAACCCTAGCAGAATGAAGGAAGCGAAGACAAGCAAAGCGATGAATTTCAGCTCATCTCAGCAAACTTGACAGCTTTTTCCGATTTCACTACAGTGCCGCCTGTTACCGCGTTCTTCACAGGAAACAGGCTCCGAAGCGGCTTGACACGTCGGTCGCGACCGACGTGTCTTGACAGGCATTTCGGTCTCAACTATACTGTGGACAACTTTAAACCTGCCACTTTGCGTAACGTGCTCACAACCGAGTCGTAGCGTGAAACCAAGTCTGCCCATGCCCGACCTCCGAGGTCGAGCCGCTGGAACCGCTTGGATGGCGGTTTTTTAAGTGCTTGTGAATCGAGACGGGAACTCCTGGTTACCTACGGGACTGCTACTCTACTGCAGACACCACGAGGTCCAGTTCCCATCCCGGTTCGTAAGTCGAAGTCCGCGTAGAAACGGACGCAATCCCTGACCGCAACCTGCCAGCCGGCAGGCTGGGGCGGGGGCCACGACAGACGGACGGAACCTTGACAACTGAATACAGACGAAATGACGTCAAGATTAGAGTTAGAAATGGGTACAGTACATACAAGTACTGAATTGAATTGCAATTGAAAGTAAGTGAAACTGCTGGAGCACATCGTGCTTCAGTAGTTGTAGATGAAAGGGTGTATGGTGGATGCCTCGGACGTTGAGAGCCTAAGAAGGACGTAGCAACCTGCGAAAAGTCACGGTGAGGTGGTAAGCAACCTTTGACC
>CAYOJH010000003.1:72610-81911 GCA_964404275.1 uncultured Gammaproteobacteria bacterium | reverse complement strand
ACGCGGAGCGTGGCGTACGGACCCATCTCGGCGCGTTCTTTGGCGACTTCCTTTTTCAAGTTTTGATAGTCGGCCAGCGCGCGCTTCCAGTTGGCTTCGTGCGACAGGCACTCGGCGCAGGCTTCCTTCGACGCGCTTTCCATCGTTTCGATCTTCTGTTCTTCGTTTTTTTGTTCGTCCGACATATCAGTGTTTGAGCGTTTCGATGGCGGTTTCGATCAGGGCGGCGTTCAGGTCGTAATCCATGCGCATCGGGCCAAGGAGGCCGATGAGCGCGCCCTCCTGCGCCAAGGCTTCGGAGGGCAGGCGCCCGACGACGAGGCCGCATTCGGCGCCGAAGGGATTCTCGCGACCGATCCAGATCGTGGTCTGCGGCTCGACTTTGGAAAACATTTTTTCCATGACCTCGTCGAGATGATCGAGCATCTTGGACATCGAAGCGACTTGCGCGAACTGGCGGAACTCCGGCTTGGCGAACAGATTCGAGAGGCCGGTGTAGTAGACAGAGCGCGGCGCGAAGGCCACGAGCGCGGATTCCTGCGCGATCTCCGCCAGCGCTTTGGCGGCCGCGCGCAGGCGATCATCCTGTTCGACGGCGCTCTTCACGATCTCCTCGAACGTCTCGACGTGGGCCGCGTTCGGCTTTTTCTTTTCGAGGAAGCGGTCGACGTAATAGCGATAGCCTTTTTCGGACGGCGCGCGTCCGGCCGAGGTATGCGGCTGGAGCAGATAGCCGAGTTCTTCCAGCGCGGCCAGCTCATTCCTGACCGTCGCCGAAGAGACGTCCAAGCCGGATTCGTCGGCCAGCCAGGCCGAACCGACCGGCTCCGCCGTCTTGACGTAGCGGCGAACCGTCAGCTTGAGCAGCGTTTCTTGGCGGGAATCCAGCGAATCCATAGTTTCTAGCACTCAGAATACCAGAGTGCTAATCGACGTCAAGGGCCGTATTTATTGACGGCATCAAGCCGCCATGATAGGAAGTTTCCAAGTTCTTTGAAGGCCGGCCAGGGGGCGGTCAGGCGACTATCCCGAGTTGATATGGTGGCAGTGCTTGCCTCCCCGCGAGCAAGCCTGATCAACGGCGCAACCGAGCGTGATCTCCCTTCGAGGTGAGAACCGCTTCGTTCCAGGCCATTCTTTCCAGAGAGAAGGCCTTCGGCGCCAGGGATAGGGATCTTTCTTCTCCGCGGCGGACTCTCCATGAGTCCGCCTTTTCAATAGAAAAAGTCCCTTGCGGGGACTTAGGCGTTCTTCTTTCGAATCTGCACGAGATCGTTCGAGGCCGGCGGCGGCGCGGGCGGTTCCGGCGGTGCGATCGGCGCCGGGCGCTTCGGCAGGCGCCGCTTGATCGCTTTCCACGTCCGGGAGTTGCGGGCACGGTCCCAGGCGTTAATGCCGGCAAAGAGCGCGTCCCAAGCGCCCTCGATGAAAGCGCGGGAAAGACGTTCGGGCATGGCTCCTCCTCTCCTCCGCTCTACACGAAAAACGCCCCGGCGTCAATGCCGAGGCGTCATGCTTTTTCTTCCTTGTCGGTTTCCTTGATTTCCGAGAGCAAGACGTTTTCGACGCGGATGCCGCGCGGGAAAAAGATGCGCTCGAGCTCCTGCTTGGCTTCCATCTCGATCGCGTCGCGTTTGGCCGTCGAGGCGTCGGAGAAGTTGAAGCGCGAAGCGATCAGGCGCATGCGGCTCCGGATGGTCGGGCGGACGATCTTCTGGACGAAGTCTTCGCCGATCGTCTGCCAGAGCGTCGGGATCTGCTCGATGTCGAGGCGCAGCAGGACCGTGCCTTCGACCGTCACGCGCTTGCCGTCGGCCGTCTGGGCCACGACCGGTTCGTCGCCCAGCGCTTTGGAATGCGTCGGGTCGAACTCGCGCGAGATCGAGTATTCCAAGGTCTGGGTGTTGAAGAGCTTGGCTTTCTGCCAGAACGGGATCTTCAAATGCAATCCCGGCATCATGACTTTTTTCAAAACGCCGCGGCCCAAATCATAGACGCAGGCCACGTAGCCGGGCGGAACGTGGATGAAGAGTCCCTTCAGGACGTCTTCGACCACGAACGAATACATCATTTGGTCGAGCCGGTCGGCCATAGCGCATGCCTGAGTGTCGTAACCGCGAGCGAAAACAGCATCGATGTCAGCACGAACAGGCTTTTGACCATCGGCAGGATCGACAGTACCACGACGGTAAACAGCGGGAAAGTGTAGCGATAGACGGCGTCGGGCTTGTGCATCAGATGCGCGACCTTCTTCTGCTGATGCGAAATCTCGAGGAACAGCAAGAGGCCGACCGAGAGCGCCCAGAAGACGTTGCGATGTCCCAGCTCGAAGCCGAAGAATTTCGTGTTGACCGGCAGCTGCACGTCGCCGACCCACGAGGCCAGGTGGCCGAGGTGCGAGTTGATGCCGCTCAAGAAGACCTGGTAGAGGATAATGAAGACCAAGAGCTGGATGAGCAGGATCGCCGTCTTGGCCCACGGGCTGACCTTGCGGGCCTTGAGCAGCGCGCGGACGTGCTCGTTGGCTTCGACGGGATCGTTCTTGAAGCGCGTCTGCAAGTCGACGACTTCCTGTTCCAAGCGCTCGTACTTGGCGGTGTTCCGTTCGGCCTGGACGTTGAGCGGCAGGAGCGCGATGCGCAGCGCGATCGTCAGCTCGATGACGGCCACGCCCAGGTTGCCGAAAGCGATCGTGTTATAGAAGAGGATCAGCGTGTCGAGCAGCGGATAGACCAGCAGGTTGCGCCAGAGTTCGACCATAATCACCGGTTTGGGTTGAAGGCAGTATAGCAGTTTCGACGTCCTTGAGCGAGGTCGCCTGATTCAATTTCATGCGAATCTCCTTGCTGTTGTGACTTCCTTTGAAGTACCAGGCGAAGTGCTTGCGCATCAGGACGATGCCGCGTTCCTCACCGTAGCGTTCGATCATCAGCTGGGCGTGCGCGAGCACCGTCCGGACGCGCGTTTCTTCGTCGATGACGGTTGAAATCCTTCCCTCGGCCAGCAGCTCTTCGATCTGTTTCAGGATCCAGGGATTGCCGAGCGCCCCGCGGGCGATGAGCGTGCCGTCGGCGCCGGAGGCTTCGAGCGCCGTGACGGCCGCTTCGGGCGTGTGCACGTCGCCGTTCACGAGAACCGGAATCGAAACGCGCTTCTTCACTTCCCCGACCATCTTCCAATCCGCCACGCCGGAGTAACCTTGCGCCTTGGTGCGGCCGTGGACCGTGAGAAGATCGGCGCCGGCCGCTTCAAGAACAGGGGCGAATTCCAGGCACTCGCGCGGATCGCTCCAGCCGAGGCGGATCTTGACCGAGAGCGGCACCGTGATGACGGCTTTCATTTTGCGAATGATCTCGGCCGCGCGTTCCGGTTCCTTCATGAGCGCCGCGCCGTTGAAGTTCGAGGTGATCTTATAGACCGGGCAGCCCATGTTGATGTCGATGCCGTCCGGATGGAAGCGCTCCTCGACGATGCGCGCGGCTTCGGCCATCGTGTCGGGATCGGCGCCGAAAATCTGCTGGATGATCGGGCGCTCGGCTTCTTCGAAGGCGCACATCTCGAGCGTTTTCTCGTTGAGACGCACGATCGCTTCGGCCGAGACCATTTCGCGAAACACAATTTTGGCCCCGAAGCGCTTGGCGATCAGGCAGAATTCGGAGTCGGTCATGTCGGCCATCGGTGACAGCGCGACGATCGGTTTTCCGGCGTTTTTCCAGGAGAACATGGCGCTCAAGCTATCAGCTTCGGACGCAAAAAGCAAGCCTGACACGTCGGCGTGATTCGGAAGTTCAGGATTTCCGCTCGCGCAAGCGGAGCAGGACGTACAGGAAGACGGGCAGGAAGATGGCCAAGAGGATGTTCCGAATCAGGAAGAATGGCGGAGCGGCGCGTTCAAGCTGGGATTTGCCGAAGTCTTCCGAGGCTTCGAGGTCCAGGCGCCAGGTGCGGTCGGCAAAGCGGATTTCGCGTTCGGAAGAGAGATGGCGCGCGAGGTCGACATTGGCGGCGCGCAGATAGAGATCATCCCCGCCCAGCGTCGAGACGGCGGCATCATAAACGTACACGCGCAAGTCGGGAGGCGCGGACGTGTGTTCCAGCACGCCTCGGAAGAAGACGTCCGCTTTGAAGCCCACGCCAGCCACGCCGAGCAGATTCGCCCGCCGTTCTTCACGCGTACTGTTCGGCTTGCCCGGCGCGTAGACCGGGAGATAGACGATGAATCCGCGACGCGCTCCGGTGCCCGTGCGCAAAATGAGCGGCGCCGTCACGGCAAGCGCTCCGCTGTCGCGCGCGGCGCCGATGGCCGCGAAGCGCGTCGGATCGCTCGCCAGATCGAAACCGCTGGGCGGCGGGAAATTTTCCCCGTCGCTCATGTAACCGAACTTGGTGACATACAGCTCGCCCGACGCGTTCTTGGGCATGATGGCGAACTTCGGAAAGCCGTCGGCGCGGATGCCTTGCGTGAAGGCGGCGACCGCTTCCGGCTTGACCCGTTCGGCATAGCCGAGCGTGAAAATGTCCGCGCGGATCTTCTGGAGATTCTGCGCCGCCAAGAAGGCGTTGAATGCGGTCCGCCCGACGCGCGGGTCGGCCTGGAAAAGCCCGTCGATGCCGTAGAGCGGCTGCGTAGAGACGTCGAGCGCGGATTGGATCGCGCCGGCCATCAGATCCGCTTTCGCGTCGAGCTTCCGCTGCGCGTTCTCTTGCAGCCCCAGGCAGAGGGTGCGCCAGCTGAGCACGGCGCAGACGAGCAAAAAGGCCACCAGGCCTCCCAGCGCGATGGAGGCTTGATCCCGGCCGACGCGTCCAATGAAAGGTCGCGCGGCCATGCGCTCAGGTCTTGGCCGGCATCGCGTCCGAATGCGCTCTGGCCAGCTTCTTCATGAGCAGCGCGTCGAGACTCCAGCGGCCCGCGCCGTGCGTGAGCAGCATGAGCGAAGACGCGAGGAGCAGCGCCTCGAGCTCGGCGGATTTCCAAGCCGCGTAGTGCTTGTTGGCCACGATCGCGACGAGCATGTCGATCGCCAACGCCGCGCCGAAGAAACGGACCGCCGCGCCGAGGATCAGCGCCGCGCCGCCCAGGACTTCGATCCAGCTCACGAAGGGGGCGAAAAAGCCCGGAGCCGGGATGTGGATCTTGCCGAAATACATGACGGCGAACGGCAGGCTCTGGACTTTCATCCAGCCGTGCGACAGGAACGCCGCGCCGACCGCCAAACGAAGCGCCAACTTGCCGAGGTCTCCGGCGCCGGTCGTGCGCAGCTTCTCGAGAGCCGGGTGATGCATGAGCGAATGAAGCGACATACGATAAATAGTGCGTAAAATATGCCGATAGCATAGCACGGAACTGGACGTCCAGTCATTCGCGTGCTATCTTCCAAAGCGCGCGCCGCGTTCGTCTAGCCCGGTCCAGGACGTCGCCTTCTCACGGCGAAAATCAGGGGTTCAAATCCCCTACGCGGTACCAAAAACACCCGACCATGGCGTCGGGTGTTTTTTGTCGAGGCGGTTACGGCCTTAGAAGCGCCTGCGCGATCGGCAGGCCGTAGGCGTAGGAGCCGTTCCACCAATCGTTGCTGGTCAGAGAATGCGTCGCGGAGCTTCGGTCGGACCAGACGAAATTTTGCGGAGTGCCGCCGATACCCAGCGTGGTGCCGGAGCCGCTCAGGGTTCCGTAGTTCGTGCTGGTGTCGGTCAGAAGCGTCGTCGTGATCGAGTTGCCGGAAACGAGTCCGGTCATGCCCGCCGGACCATTAATCTGTCCACCGAGCGTCATATACGTCGTGGTGCCGGCCGGAATCAACAGCTCGCTCTTGAACGGCACGCGCAAGCACAGCGACGTTGCCGTCGGCGTGAAGCCGCAGCTGGCGTCGGTCACGAACGTGCCCATCACGCCGGCGCCGTAAAAAAACGGATACGTCAGCGTGAAACCGGGCGGGAGATTCAGGTCGACCCTGAAGGCCAGGCCGTACAGGCCGAGATCGTGCCCCGCCGGCGCCGTGATCTGGACACGGCTGAGCGTATTGGCGCCGTAACTGAGGTTGAACCCGTTCAAGCCGCCGATCATCGAAGCCATTGTCGGCCGCGTGACGGGCGTCGGCGTGACGACGACGTTCGTGTAACTGTACGTCGGGTAATAATTTCTGATCAGCATGTTGGCGACGATCAAGCCGCCTGCCGCCACCGCGATGCCGATCGCCACTTTCGTTTTCGTCGAAACTTTCGTTTTGGTCGCTACCATAGAAATGGAGATAGATTAGACGTTCTTTTCTTCTTCGACGACGGCGCGGATGTCCTCAGCCGTCACTTCCGGCGCGTCTGCGGCGCCCGGGCGGAGGATTTTGACGCGCGCGCCGGCTTCGTCGATCAGGTCGATGGCGCGATCCGGCAGGAAGCGCTTCCCGGCGAACTCGTCCGACAGATCGATCGCCGCTTGGAGGGCTTCATCCGCGTAGCGGACATGATGGAACGCTTCGTAGACGGGGCGGATGCCTTGGAGGATCGTGAGCGTTTCTTCCGGCGACGGCTCCGGGATCATGATGGACTGGAAGCGGCGGTCGAGCGTTTCGTCGTGGCGCAGGTACTGCTCGTATTCCTCGGGGGTCGTCGCGCCGATCACCATCAGGTCTCCGCGCGCCAGGGCCGGTTTGAAGATGTCGGAGACGTTCAGGGAGCCTTCGGCGCCTTTGGCCTGCGCCAGCGTGTGGACCTCGTCGATGAACAGGATGATGTGACGATGCGCCGCCGCCAGTTCCGCCAAGAGCCCTTTGACGCGTTTCTCGAATTCGCCGCGGTACTTGGTGTCCGAGATCAATCCCGTCAGGTCGAGCGCCAGCACGCGCTTGCCTTTCAGGTCATCCGGCACTTCGCCCTGCGCGATCTTGAGCGCCAGGCCTTCGGCGATGGCCGTCTTGCCGACGCCGGGCTGTCCGAGCAGCAGCGGATTGTTCTTGGTCTTGCGCGACAGGATCTCGATCGTCCGCGCGATTTCCCTTTCGCGGCCGACGACGGGTTCGATCGTTCCCTGCCGGGCGGCCTCGGTCAGGTCGCGCGTGAATTGCGCCAGCATCGGCCCGGCCGACGGGGGCGCGCCGCCCGAACGGCGGCGGGAAAAGAACAGATAGGCCGCAAAGCCTGCGGCGAGCAAAAGGATGGAGATCAGCGTCTGCATACGGAAATACTATAACACAACGACGCGGTTTTTCCTTTCAAAAAAATTCGCCTGTTCAGGGCGAATCGATGCGCGCGAAGCGGCGGCGGAAGAACGGGGCGGTCTCGCTGGTCATGCCGATCAGGAAACCCCAGAGCATCAAGGTCATGATGCCGTCGATCGCTTCGATCGGATCGCCGGCGGCAGCGATCGAGAGCGTCAGGAAGGCTCCGGCACAGATGACATAGGCCGCGATCTCCCTTTTCAGGAAGTGCGGATTCGGCCGACGCAGCCAACGGCGCAGGATGTCCCAAGTCGGAAGGGTCAAGAACAGCGGGGTCATCTGCACATTCCAGACGAAGTCGAGGACGAGAACGAACGCGGTGGCCACGAACGGCGGCGCAATGCGGGCGCGGCGGCTGTCGCCGGCGAAGGTCAGGGCGCAGGCGAACGTGCCGAGGAACCAAAAGATCGTCGCCAGAAGGTGCGTTTCCATTCGACGCCTCCTATGAAAAAAGGATACGCAACGCGCATCCTTTGGGCAACTGAGACGAAGTTACGAACCCTTGATCCACATGCGGACCTGGAGGGCCTTGGTTTTTTCCCGGTTCGGATCACGGAGGTAGGCCTCGCAATCCGTTCGGGCTTCCGGCGTCTTGAGCAGGTGTTCCGCGCCACACAAGCAGTAGCGGGCCGAGGCGTCGCCGGGCTTGGCGGAAACGATCTTCTTCAAGATCGTCAGCGCTTCGCTCGGACGCCCGGCTTCCAGGGCTTTGCAGCCGTCGGCCACTGTCGCTTCCGCCGACGGGGTTTCGACCGGATTCGGCGGCGGCGCGGCGACCGGTTCGGAAACCGGTTCGACGGGCGTGGCGAGAACCGGCGGGACCGATACATCGGAGGCGAAGATCTGCCAACCGATCAGCGCGACCACGACGATGCCGACGGCGACGGCGAAGGCCACGGTCGGGAGAAGCCTGCCGCTCTTCTTCGGAGACGCCTTGGGTGACGCCTTCTCGGAAAGCTTGATCAGCCGCGAGAGCGGAACCGGCGGCGGTGAAGGCCGCTTGATCCGGGCGTTCGAAGTCCGCTGCGCGAACCGGACGGTCCAGATCGCGCCGCGCATCTCTTCCGCCGTGGCGTAGCGCGCCTCCGGCTTCTTGGCCATGGCCTTGCGGATGACGGCCTGGAGCGTCTCGTCGACGGGTCCGTGAGGAGAAACGATCTCCGGCACGGGCTCGCCGCGATGCTTCTGGAAGATTTCCGCCCTGGTGCCGCTGAACGGAGGCTTCCCCGTCAGCAGCAGGAACAGGACTACGCCCAGCGCGTAGAGATCCGTCCGATGATCGGCGTCGCCGTCGATCTGCTCGGGCGACATGTACGTGGGCGTGCCCATCGTGTGCCCGATCTGCGTGAGCTCGTGCGAGAGATCCTCGTCGGTCAGCTTGGCGAGCCCGAGATCCAGGATCTTGATGTGGCCGTCGGCCGTGAGCATCAGGTTCTGGGGCTTGAGATCGCGATGGATCAGCTTGGCCTTGTGGATTGCTTCGAGACCGCCCAGGATTTCGATCGCCCAGCGGACGACCTTCTCGGGCATCACGGGTCCGCTCTTCAGCTCTTCGAGCAGCGTGCGGCCGTCGACGTACTCCATGATCTGGAGATGCCGGCGCTCGTGCTCCTCGAAGGCGTAGATGCGGACGACGTTCGGATGGTCGACGCTGCCGGCGGCGCGCGCCTCGCGACGGAAGCGCTCGATCAGATGCTCCTTCATGTCGGGATCGGTGGCCTTCGGAAACCGGATCAGCTTGATGGCGACCTGGCGGCCGATGTGCTTGTCCTCCGCCAGGTAGACGCTGCCCATGCCTCCCTCGCCGATCTCGCGCTTGATGCGGAACTTGTCGCCCAAAACGCGATCGGGGGTCAGGTCGGACGTGTCGGAGGCGCTTCCGCGGTTTCGCTTCGCGCTGTTCAGCGCGGCTTCGGTATTCTCGGTGGCGTCGGTCTTCAGCACCGTGGACCTCCTGCCTTTCGTGCGGTTCGGGTTGACGAATGAACGTTCCAGGGCAGAGACCGTGGAAACGCCATAGCTTAGTCGAAAAAGGCGTTTTTGTCAAGCAAAGAAAAAGCCCTGTTTTTCAGGGCAAAACGGCCAAA
>CAYOJH010000003.1:16878-72510 GCA_964404275.1 uncultured Gammaproteobacteria bacterium | reverse complement strand
AGGCGTTTTTGTCAAGCAAAGAAAAAGCCCTGTTTTTCAGGGCAAAACGGCCAAAAGGGCGGTACGCATCTCCGCGGCGGATTGGAACCGATTCGCGGCCTTCGGCTCCAAGGCCCGCATGATCTGGAGCTGAAGCAGGATCGGCAGGTCAGGCCGCCAGCGTCCGATCGGGCTGGGAGGGATAGCCAGCCGCCGAACCATCCGGCCCAGCGAGCCGGTCCGGCGTTCGACCGGCCGCGTCGGGGTCCCGCGTTCCGCGAACGGAAGTCGGGCGGACAGCATCTCGTAAAGGATCAGCCCGGCGGAGTAGAGATCCGCGCGCACGTCGACGTCATCGCGACGATGGATGCGCTCGGGCGACATGTAGGCGGGCGTGCCCATGCAATGTTCCGAGCGCGTCAGCCGCTGCCAGCGCGCGTTCGGCCAGCCGGCGGAAAGCGGGATGACCAAGCCGAAGTCGATCAGCTTGAGATCGCCGGGCATCAGGATCATGTGTCCGGGCTTCACGTCGCGATGCAGGAGCCCGGCGGCGTGAACCGCCTCGAGCGCCTCGAGCAGCCGCGCGACGATCATCACGGACTCTTCCGTCCGAAAGCGCGTCTGGCGGATGAGCAGGTCTTCGAGGCTGAAGCCTTCGGCGTATTCCATGACGAAGAACTCGTGCCCGTCCGCGACCTGCCAATCAAGCAATCCAACCACGTTGCGATGCCGCACGCACCGAAGCGCCAAAGCTTCGATCTGCAGCCGTTTGACGGTTTCGTCGCCGTCGCGCTCATGTTCGATGAGCTTGACGGCCACGCGGCGGCGCGCTTTTTGGTCCCAGCCTTCATACGCGCGGCTCATGCCGCCGCTCTCGAATTTCCTCCTCAGGAGATAACGTCCGGACAACGTCCGGCCAAGCCATGCGTCTCGTTCCTCGCACATGTCGGCCTCCTCGGATTGGCATCCAATCCTTCGATACGATAGCGCTTCGCCGGCTTTTGTCAATCCTGACCGACCAGCAATTCCGAGGCCCGTTCGGGCTCAGACATCAGTTCTTTGACGATGCGTTCCATGCGCATGCCGCGGGAGCCTTTGACCAGCAAAAGATCGCCGGAATGCAAGCGCTCTTGAAGGAATTTTCCGGCCGAAACCGCCTCGGAAAAATGGAAGACGCGCTCTTCGGGCATCCCGGCGGCCTTGGCCGCGTCACAAAGTTGGAAGGAAGCCTGACCGACGCCGATCAAAAGCTCGAGGCCCGAACGCGCGGCGATCTCGCCGATGCGCCGATGCGTTTCTTCCGTCAGCGCGCCGAGCTCGAGCATGTCGCCGAGCGCGGCGATGCGGCGTCCACCCGAGGCGATCGGCAGATGCTGGAGCGTCGCGAGCGCCAATTCCGAAGCGCGGGGCGAGGCGTTGTAGGTGTCGTCGACGATCGTGACGTTCTTGATGCCGGGCAAAACGCGCAGGCGTCCCGGCGGCGGTTCGTATTCCGCCAAACCGTACGGGATCAGCGCGGGATCGATGCCGAACGCCAACGCGACCGATGCGGCCGCGAGCGCGGCGTAGACGTTGCCGTCGCCGAGCGCGTTCGGGAGGTTGACCGGGTAGCTTTTTCCGCCGATTTGCAAATCGAAGCGGGTGAAAACCGTGCCGAGCGCGAGCTCTGGCTGGACGCGTTCGGCGCGGACATCGGCGGATGCGGAAAACCCGAACGACATCGCATGCAGCGCATCCGCTTTCATCGCGGCCACGCGCGCGTCATCCGCGTTCAAGACTGCGGTTCCATGCGGCGGGAGCGCGCGTACGATCGTCCCCTCTTCTTTGGCCACGCCATCGAGATCGCCGAGATATTCGGTATGCTCTTCCGAAACGGCCGTCAGCACGGCGACGTCCGGCGGCGCGATCGAAACGAGGTGCGTCAAATCGCCGGGATGGTCGGTCGCCATCTCGAGCACGAGCACTTTGGGATAGTTCCGCGCGGGACCGAAGGCCAAACGGAAGCCGCGCCAGAGAATGGCGAGCCAGGCGAAGGGCGAACGTCCGCCGGATTTCGCTTCGCCCAAAATCGTAAGCGGCACGCCGATTTCATTGTTGTGATTCTTGGCGCTGCCTCGCGTCGGGAATGAGCGCGCCAAGACCGCCGCGATCGCACGGGTCGTCGAGGTCTTGCCGACGGAGCCGGCGACCGCCACGATTTTCGGCGTATAACGCGCGAGCGTCGCGCGGGCGAGGAAGGCCAGGAGGGATTGGAGATGGCGCAGCATATCACTTGCGGGTCGGCGGGATCTGGTAATAATCCATCAGGAACTTGGCGACGTCGCCCCAGAGCGGGGCGGCGGAGGATTCAGCATACTGCACGCCTTGCGGGCGGTCGATGCGCACGACCATCACGAACCTCGGATCGTCGACCGGACCGAAACCGACGAAGGAACCGATGGTCGGCCCGACTTCGTAGCCGCCGCCGTCGGTGCGCGGGATCTGGGCCGTGCCGGTCTTGCCGCCGATCCAGTAGCCCGGCACGTTCGCGCGATGGCCTTCGCCGCTTTCGACGACCGCGACCAGCATGCCGGTCAGGAGGCGCGCCGTCTTCTCGGTGATCACGCGCCGGACGATCTTCGGCGTCATGACCTGCGGCGCGCCGAGGGCCGGACGGATTTCGTCGACGATGTAGGGCTTCATCAAGATGCCGCCGTTGGCGATCGCGCCGTAGGCCGAAGCGAGCTGCAGCACGGTCGCGCTGACGCCCTGGCCGAAGGCGGCGGTCGCCGACCAAATGTCGCCTTTGCGTTCGAGCTGCGAAATGTCGCCGGGACTTTCCGACTCGAGTGTGATGCCCGTCTTCTGGCCGAAGCCGAAATCGCGCGCGTACGAAAGGAAGGTCGGCGCGCCGATTTTGCCGACGACGAAATCGATGCCGGTGTTGAGCGACTGCGCGAGCACGTAGGTCATGCTGACGACGCCGTGCGCTTTCAAGTCGGCGTTGCGGATCGTGAAGGGACCGATTTTGACTTCGCCCGGATCGTCGAACGTGCTGTCCGGCGTGATCTTGCCGGTGTCGATGCCGGCCGCCATCGTGATCGTCTTGAAGACGGAACCCGGTTCGTACGGCGTGAAGATGGCGGTGTTGTTGTAGACGTCGACGGCGTCGATCTTGCTGTAGGCGTTGGGATCGAAGGTCGGCGCGTTGCACATCGCGATCACGGCACCGGTCTTGGGATCGAGGATCACCAGGCTCCCCTTTTCCGCGCTGAATTTCGCGACCCACTCGTTCAGTTTCTTGCAGGCGACGTACTGCACGGTGCGGTCGATCGTCAAGACGAGATCGTCGCCATCTTTGGCCGGCTGAAGCGTGCGATTGCCGACGCCGATCAAGCGACCGCTCGAATCCTTTTCAGACTGCAGGTAGCCCTGCGTGCCGGAGAGCTCCTGATTGAACCAGCCTTCGATGCCGTAGTGGCCGATCATGCCCTTGGCGTCCTGGGCGACGAAGCCGAGCATCTGCGCGCCGGCGTCGCTCTCGGGATAAAAACGGAAATCCTCGTCCGAGAAGCCGATGCCTTCCAGCGTGAGCGCCTCGATCTTGGCGCGCGTGTCGTCGTCGACCTTGTGCGCCAGGACGCGGTAGCGATCGGTCGGGCTGGACAGCTTGGCGGCCAGCTCGGTCGGATCCGCGTTGATCAGCGGCGCCAGCGCTTTCGCCTCCATCACCGGGTTCTTGATGCGGAACGGCTCGGCGTACAGCAAGTTGAGCGTGCGATTGGTCGCCAAAAGAAACGTCTGATCGCCGGATTGATGATCGCGCGCGTAAATTTTTCCGCGCTCGGGAAACAGCTGCTGGAACAAATCGTGCTGACCCTCGGCCAAGGCGGAATAAAAATCATGCGCCAGCACTTCGATGCGGAAAAGTTGCCCGATGATCACGAGACCGACGGCGAAAAAGCCGAGTCGCAACAGCCGAAGGCGGTTCATAAGCCGAAACCGAACAAGGCGCCGGGACCGAGCGGATTCATCCCCTTATCGACTTCCAAGCCGTCGGGATAGCCATCGCCGTCGGTGTCGGGACTCCAGGCATCCGTGCCGTAAAAGAATTCTTGCGAATCGCTGAGCCCGTCGCTGTCGGTGTCGGTCTCCTGCGCCGCGATCGCCGGCGGCGCGGCCAAAGGCTGGTGCGGCTGCGGAGCTTCGGGCGAAGCTTGCGCCAAAGAACGTCCGCCCGCCAAATTCAGGCGCTTGTCGAAGAGCGGGCCGAGCACCTTGTCGACGTCTTCCGCTTGCGGCGCGTCGCTCGCGAGCGACGTGCCTTCCTTTGAGAGCATCAGCGTGGCGTGTCCGGTTCCGCCCTTGCCGTCCTGGCCGAAGGTCGTCGTCAGCGTCATCTTTTTGAGACGGCGGGAATGCGCTCCGATCCAGATCTCGCCGGCCGGCTTGCCCCACGGCACGAGTTCGTTCGTGACCGCGAGGACGTCCTCCGCCGCGATCGGCTTGCCGGTTTCGAGCTCGCGCTGCTTCAAGAGCAGCGCGGAGACCGCTTCCATATTCAAGGCGACGGCATAATGATACGAGGATTCTCCCGCGACCGTTTCCTTGGAAAGTTTTTTCTGCACGCTGAAGAGATCCACGTTCATGATCGCCGATTTCATGCTTTCCGCGCTGGCTTCATCGAACAAAGGCGCGGGCGCGGCCTCGGCGAACAGCAGTTCCAGGAAGGAGCGATCCGATTTCATCCAGCGGCCGACGACCCGCGCGGCGTCGATGCCCTCCACGCCCTCGATCGCTTGCAGGCGCGCGTAGTAGACGCCGTCTTTCCGCCGCGCTTCGCCGGAGAGCAGCGCCCGACCGCCCGAAGCCAGATGCTGGACGAATTCGAACGTGGAGACCGAAGCGGGCGTCGCGGGCTGGGTGCGGTCGATGTCCGAACGAAGCGCGATGTCGATGCCCGTGGCGCTCGCGGCGAGATTTCCGCCGCTCATTCCCACCGGCAAGCCGGCGAAGCTCGCTTGCAGATCGGCATGAAAGGTTTTTTCGGCCAGCAAATTCTTGGTGGCCTGGCGCAGCACGGCCTGCGGATCCGGTTCCTGGAGCCAGAACACCCCCGCCGCAAGCGCGGCGAGGCCGAAGGCGCCGAGTAACAGTGCGCGCTTAGACATCATCGAGGTAATGGCGTCCCTTGAGGGATTCGGGGAGATAGTCCTGATCGACCGGTTCCTTGAAGACGGGGTTGTACTTGTAATCCTGGCCGTAGCCGAGGTTCTTCATGAGCTTGGTCGGCGCGTTGCGAAGATGCAGCGGAACGCCTTCGTTCGGATGCTCCGCGATGTCGCGCTGGACGCGGCCGTAGGCGACGTAGAGCGCGTTCGATTTCGGCGCGCGGGCGAGATACGCCACGGCTTGCGCCAGGATGACGTTGCATTCCGGCATGCCGATCTGATGACAGGCTTGATAGGCGGCGACTGCTTGGACGAGCGCGTTCGGATCCGCCAAGCCGACATCTTCCGAAGCGAAGCGCACGATGCGCCGCGCGACGTAGAGCGGATCCTCCCCCGCCTCAAGCATGCGCCCGAGCCAGTAGAGCGCCGCGTCGGTGTCCGAACCGCGCATCGACTTGTGCAAGGCGGAGATGATGTTGTAGTGCTCCTCGCCCTGCCGGTCGTACAAAAGATGGTTTTTTTGAAGCGTTTTGGCCAGCGCTTCCTTCTTCAAGTATACCACGCCTTTCGCGTCCGGCCGGACGCTGCGCAGCCCGAGTTCCAGGCCGTTCAAGGCCGAGCGTCCGTCGCCGTTCGCGATCGTCGCCAGGTATTTCAGCGCTTCCTTGTCGACCTTGATCTTGTGCGGATACACGCCGCGTTCTTTGACCAGCGCGAGCGCGCGCTTCAGCATCGCTTCAATCGCCTCGACGGACAGCGCCTTGAGCACGAAGACGCGCGAACGCGACAAGAGCGCGCTGTTCACTTCGAAGGAAGGGTTTTCCGTGGTCGCGCCGATCAGCGTGACCGTGCCGTCCTCGACGTGCGGCAAAAACGCGTCCTGCTGCGCTTTGTTCCAACGGTGGATTTCGTCGATGAAGACGATCGTGCGCTCGCCGTGCAAGGCGCGCCGCTCGCGCGCTTCCTCAACCGCGCGCTTGAGATCGGCGATGCCGGAGGTCGTGGCCGACAGCGCGACGAAGCGCGATTTGGTGCGGCCCGCGATGATGCGCGCGAGCGTCGTTTTGCCGACGCCGGGCGGTCCCCAGAAAATCATGGACGGGATCGCGTCCAATTCCAAAAGTGTCCTGAGCGCCGAACCTTCGCCGACCAGCTCATCCTGGCCCACGAAATCCTCGAGCGCGCGCGGACGCATCAGTTCCGCCAGCGGCGCTTGCTTCTCCTTTTCTTTTTGATCTTTGAGGTCAAAGAGGTTCATGATCGCATTCTACACGAACGAAAGGCGAACGGGTCAAGCAAAGAAAAACCCGCTGCGAGGAGCGGGGTTAGCGATGCCAGCCGCGGCCGCCAGGATAGACGGGGTGCGCGATCGGGCCATGCCAATGCATGGGCGGCGGAGAGCGATGATCCCGCCAGACGTAGTGCGGGCGCGGCGTCCAGCGTCCGCCGTACCAGGCGTAGTAGCCGTAGCCGGGCATGGCCCAGGGACAGGCGCCGTACCAGACGTCATCGGCCCAGCAGGCGCCGCCTTCGTAGGCGTAGACGTAGACCGGCGTGACGGGATAGGCCGGCTCGACGTACGCGGACGTCGCGCAGGAAACCAGCGCGGACAGAATGAGCGTGGAGAGCAGCAGGCGCATCGGGAACCTCCTCGGCGGCATTTTAGCACATCCGCGACCCGTCGAGTCTTGCCAAGGCGCGGCGGATCAGGTAGGATACCCACGTTCATCGGACCGTCGGAATGTAGCTCAGCGGTAGAGCGCTCGCTTCGGGTGCGAGAGGCCGCAGGTTCAATCCCTGTCATTCCGACCATGGAAAAGCTCCGTTCATCGCGGGGTTTTTTCTTTGCCGGATTTTGACGGCTTGGACGCGAAGCCGTAGAGTGCGGCCACGGAGGTGCCCTTTGCCGCGAGTCAACCTACGAGTCGTCACGATCGCCCTGTCCCTGTTCATGTTCTTCGCGATGCGCTCGGGCTGGTACCTGCTGGCCGGCGCGATCGGCGTCCTGAACGGCCTGATCATGCTCTTGGCCAAGCCGCCCAATCGCAATCGGCTGGCCGGCGCGGCCAACGTGCTGATCGGCGGATACATCCTGCTGCTCGTGCTCGGCTTCCTGGCGCGTTCCGCCATGGCGATGACCACGCGGCAGATCGCGCTCTATGCGGGCGCCGCGCTGCTCGTCGTCGGCTTCCAGATCGTCCGGCGCTCGCCCGAACGCCGCAAGCTCGGCCTGCTGCTCATGGCCCTTGGCGCCCTCGGCGTCGCCTACGGCCTCGGATATCTCGGATAACAAAGACCCTCCAACGGAGGGCTTTTTTCTAAAACGGCATCGTCAGGTTGATCGGATTCGCTTTGGCGTTCGGCATCTTGAAGTTGACTTTGACGGCCTTCTTCGCGCCGGTCCGATCCTCAAAGAGGACCTCGCCGCGCTCGCGCCCGTATTCGTAGACTTCTTTGGTGATCTTCACGTCCATCAGGCAGTAATCGCGAAGCTTGTCGAGCTCCCCTTTCTTGAAATACTCGAGGGCCTGGAGGCCGTGCCCCGTCTTGCCGATCCCGAGCGTGGCCTGCGCGACCGAGTCGAGTTTCAGGCGGAAGCCGAGGCTGGCGGCAATGACTTCCAGCAGGTCAAGATTCTGGAACGTCAGCAAGTCGCCTGCGTAATAGCTGTTCATGACCGGAAGATCGAAGCCCTTGGTGTTGTAGCCGATGATGCGGTCGGCGCGCTCCAAGCGCGGCCAGAGGTTCGGCAACTCGTGTTCAAGGTAGCTGACGTACTCGTCCGTCTCGTAATAGTAGACGCCGACGAGCGTGATCTTCGGCATGGCATTGTTGGGGCCGATCAAGCCATCCGTCTCGATGTCGAGCACGACTTCCTTGGACATACGGCGCGGCGGTGCGGTGTGGATAAATCGAAAGGTGCCGACAGTATAGCAAAATCAGCGGAGCAGCTCTTCGATCGTCGTGAGGCCCGTCAAGGCTTTGCGAAGGCCGTCTTCGAAGAACGGGGTCAGGCTGCCGGGATCTTTCGGATCGAACAGCTCGAAGATCCCGATCGCGCCCCGGAAGCCGGTGTATCGGCAAGCTTCGCATTTGGCGCCGCGAGCGAGCGCGATCGCCTCCTTGGCGGCGAAGAGGCGCGCGACGAGCGGGCGCGGCCAGCCGGAAGAAAGCGCCTGCGCTTTCGTGGTTTTTTCGGCGCGGCGGCAGCGCGGGCAGATGATCCGCGCGAGACGCTGGCCGACGGAAAGCGCGAGGGTGGCGCGCGCGATGGTGGGGTCGATGCCGAGTTCGGAAAGCCGCGGGATCGCATCCAACGCGCCGGAGCCGCGGAGACCGATCAGCACCGGCCGGCGCTTGGCGGCGGCGACGGCGATCGCGGCCGTCGCTTCATCGCGCAGGTCGCCGATCATAAGCAAGCCGGAGCCTTCGACCGCCGCGGCGCGCGCAAGTGCGGCAAAGGTACGGCCGGAAGCGGCGTCGACTTCCGCCTGCGCGACGCCCGGAAGATCTTCTTCGATCGGATCTTCGATCGTGACGGCGGCCTGGCCGGCGGCACGCGCCTCTTTCACGCAAGCCAAAAGCGTGGTCGTGAGGCCGGACGCGCGCGGACCGACGACCGCGATCAAGCCGGATTTTTTCTTCAAAGCCGCGCGCAGCCGCTCCATTTGCGTTTCGGACAAGCCGAGCGCGTCGAGGGCGGGCCTCGGCGCGCGAAAATGCACGACGGCTTTTTCCCCCTCCATGACCGGCACGATCCTGGCCCGCGCTTCGACAGATCGGCCGCCGACGATGCGGCGCACCTCGCCCTCCTGCGCGGCAAGCGGCGCGACGTCCCGAAGGCGCGCCAGCGCTTTGAGGCGCGCGACGAATTTCGCGTGCGTGTCCTTCGGCTGCCGGAACATCTCGTGCGCGAGACCTCCGATCCGCATCCGCACGGTCGCGAATCCTGCCTGAGGCTCGAGAACCAGGTCGGTGGCCGAAGCGCGAACGGCTTCGGACAACAGCAAATCGACGGCGCGCTCCGCCGAAGATTCCCGTAAAATGTGGCGTGGAATGGTCACATCAGGCGGAACGCCGTTCAAGCTGCTGGCGGATTTTCGCGATGATCTCCTGCAGCGTGTGATCCGCCTTGATGAGATAGTCCTCGGCGCCGAGCGCCCGGGCGCGCTTCATGTCTTCTTCTTGTCCGAGATTGGAAAGCACGATGACTTGGATGTGTTTGGTTTTCGGCTCGGCGCGCAGGCGCCTCAGCACCTCGAATCCGTCGAGCTTCGGCAAGAGCAGGTCCAGCAGGATCAGATCCGGACGGAACGACACGGCCATCGCGAGCGCCGCTTCGCCATCGGTCGCTATGCCGACGTCGAAACCTTCTTTTTTCAGTTTGACGTCGTAAATCTTGACGAGAAAGGTCTCGTCCTCCACCACCAAAATTCTGGCGCGCGGCGCGGGCATGGTCTTACGGGCTTCCGATCCTGTCGGAGACTTTTTTCAAGACGTCGTCGAGCGAGTAGTTCGCCTTGACGAGGAAGTCGAAGGTGCCGAGTTGCATGGCTTCGGCGACCTTGTCGCCGGAACTCAAGTTCGTGAGAATGATGACCGGGATCGGCCGGAGGCGGTCGTCGCCTTTCATCTGACGCAGCACGGAGATGCCGTCGATCTTGGGCATGATCAAGTCGAGCAGCACGAGCGCGGGCTCGCCGACTTTGAGAAACTTCATGGCCTCTTCGCCGTCGGAAGCGGCCTGGACGGTGTAGCCTGCGTGTTCCAGCTTGCTCTTCAAAGCCCGCTGCATGCTCTGTTCATCCTCGACGATCAGTACGGTTTTGGCCATAGAAAAACGAAGGCTTATAGGAGGAGTGTATTACATCGCGGCGCGCCGGGGCAAGTTGACGGTGAAAACGGAGCCGCCGCCCGGCGCCTGCTCGTAGGCGATCCAGCCGTCGTGCGCCGCCACGATGAACTTGGCGATATAGAGGCCGAGGCCCGAGGCGTTCGGGTTGAGATCGATGGCCTGTTTCGAGCGGTAGAAGCGTTCGAACAGGCGCGCCCGATCCGGGACCGGCACGCCGACGCCGCTGTCGCGCACGATGACCGCGATCACGTCCTTGTCCGGACGGATCTCCACGTCGATGCGTCCTCCGTCCGGCGTGTATCGGATGGCGTTGTCGATCAGGCGATTGAAGACTTTTTCCATCCGCGCGGAGTCGATGAACATGCGCGGCAGGTTCTTGGGCGGCGCGAAGGCGATCGTCTGCTTGCGCACGATGGCGCTGCGGGCGAAATCGTGGACGACCTTGCCGACGACTTCGGCCAGGTCGACCGACGTCTTTTCGAGGCGCAGCGCGCGCTGCTCGATATCGACCGCGAGCAGCATGTCGTCGATGATCGAGAGGCTGGTCATCAGGCTCTTGTAGACGTCGCGCAGCAGTTCCATCGCCTCCTTCGGGATCGCGCCGGCGTCGCCCGAGAGCAGCAAGTCGAGGTTCCAGCGCATCGCGTTCATCGGCGTGCGCATCTGGTGCGAGGCGACCGTCAGGAATTTCGATTTGATCTCGTCGGCGTTGCGCAGGCCGCCGTACTGGATTTTGAGCTCCGTGATTTCGCGCTCGCTCGTCACGTCGCGGATGATCCACAAGCGCCCAAGGTAGTGGTCTTGCTGACGCACGGGTTCGCTGACGATCTCCAGGTAGCGGTGCTGCGGCGTCGTCACCTCGACGTCGCGGAAAAAATGAGCCTCGCGGTCTTCGAACGGATGCGCGATCGTCTCATGATACGAGAGCGGTTCCGCGAAGGTGACGGTCATGGCCTTCTCGATGTCCGGCAGCATTTTGCCGGCGATCTCGGACGGGAACAGGCCGAAAAAATCCTGGAACGCGCGGTTGACGAGGCAGATGCGGCCGTCCGCCGCCACGAACAGCCAGGCGTTGGGCGCCGCATCCCAAATCGCCGCCAGGATGGACGGATCGCAGCGCAGTTGTGAAACGGGGGCTTGGGATGCCATATCAGCGGAAGAAGGGTTTGGCCGCTTCCCAAAGTTCGGGATGGCCGTGCAGCGTCATCCAGTACCACCATTCGACGCCCCAGAAATCGATTTCGGAAGCGCCGGTCGAAGCGGCGAACCGGGCGTTTTCGCGGAGGCGCGCGGCGTTCATCTGATCGAGCTGCTCGTCGATCGGCGTGTCCTCGACCGGCGAGCGGAACCACGGCTCGGCTTGGAGCTCGCTGACGATCACGTTTTTGACGATGGGACTGAGCAGCCGCATGCGGTCCGTGTAGTACAGCGGCGAGACGGGCCAGTAGAGCGCGCCGACGTCCTGATTCCAAACCAGGCGGTACATGCTGATGCCGAGCACGTCGGCCAAAGTGCCGGTCCGGATCCAGGTCGACAATTCTCCGCTGTCGGTCACCATGATCGGACGCGGATCGGCCTCGCGCACGAGGCTGATTTCCTGCTTCAAAAATTCGCGGTCAGGCGGCGGGCATTTGCCGAATTGGAAGAGCGGCTCGTTTTCAACCTGCCAGATCTTTACGGCCGGCGCGTTCTTGAAATGCTTGACCTCTTCGGCCAGGAAGCGCAGCACCTGCTGATCCTGCGCCGGGGCGCCGAGCTTCGCGGCCCAAGCGGGCACATGGCATTCGGGCCAGCGCGGGGTCTTGCGCCCGATCGCCAAGATCACGTCGGCGCGCGCCGCTTGCGCCTGGGAAAGCATCCAGTCGACATCGGACCAGTCGTAGACGCCTTTTTTCGTTTCGACTTCGTCCCAGTACACGGGAATCCGGAACTTCCGAACCTTGAGGTCGTCGAGCGTCGTCGTGAAGGCCTTCTTCCAATCGAGCCCGAGCTCTTTCGCGTACTGCGTCGAGAACGTCACGCCGTACTTCGGCATCACGCGCGGCAACGAGGCCTTGTACCAGAAGAATAGCCCCGCGCTGGCCGCGAGGCCGATCAAGCCCATCAGGAAAAGGCGCGTGCGCGGGCGCATGTCAGACGATGAGCGGCAATTTGGCGAGCTCGACTTGGGCGCCGGTCAGAATCTCCTCGATGCGATAGGTACCGTGCGTGGGCGCTTCGATGAAACCGTTCCAGGCCATGCGGGCCAGACCGCCGGATTCGACCCAGTCGAACAGCCATTCGTTCACGTAGCGCGGGTCCGCCTGCGGGGTGCCGCCGCCGACGGTGCGCAGCCAGAGTTCGTTGAAGATTTCCTGGGAGCCGATCGGCGGCGAGATGATGATCGGCATTCCCACGCCGGTATAGAAGGAGAGCTCGCTCGGCTTGGTCCAGAGGACGTCGGTGTGGCGAAGGACTTGATCGAAGCGGCTGAAATAGGTGGGGCGGTCGTGGTACCAGAGGACGCGCACGCCGTGACCGAGATCGCTACCCATGCCGAGCGCCAGCAGTTCTTTCTTGAAAGAATGCGCGACGTCTTTCTTGGTGCCGGCCACCAGGTTGAGCAAGATCTTGCCGCTGCGGATTTTCTCGCGCAGGCTCTTGGCGATCGTGATGCCGAGCTCGCCTTGCGCGCCCGCGCCGCCGACGCTGAAGGTCAGCGTGAGCGGATGCGTCGGGACCCGGGTGCAGTTCGCCACTCCGAGCGCCGACTTCAGGATTTCCTCGTACCGCGAATAGAAAATGCCCTGCGGATCGAGATGGCAGATGCGTTCTCCCAGGTCCTTGCGGATCGTGTCGACATGCGGGCCGCCGACCAGTTCCTTCGAGAGCGGAAAGCCGGTCAGGAAAATATTTTCCGGCGGCACGCCGTAGAGCTTGAGACGCTCGACGACGCGGCCGTTCGAGGCGAAGTACTTGATGCGGCTGCGCTTCGGATCCTTGGCGACCCAGGCGCGGCTGACGTCCGAGTCGGTCGTGACGAGATAAATGTCTTCCGGATATTCGAAGACGTCGGCGGCGAAGGCCGGCAACGGAAAGGTGCAGATCAGCGGAATGCGCCGCTTGTTCCGCATGAGCTCGATCAGGTGGCGGCCCAGGCCCTTCTTTTCGATCAAATGATAAATCTCGAGGATCTGCAGGCTCGGCGCCGACAAGTCGCGGCGCGGATAGAACGGCTTGATTTCCTGGAGCGTGTCGAAGGCGTGCCAGGCCAATTCGCCGATGAACGGCACGCGCTTGAAACGCGAGAAGGCTTCGTAGATCGTGCGGGTGCCGAGCCATAGCTTTTTATCGCGCTCCGGAATGCCGTGGTAGTTGTTGGCGACGATCACGTCGCCGTACGCCAAATCCTTGATCGCGTGCGAGGCGCGTTCATGGCCGTAGCCCATGTCGACGGTCACGACCCAAGCTTTGCGATGTTGTTCAGACATGCTTCCAGTATAACAAAAAACGCGCCGCAGGGTGAGTGCGGCGCGGCCCGGAACGGGGTGACGCGTCATTGCGACGCGTAAATCCCTTCGACGGGTTTGGCCTGTTTCGAGAGCGTCGGAATCGACGTTTCGGGCAGGCCGAGCAGGGCAAGGATCGTGGGAACCGTGTCGACGAGCAGCATCGTCGGATGCGTGCCTTGCGAGGTCGTCGGCGCGTCGGAACGCGCCGTGATCTCGTAGCCTCGCTTGAGGCCGGGGCCGAGAGCGACCCAGGGCACCAGTTCAGTGTCGTCATTGTCGAACTTGCGTCCGCAATGTTCGCCGCCGGGCGTGCCGCCGTGGTCGGAGGTGACGATCAAGACCGTCGAGACTTTGCCGCTCGCGGCATTGGCTCGGTCGACGCAATCGCGCACTTGCTGGAGCTGTCCGTCGATCGTATCCGCTTCGCGGTACTGCCGATCGGAGAGCCAGCCCGCATGGTGCCCGGCATCGTCGATCATCTTGAAGTGCAAGACGACCAAGCGCACGTCATCATCCTTGACCGCCTCGCAGCCGGTTTCGACCACTCTGGCGGTGTTGTTCGTGCTGATGATGCCGGTCTCATCGCCGTTCGGACGGAAGAAGCCGACGAGTTTGCCCTTCTGCACGGCGGCGACGGCTTTGTGGCCCGACGCTTCGACGGCGGTGAAGAGCGTATCCGTGACCTTGAGCGGCGTCCAGCGGAAGTCCGGGGAGTGATAGCCTCGGCCTTTCCGCATCGTGAAACCGTTGCAAGGACGTTCGTCGGGTTCGCACGTGACGCCGTTCACCGACGGATCTGCGCCCGTGAAGAGCACGGCGTGCGAGATCGCGGTCGTGTGCCCGCGCGGCACCTCGGTCTTCAGCGTGCCGGCGCCATCGACGAACATCTGCTTGAGATGCGGCATGCGATCGACCAGCGCCGAGGACATGCCGTCGACGCTGACCAGCACCACGCGTCGCGGGCCGGCCAGGGGCGTCGAAAGCGGAGGCGTCGCGACGGGCGCGGCGCGTTCGGAAACGGCCACGTCGTCGACCGGCGCGGCGCGCACGATCGATTCTTCCTTTCCGAGGTAGTGGAAAGCGTAGACGCAGATCCCCACGATGGCGAGAAGATACGGCGTGACGGGCGTGCGTTCCTGTTCCTGGGACATGGGGCCTCCGAACGGGAAAGGGGTGGTAGGAGCGCTTCGGCAAACGTTCGCCGAAGGGAGGAAGCATACACGAAAAAGGCGGTTTTGTCAACCCTGTAGGGCCAAAGAAAAACCCTCCGGCAAGGGCCGAAGGGGTCATTCGAAGGCGTCGTGGCCGAAGCCGGAAGACGCTTTCAGGTAGGCGTCGGGCATCTTACCGCGCTGGAACGGCAGGAGTGACGGACGGCCGTCCTCGGTTTCGCCGTTAAGGATCAAGGTGACGTCGTTCGGGATCGGGAAATCCCGAGGCGGCGTCTCGAACGGATCGCCTTCCTTCTTCGGCACCGGAAAGGCCAATTCCATGAAGGCTTCCCAGATCGGCAGGGCCACGCCGCCGCCCGTCGCCTCTTTGGCGATCGGGGTCGGCGTCATGCGTCCCACCCAGACGCCGACCGTGAGATCGGCGCTGCCGCCCATGAACCAGACGTCATGGAAGCTGTTGGTCGTGCCGGTCTTGCCGGCGATCGGCCTGCGCAGCTTCTTGGCCCTGGTGCCGGTGCCGAATTGCACGACGCCGCGCATGAGATGAATCATGGCGTAGGCGTCGCCGCTCGGCACCGCTTGCGCGTCGGGACGTTTCGGCGCTTCGTACAGCGTCTTGAACTGGACGCGGCCGTCGAGGCCGCGGACCCAAGCCGAGACGCTCTTCACGAAGATGCCGGGCGGATCGCCGTCGTGCTGAACGGCCATTTCTCGTCCTTCCGAAAGGAGCGTGGCGTATCCGGCCGCATGCTCGCGAAGCGTGAGCTCCGGCGTGCCGACGGCGACCGGATAGACCCGTTCGATCGGCGACCTCACGCCGAGCGCGCGGATCGTGCCGAGCACCTTGTCGAGGCCGACTTCGAGGGTCAGGCGGACCGAGACCGAGTTGAGCGACTTCGCCAGCGCGGTCATCAGGTCGACGAGGCCGTAATAGACTTGCGTCACGTGCGGCCCGTCGTAATTCCTCGGGCACCATTCGCCCGAAGCGGTCGGCACGCAGATCGGCGCGTCTTCCACGGTCGAGACGACCGTCTCGCCGTTCATGAGCGCCGTCAGATAGACGTAGGGCTTGATCGACGAGCCGGTCTGCCGGTGCGCCTGCGTGGCGGCGTCGTACTGGCTTTCGTTCCAGTCGTAGCCGCCGACGATCGCGCGGATCTCCCCGTCGTTCGGGTCGATCGCCACCAGCGCGGCTTGCAGCGCTTCGGGATGACCTTTGCCGCCGGTGCGGCGGGCGGTCAGCGCGACGCGCTCGGTCTTGCCTTTGCCGAGATCGCGCGTTTCGAGCCGGACGGTCATGAGATCGCCAAGCCGGAGCACGCGGCCGGGCTTGGCGCGTTCCCATTGCTGCACGCGAGCGACGTCGTCCGGATCGAGCCGGACGCGGTTGCCGCGCACGCACAGCGCGATCGAAGAGCGGTCGCGCGCGATAACGCGGGCGTTCGCTTCGATCGCTTCGTCGTCGACCCATTCGGGTTCCTCGCAGCGATCGCTGGCGTTCTTGTCGTGCCCTTCCGGACCGGCGAAGCCGAGGCGTCGCTCGAGATCAAGCAGGCCGTAGCGGATCGAGGCTTGCGCCTTCCGCAGAAGCGGGAGATCGAACGTCGTGCGGATGACGAGTCCCTGCTTGTAGACCGCTTCGTAGCCGAACTGGCGTTCGGCGAACTTGCGGACCTCTTCGCAGGCGTAGGGCGCGTTCGCCACGTTGGAAGAATGCGTCCGGCGGATCGTGACGATCGGCTCTTTCCAAGCCGCGTCGCGTTCGGAGGACGTCAGCATCCCGAGCTCGACCTCGCGGTCGAGCACGTAGCGCTGGCGTTCCTTGGCGCGCGCGAAGTGCTTGTCGGGCGCGTCGAGGGCCGGCGCTTTGGGCATGGCGGCGAGCATCGCCGCTTCCGCCCGCGTCAGGTCCTTGGCGTGCTTGCCGAAGTAGCCGAGGGCGGCCGCTTCGACGCCGTAGTTGCCGTCGCCGAGATAGACGTGGTTCAGGTAGATCTCGAGGATCTTTTCCTTGGCCGCGTGGCGGCTGCCCAGCATGTCCGTCATCTGCGTCTCGAAGCGAGGCGCCAGGACGAGCTCGGTCAGCTTGCGTTTCATGCTCTTGGATGAATCCTTGAGCACGACCTGCTTGATGACCTGCTGAGTGATCGTCGAAGCGCCTTGGCGAGTCTCCCCGCTTTGGAAGTTCGCGACGCCCGCGCGGACGATGCCGTTCGGATCGATGCCATCGTGCTCCCAGAAGTGCTGGTCCTCGGCGGCGATGAACGCCTCCTGGACTTCCACCGGGATCTGCGAAAGATCGACGTAGGTGCGGTTCTCGACCGTGAAGCGGCACATCTCCGCGCCGTTCCGGTCGTAGACGACCGTCGCGACGGGCGGCTGATACTGCTCGACGCTCGAGAGATCTTTCGGCACGCTCGGCAGGAACCAATCGGCCGCGAAGGCGAGACCGATCATCGACGCGAACGTCGTGAGGGCCAGGCCGGTCCAGATCATGCGCGCGAAGACGAAGCGCTCGCCGGCATGGCCGACGCGTCCGTCCGGCGCGGTGAACTCCACCATCTTCGGCATGAGGTCCAGCCGATACAGCGGGATCCGTCCGAAGATGTGATGGAAGCGTTCGCGGACCGGCACGCGCGTGCGCTTCACGACGTAGACCCAGCGCGGCGCGGCGCGCCGGAGATACGGCGGGCGCGCGAGCAGGGCCGCGATCGTGAAGACGAGCGGCGGCAGGAGCGCGAGCGGGATGCGGATCCGCTCGAGCCAGCTCAAGGGAATCGCGATCCAATTGTCGCCGATCAGGCCGCGCACCGTGGCGCGCAGCCAGACGTCGATCAAGAGGATCGCGAGCAGCCAGGCCGCCACGCGGATCGCGTTGAACAGCCCGGCGTATCCGGCGGACACGCGAAAGCGACGCAGCCGGACGAGCCAGCGCTCGGGCGGATTGGCGAGCAAGGCCGCGACCAAGATCGCGAAGACGCCGATCGCTTCGCAGCCGAGGCCGAGCCAGGCGTTATCGCCGGCGGCGTGGAGATTCCAGCCCGCCACCAGAGCGGCGGCAGCCACCAAACCGACATAGGTCGTCCGGCGGCACGCGCGGAATTTCCAGAGCCAGGCCGCAAAGCGGGTCAAGATCCAGACCAAGCCCTTTACGACCTTCCAGGCGACGTAGGTCACCGGGAAGACGCCGATGGCGGCCAAGAAGGCCAGCCAGTGCGGCACGCCGAAGCGCAGCAGGGCGTAGTGGACGAGGAGAAGCGCCGCCGCAATCGACAGGTAGGCGACCGCGACCAAGACCGCGAACAGAACGCGTTCAGGCAGGCGTTTCAGCCATTGCAGCATGACGTTTGAACTCCGATCGAAGGATGTGAACGTGCGTTTTTTCCGGGGTTTTCCGCCCCGGAACATCCTCATTCTCTACATCCGGCGAGCCATTTTGTCAATGAAAAAAGCCCCCGGGAAGCGGGAGCTATTGGACGTGATAGATCAAGCCTTCGTCGATCTGCACGGTCCTGACGTTGAAGCCGAGGCATTTGGGATCGACCCCTTTCGGCACGTGGCAGAGCTCGTGGTTGCCGACTTGGGCCGAGAACGGCATCGGCTTGCCGCCTTCATGCCGCGGCGGCACGGAAGGTTCGAGCGGCTTGCCGTCGAGGATCAGGATGATCTCCTGTTTCGTGTCGTTCTCGACGTACCAGGTCTTGTTGTCGACCACGTCCGGCGGCACGACCGGCGAGATGCCGGACGCGTCGCGCTTGGGCGGTTCCGGCATCGAGACGACGCGCTGGCCGTTCCGAGCGCGGACGTCTTCGATCTTCGCGACGGCGATCTTGTCGGGATCGATCGCGCCGCAGAGCCTTTCGAGCTGCGGCTTGAACGTCCCTTCAAAGGCCGTGCGCATCTCGCGATCGTCGCGCAGCGCGCTCTGTTCATACAGGAGCAGGTCTTCCGCGGAAGCGTTTTCGTCCGGCGTGAGCGCGAGGCCTTTGCCGTCCTTGAGCGCCGCGCGGATCAAGGCGATGCGTTCCTGGAACGCGAGGCCGCCGTTTTCGTACGCTTTGCCTTTCGCTTTCGCGAGGAGCTCGTCCGATCCGGCGTTGCCGTCGGCGCAGGCGTCTTCCTTTTTCCGATTGAGGAGCTGCCAGGTGCCGTCGTTGACGGCGTCCTGGAATTCCGCGCGGAGGTTTTCGAGCGTTTTTCTCAGATCCCCCGCCTGGGCGATCCGTCCGGCCAGCTCGGCGCCGACGCCGTCGACCGCGTCTTTCCGCAGCGCGCGGAATTTCTGGTCGTCGGGAAAGCGCTTTGCTCCGAGATCGTAGGCCGCGAGCGCGGCCGGCATGTCACCCGCGGCGCGAGCGCAAGCCGCGAGCAGGTAGACGGCGGTCGGATCTTTCGGATCGCGATCGACCACCACCTTGAGCTCGACGACCGCTTCCGCGTAACGCTTCTGTCCGGCATAGAGGCTGGCCAGCGCGCGCCGCGTTTCGAGGTTGTTCGGATCGAGCGAACGGCTCAGCTCGTAGCCTTTGACGGCCTGGCCGATCTGACCGAGCTTGGCGAACGCGGCGCCGAGCCAGTACTGGACGTTCGCGTCGCCGGGCCGCAGCTTGGCGGCGACTTCGAGTTCCTGACGCGCGCTGTCGGCCTGATCGGTCGCGAGATCGATGCGGCCGAGCGCGACGAACGAGCGGATGTCGTCGGGAACGCACTGCCCTTTCTTGGCCTTGTCGGCTTCGCACTTCAGGGCTTCCTGGAAATGCAGCCGCGCTTTTTCCGGGCTTCCGGTCTGCCAGAGCAGCCAGGCGTACAGGCGTCGGGCGATCTGGTAGTCGGGCCAGATGCGGACCGCGTTCTGCGCGAAGCCAAGCGCGTTGTCCATCTTCGTCTCGTCGTCCTCTTCGTCCGCGAGCAGCGCGCGGTAAGCGCGCGACAGGTTGATGAAGGAGACGATGTCGGGCGTGGCCGGCGTCGAAAGCGCCGCGACGACATCCGCCGGCAGCGGGAGCTTCGCCGAGACGAAGACCTGGCCGATCAGCGCGCCGAGCATCTCGTGCACGGTTCCGATCTGGATGCCCGGACGCTCGGGTTTCGGCGTGTCCTTCTTCCCGGCGTAGATCTTGCGCGTATCCTCGGCCTTGGCGATTTCCTTCAATCCGTCGGGACCGACTTCGTAGAGCGCGACTTCGAGCCGCCACTTTTCGACGCGGCCTCCGTAGGCGCCGGTCAGCACGTGCGTCGCGCCGGCGCGCTTGGCCGCCGCGTGGAGATCGGCGAGCGCGCCGTCGTCGGAGCGCGTCGCCGCGAGCTTGGCGGAATCTTCCGGCAAGACCTGCGGACCCGTCACGACTTCGAACGCGAATCCGGCGTCGGCCATCGCCTTGATGAAGGCGCGGTCGTAGGACGCTTCTTCGAAACGGGCATTCGCGGCGAGCGCGAGGCCGATCGAGAAATAGTCCAGGCCGTTCTTGCCGTCGTCGGAAAACGGAGCGACGAACAGGCGCACGGCCCGCGTCGTCTTGACCGGCGCAGGCGTTTGGCTGACCGGCGCGGCCTGCTTCGCAGGCGTCTTGGCGTCTTTCGAGCCACAGCCCGCCAGCGCGACCCAGGACATCAGGACCAAAAAGAGCGTTCTCATCGATTCCTCCCCGCCCAAGGTCTACCGAAAAATCCGCCGTTTGTCAATGAAAAAACGGCCGCAGGGCGGCCGTTCGACGCTCATTCCGGATCCAGGTTGTCGCCGAAGCGGGAGATCTCGCGGCTGGCGAAGCACTCCATCAAGATCGCCGCCTTGCCGCCGCGAAAACGCGAACCGCGCACGCGCACGACGGGCGCAGCGTCATCGGTCCGTTCGAACCGGGCCTCGCCGACGACCTCGTCGTCGCGATCCCTCCAGGTCCATTGCTCGTGCGTTCCGCCTCCCGAAAGCGGGGCGACGTAGACATCGAGCGCGGCGGCAGACAGCACCGCCTTGGCCTGGAACAGGTCGACTTGGCTTCGCATCTTCACGGCATGCGCGTATTCGTTTCGGAAGACTTCGACCAGAAGATCGTTTTCGTCGTCGGTCAGCTGGCCCTCGAGCGCTTCGAGCAGCGCCGTCGCGTGACGCGACATGGCCTGCCCCTTTTCGCTCCAATGATAGAGCTTCCGGCGCGCGATGATGTACGGCGAGCCGAGCAGCAGGAACGGCGACGAGAGCAGCAAGACGCCGAGGCTGCCCGAACCATAATCCTGTTGACCGAGCAGCCAGCCCGTCGTGCGATTCCAATCGACGCGCTTTTTTCCGAGGTTGACGGAAAGCTGCGCCGAGGACTCCTGTTCGCCCGCGACGATGCGCAGATGAAAGGTCCGAATACGCCCGTTCGGCTTCCGCTCGCGATCGATCTTGGCCGCGTAGCGCGCGGGCGGATCGATCAGCAGATGAAAGCCCGCGAGAACGACGCCCGGATAGTTGATGGACATGCGGCACTCCTTGCGAAAGGCGGTTGGACGTGCGATAAATGAGCGATACTCCACTGTAGTGCGCGTCCGTCGCGCCGGTCAATATGAAAAGAAAGGGCCCGAAGACAAGCTGGGAAGGCGTCGCGCGCTGGTATGGCTCGTATCTCGACAAAGAAGACACCGTGCAAGAGGCCGTGGTCTTTCCGGGCGCGGAACGGCTGCTCTCCCCCGTCGCCGGCAAGCGCTATCTCGACATCGCCTGCGGCGAGGGCGCGTTTTCGCGCGTGATCGCCCGCCGTCCGGGCGTGCGCGTTTCGGGATTCGACGCCGCGCCCTCGCTCATCGAGCGCGCCAAGAAGCGGGCGCCGAAAAACGCGGACTATCTCGTGGCCGACGCGCGCGCGTTTTCTTCCCGCTATCCCGCCGACGCCTTCGACGGCGCGGCCTGCCTCTTGGCGATCCAGAACATTGATGAGATCGAACCCGTCTTCCGCGAGGCTGCCCGCGTCCTGAAGCCGCGCTCGCCCTTCGTGATCGTCATGAATCACCCCGCCTTCCGCCAGTTGCGCCAAAGCGGCTGGGGCTGGGACGAAAACCGCAAACTGCAATACCGCCGCGTCGACAAATACCTCGGCGCGTATGACGTGCCGGTCCAAGCGCATCCCGGCGCGCGGCCGGACGTCATCACGCATTCGTACCACCGGCCGCTCCAAACCTACGTCCAAGCGCTGGCCAAGCACGGCTTCGCGATCGAAAACTTGGAAGAATGGACCTCGCACAAGACGAGCGACTCGGGACCGAAAGCCAAAGCCGAAAACGCCGCGCGTCTCGAGATCCCGATGTTCCTGGCGCTCGTGGCCGTCAAGAAATGAAAAAAGCGCCCCGCCGCGGGTCGCCTTCAGTATTCGCTGCTGTATAGATACCCGTCGTCGGACTTCGGAGACTCCGTTTTCTTGCGCAGCAGTTCTTCCTTGATGCCCGGTTTCCAGAGCATCGTTTTTTTCCAGCGTTGCGCAAGGTTGAAGAACGCTTCTTCGATCAATCCGGCTCCGTGCAAGACTCGACAAAGATCCAGATAGCCTGCCCAGGGCATTTCCATTTCAACGAAGAGATGGTGATGACCCGGCGTGCATGAAGGCGCGAGGCGAATCGGCACCTGCACGTCGATCTGCGGTTCACGCAACCGCGCGAAGCACGCGAATAAACCATGGCTGAGACGTCCCCAGGCAGACGGCTCTTCGGCGAAGGCCCGAGGCGTGATGCCGGCCTTTGCCAGGAAGGCGATCAGTGCGCTCCAAGCGCGCGGCCGTACGGACAGGCTTGGGAACCGCAAGCGCGTGATGCCTTCCCCCGCCGGCGCAACTTCGACCGGAAAGTCGAGATCCAGCGCCGGCGCATGATAGCCGTTCTCGGTCAGCGAGGCGATCAGCATCGCTTCCGCTTCGGTTCCGACGCGTTCGCGCCGTTCCTGATCTTCCGTCCAGGTGTTGTCGTAGCTGCCGGTATGCTCCACTTCGACGGTCTTGCTGATCCACCAGGTCCGCCGAATCTCGGAAGAGAGCGGGCCGGAAAGGGTTCGAAAGGTCATGCGTCCTCCTTGGCAAAATGCCTCGCGGCCTGTAGCCTAACGCCCGGAGGTGTCCTTTGCAAGCTGTCACCGCGAACGATGACGGAACCAAGACGGTCTGGCACGGCGGTTACGGGTATCGCACGCGCTTCGACATCGCGCAGCATCGCTACGGCTGCACGGATTGCGAAGACGACGTCCAGGCGTTCCAGGAACTGCTCGAGATCCGCGATCCGCCGCCCGGCCGCGCCGCCTTCGTCATTCACATGTTGCGGCATGACGTCGGCTCGCGCATCTGGGAATTCGCGGCGCGGCAAGACGCGGAGGACGGCTGGAAGGCGCTGAGCGCGTTCAATTGGAGCGATTTCAAAGAGCGGCAGTTCCTGCCGCTCATCAACGCGATCCATGCCGATTTTCCCGGCACGGCGCTCCCCTGGTTCTACGAAGCCGCCTGAGCGGCTTTTTTCTTTTCAAATCGAACCCGTCGCTTCCAGAAACGCCATGATGCGCGCGTGGGCTTCTTCGGTATCGGCCGCGCCGTCGACGTCGAGCGGATTCGTGAAGGCCGTTTTTTTCGCGTCGTAGGCGGCGACCAAGGCGGAGAGCCACTCCGGATTCATGGCTACGTCGTCGACTTGCTCGTGCAGCGTGGCGCGATGGCGCTCGAGAGACGTTTCCGCCGGGACGTTCATGCAGATCACGGCCGTCGAAAGTCGCGCGAATCGGGCGAAACATTCCGCGAGCGCGGAGGCTTCCTCGTCGGTCACGACTTTCATCGCGCGATAGACCTCGGCCCAGACGGCCGCGTCGCTCCAGCCGCGGTCGACGATCAGCACTTCGGCCTGATCCTTGTATTTGTAATACGCGTCGAGCAGCTGGCCGTAAAAGGACAGGGCGAAGGCCAGCGACTCTTGCGGAGGCACGGACAACTGGGCCATGCGCTCGCGGTCGGTCAATAAAAAAACGTTCCTCCCGCGCGCTTCAAGCGCTTTCTTCAAAAGTTCCGCCTGCGTCGTCTTGCCGCTTCTCGGCATGCCGACAAACTCGATCAGTTTCATGAAGCGTCGCTGTCGTTAAAAAGCTTGAGCAAACGTTCGGTCAGCGCGTCGCGCGTCCGGCGATCCAGGGCGTGGTCGAGACGGAAATGCTCGATGCCGCGCCGGTCGAATTCGCGGTCGTACGTTTCGGCGATCGCGTCGACGCGTTCCTGGCGCTCGAGCGGCGGCAGGGCGTCGAAGGCGACGATGCCGATCTCGGCCCGCAGGTCGCGTTCGGCCAGGCGGATCGCCAGCTCGTCCCAAAAGACGCACTCGTCATATTCGGCGACGTACCCCGCCAAGCCCAAGCGCGCGACCAGCGCGTCGGAAGCTTTCAGCCGGCCGGTTTCTTCGTCGACATCCACCAGATAGCCGAGCCCCTCTTCTTCCGAAAGCGCGTAGAGCTTCTGCAGCACGCCTTCGTGGCTCTCAAGGCGCTCTTCGTCCGGACGATGGCCGTTCACAAGCCAATCGCCCAGCGTGGCGAGTTCCAGCAGCCGTTCGAGTTCGGTTTTGGTCAAGGCAAAAGCCATAGCATTACCATTGGACGTCGCGGACGTCGACTTCTTTCGGCGCGTCCCGGGTCCAGTCGATCGGTTGTTCCTTTTTTGCCTCAAGATACGCATTGGTTTGGCTAAAGTGGCGGCAGCCGAAGAATCCATTGTGCGCGGAAAGCGGAGACGGATGCGGCGCTTGCAGCACCAGGTGTGTGTTCCGATCGATGTGCGCGCCTTTTTTCTGCGCATACGCGCCCCAGAGCAAGAAGACCAGGCCTTCGCGATGCGCGTTCAGCTTCTTCACGACCGCATCGGTGAACTCTTCCCAGCCGTGCCCTTGATGCGAACCGGCCTGTCCGGCCGCGACCGTCAAGGTCACGTTGAGCAAGAGCACGCCTTGATCGGCCCAGTGCTGGAGATTGCCGCTCTCGGGAATCGGCAAGCCGAGATCGTCGCGGATCTCTTTGAAGATGTTCTGCAGCGAGGGCGGTTTTGGCACGCCGTCGGGCACCGAGAAGCACAGGCCGTGGGCCTGACCCGGACCGTGATACGGATCCTGGCCGAGGATCACGACGCGAACCTTGTCGAACGGCGTCGCCTCAAGCGCGGCGAAAATGCGCTTCGGCGGCGGATAGACGATCCTCGCCGCATACTCCTGGCGCACGAACTCCGCCAGGCGCGTGAAGTACGGCTTCTCGAATTCCTCCTTCAACTGTGCCTTCCAAGAGGGTTCGAGCCGGACGTCCATACGCTTCCATTACAGAGGAAGAAGCGGCCTCGCGTCAAGCCAAGGAACCGAGGACGTATGCCCTGGGTATTGCTTTCAGCTAACAAAAACGCGCTTTTTGGAAAGCGCGAGTCAGTCGTTAGGCGCGTTGAGCAGGGTTCCGAGCGCGAGCGCAGCTTGCCGGTGGAAACGCTCGTCGTCGAGCGCCAGCAGGTCTTCGAGCCACGAAGCGGCGGACGGGTCGGACGCGATCTTGCGCGCCGCCAGCATGATGCGACCGGCCTTGGTCAGCACGGCCGGCGACGTTTGCGGCCGCGGATCGATCCCGAGCCAGCGATCGCGCATGAAGACGTCTTCGATTCCCCGGTGGAAGAGCACCGGAAAGCTCACGACGTATCCCTTCGGATCGATCTGGCCTCCGGTGCGGATGAGGCGCGCGGCGGTGAGGATCAGGATCGCGCCCGCCAGCCGACCGTAGGGCACGCCCGCTTGACGCAGCGCGCAGACTTCGGCCGCGGGCACGGCGGGATCCTTGGCGGGATCGACGAGCGCCCGTTGTTCGGAAGGCGAGGCCTTGATGCCGGTCAGCGCGGGCTGGAAGTAATCGTTGAACTTCAGCACGCAGCCGCAAGCGCAGCGGCGAGGTTCCAAGCCCTTCTCGCCGTATCCGCACATCATCGCTTTCGCGCAGGCCGGGCAGACCGCGTACGTGCCGCCGAGGCTTCGCTCGGTGCAGGTGTACGGCGAGTGGACGCTGCCGGAGAAGGCGCAGAGCGGCGCGGCGGCGAATCGATCCGGCGGCGCGCCGCAGTGCGGATACGTCTCGAGATACCAAGCGCGGAAGATCTCGGCGGACTCGGGCTTGAACGGATCGCCGTGATGGTGAGGGTTCCAGCAGACGGCGATGGAATGATCGTTGGGCAGCAGTGTCATGCGACACCTCCGCGTCCGTGGTACCACACGAAAACGCCCGGGTCAAGATCAAAACGCCGCCCGCAGCGGACTGCCGAGGCCGGTCACGAAATCATAACGCCGGCGCGCGTCGCAGAAATACGCGCAGTCGCCGTTTTTCCCGCTCACGATGTCGCGGAAGTAGGAACCGCCCGCAGCTCCGGCCTTGTCGGCGTAAAATTTTTCGTTGTCGGCGGAATTCCCGAGCGCCTTGATCGCCGCCCACTGCGGCGCCCCGGCGCTCGTGCCGCCGAGCACGTACCAATTTTTCCTCGACGTCGCGGATGAACGGTAGACCGAAACGCCCGAGGACGGATCCGCGTCGTACGAGACGTCAGGCACCGCGCGCATGCCTTTGGCGCGCGTCAGGCCGTAGGCGACTTGATACGCAGGCGCTTTTTCATACGCGCTCACGCCTCCCCCGCTCCCGCCCCAGGCGGTTTCGGAAGCCAACGATCCGGCCGCGGTGAAACGCAACGTCGTGCCGCCGACCGCCACGACGTTCGGCGAAACGGCCGGCCAGCTCGCGCCCGCGCCGTCGTCGCCCGAGGACGCGAAAAACGTCGCGCCCGTCAGGCTCGCGAAGTGCGCGTCGAGCGACGTTTCGTCGGAGAACTCCGGTCCGCCCCAGCTCATCGAGATCGCGGTCACGTCCGGCGCGGTCCTGGCCGCGTCGACGGCCGCCAGGAGATTCGCGCCGCTCGGCGTCTTTGCTTCGATCAAAAGAATCTTGGCCTGCGGCGCGATCGCGTGCGCCCATTCGACGTCGAGCGAGGTCTCAAGCGCCCAGCCCGCGTTTGCGGAGAGATGCCGTCCGAGCTTGATCTTTTCGAAGCAGCCGTTTTTCGTCGTGCATTCCGGCAAGCCAAATTGCCGGCTGAAGACGTTGAGATCGCTTTCGATCCGTGCGTCGTCGTACGCGCCGACGATCGCGATCGTGCCCTGGCCGCCGCTCTCGGGCAGGTGATAGGCCGCCTTGATCTGCGCGGGCGTCAGGCCCGTCGGAGCCGCGACGGCCATGCCATGGACATGGATCGGCGGGTGTGCGCGAAAATCGGAAAAACGATAGGCGGCTTGAGCGGACGGAACGGCGACGGGCAGGAACACGAGCATGACCGCGGCGATGAAAGAGGCGGAGCGCATGGGCGTCAGGTCAAATGAATCAGAAGGCAATGGAGCCTGCCCATATCCCGCTCTCCGCTGTCAACAACCTTGAGTTTTTGAAGGAAGCACGCTACGCTTCGCCTGCTCAACATCGATAAGAGGTCTTTCCATGAGACATGCGAAAAGCGAAGAAGCCGCCAAGCGCGCCGCGAATTTTCTCCGCGAGAAGCTGAAGATCGATCACGCGCCCGTGGGTATCGTCCTCGGCACCGGCTGGGGCGAAGCGTTGGAGTTTCACGATCGCCGCGGCGTCTTCTTCCAAGAGATTCCCGGATTCGGCTCGCTCGATCCGCTCGAAGGCCATGCGCGCGAAGTCGTCTTCGGCTTCCTGAAAGCGCAGAACGGCGACTGGGACACGCATCCCGTCATCGCGCTGCGCGGCCGCGTGCACGTGAACGAACGGCCGGCCGATCCGGATCTCTACGGCATGGTGCGGCTGCAGATCGAAATGCTCCTGCAGCTCGGCGTGAAGACACTGATCCTGACCTGCGCCGCCGGAAGCCTGCGCGCGGACATCGACGTGGGGAACGTGGTCCTGATCGACGGATTCGCCACGATCTACGCGCCGATCATGCCGGGATTCGCCGGCGAGTTCCGTTCGCCTGAAGACACGATCGATACCGAGCTGCAAACGACGTTCTGCGCCGCCTACCGAGGATCGCTGCGGCTCGGACGCGGCGGACACGTCATGGTACCGGGCCCGTTCTTCGAAGGGCGCAAATACGACAAGCCGATCATGCGGAATCTCCACCCCGGCATCGCGGTCGTCGGCATGAGCGTGCTCCCGGAGGCCAGCATCGCCTCCCTCTATGACGGAGTAAAAACGCTGCCGCTCGCCTTCGTGACCAACACGGATTCCGAAGAACACTCGCACGAGGAGAACCAGCGCCGCGCGAAGGAGAAGTCGCCGCACTTGGGCGATCTGCTCGAGCAGATCGTCTCGCTGATCGCTCGCCGCGCGTAATCGACCGCAAGGTCGATTTTTTTGCGATCGTAAAAACGCCCTCGGACCATTGCCAGGAGCGCCGATTCATGCTATTCTCCCCGTGTTCCCCGCTCGCGGGGGCGTGGTGAAATGGTATCACAAGGGTCTCCAAAACCCTTGTCGTTGGTTCGATTCCAGCCGCCCCTGCCATGAACGATCGACGGTGTCATCGCCGTCGATCTTTCATTTCGGAAGGGCGATTGACATTTCCGTCTCGCGCTGCTATGTTCCGCCCACGATCTTTCGCAAAGGAGCATCCAATGGCCAAACGACAGCTCGACTTCCCGCGCAAGCCGCTCCAGATGACGCCGGGCACGTTCTTCGAGACGGACGACGGCAACGTCTGGCGCCTCGAGGCGCTCGAAACGCGCTGGACGATCCGCAACGTGTGCCTCGGCGCGCTCGGAGAACCGCGCAACGTACCGGCGAATTTTGCCTGCACGATCCTCCGAGAGCGCGACGTGCACGAAGACGTGCTCGAGGCGCTCTACGAACGCTGCTTCGAGACCGAAGCGGGCTCGGAGCACGGCGCCATCCACGATAACGATATGTCGGGGGCGTGGTCGGTGGATTCTAGCGTCGTGACGACGCAGGAAACCTTCCGCAAGACGCTGCGCGCCACGGGTGCCACGATCCGCGCGCTGCGCGAGATGTGGGGCGACGCCTTCGTCGCCACGTTCTTCATCGGGCTCGAGACGCTCGGCGGCCACTATGACGCCGAATGGGAAGAGTACACCGAACCGGGGCACACGGAGTACGGCGCGCCCCACATGTCTCGCGGCTTCAACGACGGCGAAGGTCCCATGTGCGACGAATCCCGAGGACAGGAACGTCCTCCGTACGTGCGCGGTTCCAAGCCGAACCTCGAGAAGTACCATGACGCCTCCGAGCCGAAGACGGTCCTGCCGCTCCTGCGCGCCTTCAAGAACGTCGAACTGCTCATGAAGATCAAGGAGAAGGCGCGCAACCCGGCCGTCCGGGAGGCCGCCGGCCTCGTCCTGGCCGAACGATCTCGAAAGGCCAAAACGGCCCGCCCCTGAACGGCGGGTTTTTTCTTTTGCAAGAAAAGCGCGTCTCGGTCGTCTCCCGAAAAGAACCTATGTCCACCCATCCCGCCTGGTCGGAAGAAAAAGATCCCCGCAGCGTCTACCCGCCCGTCACGGGCGATCTTGAGACGGATGTCGCCATCGTCGGCGGCGGCATCACGGGTCTCACGACGGCCTATCACCTGGCCAAAGCCGGAAAGCGGGTGACGCTTTTGGAGCAGGACAAGATCGTCTCGGGCGACTCGGGGCGCACGACGGCGTTTTTCACCTACGTCGTCGATGCGCCGCTCGCGCATCTGAAGCGGACCTTCGGGGAAGAAGCGGCAAAACACGTCTGGGCTTCCAATCGCGACGCGATCGACGCGGTCGAAAAGATCGTGCGCGAGGAAGGCATCGACTGCGATTTCATGCGCTGCTCGGCGATCGTCTACGCGCACGACGAAAAAGGCCGCGCCGACTTGCGCGAAACCGCCATGCTTGGAAAGACGCTGGGCTTCCCCGTCGCCTTCACGGACAGCGACGCCGCGCTCGGCTTCGCCGCTCACGGTTTCCTGCTGGCGCCGGATCAGGCCAAGCTGCATCCCATGAAATACCTGCAAGCCCTGGCCGCGCGCGCCGAAGCCGCCGGCGCGGATATCCGCGAACGGACGCACGTCCACGCGATCGAAAACGGCGGACGCGTCACGCTGGTCACCTCCGGCGGACGCGTCCGAGCCGACGACGTGGTGATCGCGACGCACGGGCCGATCACGCATCCGCTGCAGCTGCCTTCGCGACTCAAAGCGGAGCGCACCTACGTCCTTCAAGCCGCCATTCCCGTCCGCATGCTGCCCGAGGGGCTCTATTGGAACACGGAGAATCCGTATCATTATTTCCGCGTCGACCGCGGCGACGGCGAGGACCGTTTGACCATGGGCGGCGAAGATCATCTGACGGGACAGAGCGCGATCTCGGAAGAAGCGCGTTTCGAGGCGCTCAAGAACTATTTCCGCGCCTTGCTGCCGAAGGTGCCGATGAAATTCTTCGCGCATTGGAGCGGCCAGATCTACGAATCGATCGACGGGCTCCCGTACATCGGCCGGCCGATCGGACGCTCGAACGAATATGTCGCGACCGGCTACAACGGCAACGGCATGACCTTCGGCACGATCGCGGCTCGCGTCATTTCGAACCTGATCCTGACCGGCCAAGATCCTCTGGCCGATCTCTACCGCACGGCCCGCCCGCATGGAGCCGGCCCGATGGCCGAGCTCGGCGCCGACTTCGCGCGCGAAATGCTGCAGGGACGCCTCCGTCCCGACGCCATCTCCGCCGAACAGATCGTTCCCGGTCACGGCGCGATCCTGGTCGAACACGGCAAGCCGATCGCGGTCTACAAAGACGAACACGGCGGGCTGACCCGCCGCTCCGGCGCCTGCACGCATATGCATTGCACCGTTCGCTGGAACGACGCCGAACGGAGCTGGGACTGCCCGTGCCACGGCAGCCGCTTCGGTCCGGACGGCAAAGTCCTGAACGGCCCGGCCATCACGCCGCTCGATCCCGCCTAGAAAAACAAAAACCGCCCCTTCCGGGGCGATTTTTATTTGGTCTCCTTGTGCGGCGTGTGCTTCTTGCACCAATCGCAGAACTTGCTGAGCTCGATGCGAGCCTTCAGCTTCTTCTTGTTCTTGTGGGAGTGGTAATTGACCCGCTTGCACTCGGTGCACTCGAGCTTGATGAGGTTGTCCTGAGACATAGCGACTGCCGTGAATGATGGGGAAAGGATACGCGGAAACCGTTTCGGCGTCAAGGGTGGAGCCACCTCTGGGGATCGAACCCAGGACCGCCAGTTTACAAAACTGGTGCTCTACCAGCTGAGCTAAGGTGGCCCGGCCTCTGACGCTCGTCTCGCCGGGTTTTGGTTTCAGGACGCAGCGCTCCATGCGAGATGGAGCGCTAGGCCCTGGTGGGCAGTCAAGGATTCGAACCTTGGAAGGCACAAGGCCAGCAGATTTACAGTCTGCCCTCGTTGACCGCTTGAGTAACTGCCCATGGAGCCGATGACCGGGATTGAACCGGTGACCTTGTCCTTACCAAGGACACGCTCTGCCAACTGAGCTACATCGGCGCTGATTTTCAAGCTTTTCCGTTCATCTCGTCGATACGCGCGCGGAATTCCTCGAGCTTTGCGTTCTCGGGATTGACTTCTTCCAGGGCTCCCAAGGCGCCGCGCGCCGCATCCGCGTCGCCTACGAGTATACTGGCTTCCAGGAAATAATCAAGGTACTTGGGGTTGTGCGGCTCGGCTTGGAGGGCGGTGCGGAATTGCTCGACCGCCTTGAGGCTCTCCCCTTCCGCCAAGTAGACGCGCCCGAGCTCAGCCCGGTAGGCCGTGGCGTTGGAAGCCAGTTCGATCGAGCGCAGATAGCGCGTTTCCGCTTCCTGAAAATTTCCGCGGCTGGCTTCGATCTGGCCGAGGCGCCCGAGCGCGCGGTCGTCGTCGGCGCGGAGGCGCAACAGGAACTCCAGAATCTCGGCGGCTTGATCCGACTGCTTTCGCGCGAGATACAGTTCCGCCAAGCCGCGATAGGCTTCGACGTTCTTGGCGTCGGTCTTGAGCGCCTCGATGTAGAGCTTTTCGGCTTCGTCGAAGCGTTCGGCGCGGACGGCTTCGTCGGCCTGCGCCAAGAGCTCCGGCACGCGTTCCGCCAACTGCGCTTGGCGCGCGGGCGACGGACGGCGGATCTTGCCTTCGAAGCGCGCTTCCATGCCTTTCAACGCGTCGTAGGCGCGCTCGAACCAGTTCCGAACATGCTCCGAGGCCTTGCCGACGGCGTCGGTCGTGCGCTCGTGCACCTTGCCGAGCGAACGATCGAAGCGGTCCTTCATGATGCGCTGCTTGACCGCCGCGTGGCGTTCTTTCGCCAGCGTCGTGAGATCGATCAGCTTGAGCTGCGGGAATTTCTTGACGAGGACGCCGTACATCAGCGCGATGCCGGCGGCGATCAGGGCGATGCCGATGACGGTCCACATACTCAGCGGGTCAGGAGATCAAAAATCGCCGCCGCGTCCTTCGCGCGCGCGCTGGCGCCGCCGACCAAGACGCCGTCGACCTCGGGAAGATCGAGATACGACAGGAGATTGGCGGGGTCGACCGAACCGCCGTACAGCAGCCGCGCCGAAAGGCCGCGTTCGGCGAGCGCGGCGCGGATCATGACGTGCATCGCGACGACGTCTTCGGGCCGGCAGGCCACGCCGGTGCCGATCGCCCAGCGCGGTTCATACGCGACGATGAGCGGTTTCTCCGGCGTCCAGCCGCCCAGCACGGCAGCGAGTTGCGTCCGCACGATCTCCTCGCGCTTTCCGGCTTCGCGTTCTTCTTTCGTTTCTCCGACGCACACGACGGGCGTCATCCCGTCCGCGGCGACGGCGGCGGCTTTGCGCGCGACGAGATCATCCGTCTCTCCGAGCGCGCGGCGCTCCGAATGGCCGACGATCACGAACTTCGCGCCGAGCGCGGCGAGGTTTTTGGGAGAAATTTCTCCGGTGAAGGCGCCATCATCCTTCCAAAAGGCGTCTTGGGCGCCGAGCGCCACGGATGAACCTTTCAGAACGTCCGCCACGCGCGCAAGAGCGGTAAAACTCGGAGCGACGGCCGCTTCGGCTGACGCGCGGGAAGAACGTTCCGCGTAGAGACGCGCGAGCGCTTCCGCTTCCGCGTCGCTCACATACATTTTCCAGTTGGCGAAGAAAAGCTTGCGCATGGTGTTCAGGCTGACGGCAGCTTGAGCAGCTTCAGAAATCGTTCCTGGTCCTTGAACGGCCCGATCAGCGCGGCCGAAAGCGCGGAGGTCCGGAAGATCCGATTGGCGACCTCGCGCACGCCTTCGCGCGTGACGGCGGAGATGCGGGCCAGCCGCTCTTCCGGCGTATCGATCTTCTTCTGGAGCAGCTCCTGCTTGGCGAAGAATTCGGCCAAGGCGCTCGACTCCTCGAGGCCGAGCACCGTCTTGCCCTTGATGTATTCCTTGGCGCGCGAGAGCTCTTCGGCCGTGACGCCGGACGTGGCCGCCTTGCCGAGCTCTTTCATGATGACGGAAAGGCCTTCGTCGAGCTTGGACTTGGCCAGGCCGGCCTGGATCGTGATGTTGCCGACGTCCTGATACGGGCTCAGGCTCGCGCGGACCGAGTAGGCCAAACCGCGACGTTCGCGCACCTCGGTGAACAGGCGCGACGACATGCCGCCGCCCAGCACGGTTGAAAGCACGGAGAGGGCCGCGAGCGACGGGTGGCCGTACGGAAAACCCGGGAATCCGAGAGCGAACTGCACCTGCTCGGTCTCCTTATAGTGTAGCGCAAGTCGGGCCCCTCCGCTTCTCAGGCGCGACGAGGGGTAGGTTTTGATCCGTTTTTTCGGCTCTTTGACGGCGCCGAAGGTCTTTTCAAGCAGGCCCGCGACCTGGGGCCCGATCTTGCCGGCCACGGCCACGACCATGCGCGAAGGCACGCAGGCCTGATCGCGCCAGCGGACGAGTTCGGCCCGGCCGAGGCCGTCCATCGTCTCGCGCGTGCCGGCGATCGGGCGCGCGAGGGTGCCTTCATAGACCAGTTTTTCCAAAAGCTCCTCGGCCAGCATGATCGGATTGTCCTCGTACATGTTGATCTCCTCCTTGATGACCTCGCGCTCGCGCTCGATCTCGTCGGCGCGGTAGGTCGAATGGAAAAGCATGTCGTGCAGCATGTCGACGGCCAGCTCGACCTTCTCGGCGTTCAGCTTGACGTAGTAGCCGGTGTAATCCTTGCCGGTGAAGGCGTTGTAGTCGGCGCCGACGGCGTCGAGATCGCGGCTGATGTCCATCGTGTTCGGGCGCCGCGCGGTGCCCTTGAACATCATGTGTTCGACGAAATGCGAGGCGCCGGAGAGCTTGGCGGTTTCGTAGCGGCTGCCGATTTCGAAAAGCACCAGGACCGTGGCGGCCTGCGTGTCGTGCGACGGCACGAAAATCACCCGCGTGCCGTTTTTGAGCGTGGTCTTCTGGTACAGCGGCATGTCAGAATCCGAGCTTGGCGGCGAGGACGTCTTCGAGTTCTTCGATCTTCACGCGCTCCTGCTGCATCGTATCGCGGTCGCGGACCGTGACGGCGTGATCGTTCAGCGTATCGAAATCGAACGTCACGCAATACGGCGTGCCGATCTCGTCCTGGCGGCGGTAGCGCTTGCCGATCGATTGCGTTTCGTCGTAGTCGGTCGTCCAGCGTTGCCGGAGGCGCGCGGCCAAGACGCGGGCCGGAACCGAAAGCTCTTCCTTCTTGGAAAGCGGCAAGATGGCGATCTTGAAGGGCGCCAGCGCTTTCGGGAAACGCATGACGACGCGAAGATCCGTCTCCCCTTCGTCGGCGGTACGCGCCTGCTCTTCGTGATAGGCCTCGAGCATGACGACCAAGAGCGTACGATCGACGCCGAGCGAGGGCTCGATGACATGCGGCAGATATTTCTCGCCGGATTCCGGATCGGTGTAGCGCAGGTCGACGCCGCTCTTTTCCTGATGCTGCTTCAAATCGTAGTCGCCGCGATAGGCCAGGCCGTAAAGCTCCTTCAAGCCGAACGGATACTGGTATTCGACGTCGACGGTGCGCTTCGAATAATGCGCGCGCCCGCCGTCTTCGATCTCGTGGAAATTGAGATGTTCCTTTTTCACGCCGCAGAAATCGAGCCAGGCTTTCATTTCGGAGAGCCATGACTCGAAATGTTTCTCCCATTCGGATGCGTTCACGAAATATTCGACTTCCATCTGCTCGAACTCGCGCGTGCGGAAGATGAAATTGCCGGGCGTGATCTCGTTGCGAAAGGCTTTGCCGACCTGGGCGATGCCGAAGGGCACGCGCTTGCGGCTGGTTTCCTGGACCTGCTTGAAGTCGGCGAACATCGCTTGCGCGGTTTCGGGGCGGAAATACACGACCGCCGCGGCGTCTTCTTTGGCGCCGAGGAAGGTCTTGAGCATCATGTTGAACTGGGCCGGCTCGGTGAACGTGCCTTTCTTGCCGCAGGTCGGGCAGGCCGCCTTCAGGTCGATCTGGTCGGCGCGGAAACGCGAGTGGCAGCTGGTGCACTCGGTCAGCGGATCGGTGAAGTGCGCGAGGTGGCCCGAAGCCTCCCAGACTTTGGGATTCATGATCAGCGCCGCGTCGATGCCGACCATGTCGTCGCGCGAGGTCACGAAGCGCTTCCACCAGGCGTCCTTGATGTTTTTCTTGAGTTCGGCGCCGAGCGGACCGTAATCCCATGAGTTGGCCAGGCCGCCGTAGATCTCGGAACCGGGGAAAATGAAGCCGCGCCGTTTCGCCAGGGAAACCAGTTTTTCCATCTCGATCATATGGCGCAGCCTATCACGCGGCCGGTTTCAGTTCAATATCGTTGGCGATGAAGGCCGGCTCTTTGGCTTGGGTGAAATCGATGACGTCGGTGCGCACGGGCGCATAGCCCGCGCGCTCGGCCGTCAGGTAGTAGCGGTTCTGTCCTGCCAAGAAGGCGTAGCGGCCTTTGGCGTCGGTGACCTGCGCTTCGAGGACTTTGTTGTAAGCGGATTCGACGACGCGGACGATCGCTTGCTTGACCGGCTGCCCGTTCGCGTCGCGCACGACGCCCCAGCTCTTGGGACGGCGGCGTCCCTTGAGGCGCGTGAAGACGAGGGTCATCGCGACTTGGAGCATGAGGGCGATGAGCTGCATCCAGCGCGGGGTCACGGCGTAGCTCGCGAGCGCGAGTCCGGGTCCGATCGAAGCGACGGCCCACTGGAAACTGAGGCGGTTCGCCGCGGACAAGATCTGCGCGTTCGGCCGCAAATCCCCCGTCGGTTCGAGCGGGATGTTCTTGGCGACGAAACCTTCCGTTGTCGTGATCGCGCCGCCCACGAACAGGTCGGCGTAGGGCCCGTCGGCGACGCCGGTCAGGGCGCGGTAGGGCGGGAAGGCGAAACCGGCTTTCTTGATTTCGACCGTGTAGCTGCCCGGGGGCGTCAGGAATAGATAGCGGCCGAAGCGGTCCGTCACGCGCGTGGCCACGGCCTTTTCCCCCGCCGCGTCGAGCAAACGGATCGTGGCGAGATCGACTGGCAGCTTGGTGCCGAGATTGTAGATCGTGCCGTAGGCTTTGCGCTTGCGCCGATCGAGCAGCGCGATCGGTTGCGTGATCAGGAACATCGCGTACTGCGCGAAGCCGGCGAAACCCGCGGCCGTCGTCGTGTTGACGGCGGCGACGCCGAAAGCGGCCGGCGTCACGACGAAGTTCGTCTTTTGCGCCGCCGGGCTCACGCGGATGACTTTCAAGCCGTGGCGAAGTGCCTCGGCGATGGAGCCGAGGATGGGGACGTTCTTCGAGGAGGCCGAGATGACGTCGAGGATCGGCGTTTCCGCGACGCGATCCGCCGGACGGGCGATCCACTGCCCGGGCGTCAGCGTCGAGGCGTTTTCAGGAGCGCTCGCCGTTTCAGCCGGGTTCGCGCTTGCGGGCGCTCCCGCGTTCGTTTCACTGGAAGGCGCTTCGCCGGAAGGCCCGCCGCCGGAGGTTTCAGGAGGCGGAAGCGGCGCAGCTTCGGGAGCTGGAGCGGGCGCAGGTGCAGGTGCGGGCGCATTGGTGGTGTTTTCCGTCGGCGTGTTCGGGGCTTGGGTCGGAACCGTCGAAACCGGAGCCTGCGTCGTCGAACGCGGTGCGGGCGCGGTCGGCGTCGGCGTGGAGGACGCGGGCGCGACATCCGCGGATTGTTCCGTCGTCGAAGTCGTCAGGCCGTCCGCCGTCAGCGTGATCTGATTTTTCAAGGTCTTCGCGCCCGCCAAGACGTGGACGCGGAATCCGAGATACCGATGGCTGCCGGGGCGCATCATCCTGAGCGCGAAACGCGCCTGGCGCGTCGGAAGATCGAACGAAGCGTCGTCGGCATCGTCCGCGTCCGAAAGGATCACGCCGTCGATGGACAGCGAGGAGGGAACGTAGGCGGTGCCGGGCGGGAGCGTGTCCGCCACGCGCACGTGATCGGCGTCCGCGCCTCCGTCATTCACGACATCGACGCGATACAGCACATCGTCGCCTGGCCGCGGCGTTGGTTGTTGATCCGGAAATTCCAAAGTGGACACGTTCACGCCGAGATGCACCGTGACGTCCAGCATCGCCGGACCGGACGGCGTCGTCATTGCCGACGCCGTGGACGTCGCGGAGCTGCTCGTCTCTCCCGAGGGAGTCCCGGTCGACAAGACAGGCTGTCCATTCGTGCCGTTCGAGCCTCCGGTGATCGCGAAGGCCTGATCGCTGACGTCGGACGCCAGCACGGTCTCGCCGTTCATGGCTTCAGCTTTCATCAGCACGGACGGCGCCGAAAGATCGGGAACCTGCCAGGCGTAGACGCCGGTCGAAGGGTTGCCGGACGAAGTGATGACGTTCCAAGTCGAACCGCCATCAATGGAATACGACAAACGGATCGCCTGGACTTGCGTGCCTTGCGACGTCCAGAAAATATTCGTCGTCGCATTCGCCGCAAGCTGCTCGCCGCCGTTCGGCGTCGCGAGCGTGATGGCCGGGGTGGGATTGCCCCCGCCTCCGCCACCGCCGCCTCCTCCGCCACCGCCGGCGGCGATCGTCGCCTCCGCGTAGTTGGTGTAGGTATAGCTGGTGGGAACGCCCGCGTCGGTCAGGCGGAAACAATAGGCCGTGCCGTCGACATCGGACGTATTGGCTTTGACGCTGTATTCGAGCTCGGTGAAGTGCGTGGAATCGAACGCGAGGCCGACCGTTTCCGAAGACGTATCCTTCACGACGCCGGCCTTGAAAGTCGCCGCGCCGTTGCTCAAACCCGCGCTGTCGGTCGTGGCCGCGCCGTCGGTCAGGTTCGTCGAATCCGCCATAATCCAGTCCTCGCCGCCGGCCGGAGCGCCGACTTGCGTCCAGCTGGCGATGACGTCGCACGTCGTGGTCTTCACGCCGTATTCGAGACGCGCATGCTGCGTGGTGCCGGTGACCGAGATGTCGGAGACGGTATAGGTGCCGGCGCGATTGGCGACGTACGCGTGGGTGCCGTCGGCGTTGATGGCGATCCCCTCAGGATTCTGGCCGACGCCGATCGTGTCCGTCATCGTGTCATCCGACGTGCGAATGACGGAAACGGTATTGTTGCTCTCGTTGTTGACGTAGACGTGGCCGCTGTCAGGGGTGACGGCCAGGCCCGTGGGGAAGGGATTGGAGCCCGTGCCGACGGTGATCGTGTCGATGACGTTGTGCCCCGACGTGCTGATGACGGAGACGTAATTCGAGAAGTGGCTGGTGACGTACGCGCGGGCGCCATCTGGCGAGATGGCGACGCTGAAAGGCCTGTCGCTCACGCTGATCGTGTGCGTGACGGAATCGTCCGACGTCCGGATGACGGAGACGGTGTTGTCGGAGCCGTTGGCGACGTAGACTTCCGAGCTGTCGGGCGTGACGGCGAGGGTCTGGGTGTCGTCGAACCAGGCGTCCCCGACGCTGACCGTGTCGATGACGCTGTTGCCCGGGATCGTGATCACGGAGACGGTGGCATCATTCTCGTTGACGACGTAGGCGCGGGCGCCGTTGGGGGCGATGGCCAAGCCTTCAGGGTCATGTCCGACGCCGATCGTGGCGGTGACGAAATTATCCGATGTCCGGATGACGGAGACGGTGTTGCTGCCCAGGTTGGAAACGTAGACATGGGCGCCATCGGGGGTGACGGCGATGCCGATCGGACTGAAGCCGACGGTGACCGTCGCGATGACGGCGTCGTCCGATGTCCGGATGACGGAGACGGTGTCGTCGTAATAGTTGGTGACGTAGGCGCGCGTGCCGTCGGGGCTGATGGCCATGCCTTCGGTGCCGCTGAAGCCCGCGTCATGGATCGTGGCATGGATGGCGTACGTCGGCGTGTCGTCGGTCCCGTCCGTGAACGACAGGACGTGGACGGTACTGTCGCCGTCGCTGACGACGTAGGGGTGCGCCCCATCGGGGGTGACGGCGATGCCTGTCAGGTAAGACCCGAGGGTGGCCGTATAGACGACGGCGTTATCCGACGTTCGAATCTCGGTGACGTTGTTCGAGTTTCCGCTGGTGACGTAGGCCAAAGAACCGTCGGGGCTCACGGCTACGGCATCGGGATACCTGCCGACGTTGATCGTCGCGCTGACCGTGTTGTTCGACGTTTGGATGACGGAAACGGTATTGCCGCCGGAGTTCGTCACGTAGACGTGCGTGCCGTCGGGCGTGACGGCCACGCCGAGCGGAGCGCTTCCGACGTTGACCGTGTCGACATGATTGTCCGACGTGCGGATGACGGAGACCGTGTTGTCGTCGTTGGTGACGTAGGCGTGCGCGCCATCGGGGGCGAAGGCGACGCGTTCGGGTCCGCTGCCGACGGTGATCGCGCCGCTGACGGTGTTGTCCGACGTCTGAATGACGGAGACGGTCGTGCCGCCGTCGTTCGTGACGTACACGTGCGCGCCATCCGGAGCGACGGCCACGCCCAGGGGATAGCTGCCGACGCTGACCGTGCCAATGACGGAATCGTCCGACGTCCGGATGACGGAGACGGTGTTGTCGCTGGAGTTGGCGACGTAGACGTCGGCGCCGTTCGGGGTGACGTCCACGCCGACCGGATAGCTGCCGACGGTGACCGTATCGACCACGGTGTTGTTCGAGGTCTGGATGACGGAGACGGTGCCATCATCGTTGGTGACGTAGGCGCGCGCGCCGCCCGGGGCGATGGCGACCTGTTCGGGACCGCTGCCGACGCCGACGCTGGCGGTGCTGGCGATCACGCTGGCTCCGACCGGTCCGGCCAGCCCGAAGCGCAGGCGCTTGAGCGTATCCGTCGCCACGCTCAGCGAGGCATTTTCCGCCGCCGCGTAGGTCGCGGAGGCTTCCGTTCCATTATCATTCCGCCAGCGGTAGGCGTTCTGCGTCGCCGCCATGCCGGTCGAAACATGGTGGAAAAAGCCTTGAAAGACGATGGCGAGCACCAAAACCAGCGCGACGGGAGCAATCACGTGCTCGCGCAAGATTTCTTCCCACCGCGCTTTCCAATACAACCGCGCCAGCTGGCGCCGGCTGAGCTGTGGATGCTTTGACATAACGTGCTTTCAGTTTAACACAAAAAGCGCCTCCGTTAGAGGCGCTTTTTGTTCTAGATCGTCATGATTTCCTGCTCTTTTTCGGCCGCCATGTCGCGGACTTTGTCGTTCCAGAGCTTGACCTGCGCCTCGAGCGCTTCCTGAAGCCGGAAACGGTCGTCTTCGGAGATGTCTTTGGCCTTCTCCAGGCGGTTGAGCTCGTCCTTGATCGTTTCGCGCACGGACCGCAGGCCGATATGGGCTTCTTCCGCCTTCTTACCGACGATTTTCGTGAGTTCGCGACGGCCGTCTTCGGTGAGAGGCGGCAGCGTCACGCGGACGCGGCTGCCGTCGACGACGGGGTTCACGCCGATCGGCGCCTGGCGGATCGCCTTCTCGATTTCCTTGGTCAGCGCCTTGTCCCAAGGCTCGATCATGATCGTCTTGGCGTCGGGCACGAGCACCGAGGCGACACCTTTGATGTTCATCATGCTGCCGTAGGCTTCGACGGGAAGATCTTCGACCAAGGCGGCGTTGGCGCGGCCGGTCCGAAGGCTGCTCAGATCGGATTTGAAGAATTCGATGACGTGCTCGAACTCGGGACGGAACTCGTCGATCAGGGTTTTCATACGGTCAGGTTCAGAAACCGGTGTTTTGTTTGAAGGCGGTCGTGCCCATGTCGATCGTCGAATCGTTGGCGGGATCGATCAGGAGCGACGTCGCGGCGCGGGTCGTCGGCAGCTTGGAGGTCGTCCACTTGCCGCCGCCGTCAACCGAGCGATAGAGCGTGTTGATCGTACCGTAAACGATGAAGTTCGAATCTTTGGGGCTGACCGCTAGGGAATAGATAACGGTTGAGCCGGGCGGCGTCAAGAGCGGGATCGCTTTCCAGGTCGCGCCGCCGTCGGTCGAGCGCAGCAGGCCGTAATTCGAAGCGGCCAGGAGGCTGTTGCCGCGCGCGACGTCTTCGGCCAAGACGAGATGGTCGAGCGCGCCGGCGAAGTCGCCCATGCCGGGACTGAGATCGGTCCAGGTCGCGCCGCCGTCGCTCGATTTCCAGACGCCCTTGTTGCGCGTAGCGACGTAAAGCATGCGCGAATCGGCGGCGGCCATCAGCACTTGCAGCACTTCGTTCTCGAAGCGATGGACGGGCGTCCAGGAGGCGCCGGCGTCCCCGCTCTTCAAGAGGTCGCCTTGGCTGGTGGCGGCGTAGATCGTCGAGGGGTTGAAATGATCGATCGCCACGCTGCGCATGAGCGTGTCGGCGCGCGAATCGTAATAGACGTTCGACCAGGTCCGAGAGCAGTCGGTCGTGCGCATCACCCGGTTGGCGTACGCGACGTAGACCGTGCATTTGTCGGCCGGGCTGACCGCGATCGACAAGACGTTGACCGCGCCGAGCGCGGCCGCGCCTTGCCACGATTCCGCGCCGTCATACGAATAGAAGAGCCCGCTTTCGGTGCCGGCGTAGATCGCTTTATGGTCGGACGGATCCTGGGCCAGCGCGGTCACGTTCGAGCCGGAAAAACTGCGGGCCTGTCCGACCGAGGCGATGCTGGACTTCTGCTGCCAGGTCGCGCCGCGATCCGTCGAACGGAAGACGCCGCCGTCGGAGCCGGACGCGCCGCCGGTGCCGGTGATTTGGATGCAGCCCGCGCCGAGCAACAACAGGACCGAAGCGATGGCCAGCGTTTTTGGAAACGTTCTCATACCGTCATTGCAAAGTAAGAGCGAATTTTTCGAGAAGCAAGCGCGGTTGCACGTTGGCGTCGAGCGAGGCGCGCAGCGTTTGGAGACGCCGGAGATTTCCGCCGGCGGTCGGCTCCCCCGCTTTCAGTTCGCGCCGGAGCGCGCCTTGCCAGAGATCGATCACGTCGCGCAGGCGCTCGACCGTTTCCTCGCGATCGGATCGGGCCGGCGCGAGCGCGGCGCATTCCGCCAGGCGGCGGTGCGGCGGCGCGCCTCGAAGCGCCTGCCAGCGGCGTTCCTCCGTCTCGTACCAGTTTAGCATATCGCCGCGTTCCAGAAAGCCGAGCGCGAGCCCCGGTCGCCCGTCGGCCCGAGCGGCCAGGCGGGCCGCTTCGTAGGCGTCGAGTCCGCGCGCGGCCAGCGCTTCGGAGAGCGCCGCGTCCGGCAGATGGCGCAGCTCGAACAGCGCCGATCGGCTCAGCACCGTTTTCGGCAGGCGGTTCAGGTCTTCGGCGCAGAGGAGCACGTAGGAACGCGCCGCCGGCTCTTCGAGCGTCTTGAGAAGCGCATTGGCAGCCTCTTCGCTCAGCGCGTCGGCGCCGTCGATCACCGCGACTTTGGCGCCGCCCAAGAACGCGCTCAGGCGCAGATGCTCCTGCATTTCGCGGATCGCCTGGATCGGGATCTGCTTCTTCAGCTTGCCGGTTTTCTCGTCGCGCGGGCGCTCGATCAGGCGGAAATCGGGATGCGCTTGCGGCCGCTCCGCGCCGAGACCTGCACCGTCCGGTGCCAGGTCGAGCAGCGCGGAAGCGGCGGCGAGGGCCAGCGTCGTCTTCCCGGCGTGGCGCGGACCATGAAAGACGGCCGCGTGCGGAAACGCGCCGCGTTCAAGCATCGTCCGCAGGCGGCGGACGAGGCGCTCGTGTCCGATGATGGTCGCGAAAGGGTCGGTCATACCTGATGTTGGATGCCGAGCACTTCAAGCAGGACGTTCATCGTGCGGCGCGCGGTTTCGTCCCAGGAAAAACGCTTGACATTCTCGAGGCCGAGCGCGCGGCAGCGTTCCCACGCGGACGATTCGTCCATCAAGATCTTCATGGCGCGCGCGAAATCTTCCGGTTCGTCCGGCTTGGCGTAGCGCGCGGCCTCGCCGCCGACTTCCGGCATCGAGGCGGCGTGGGCGGCGATGACCGGCGTGCCGCAAGCCTGCGCTTGAAGAATCGGCAAGCCGAAGCCCTCGTACCACGAAGGCAGCAGCAGCAGCTTGGCGGCCGCGATCAAGGCGGGCATTTCCGCTTCCGGCACGTAGCCCGGCAGAATAACGTCATGCTCCAGCTTGCGCGCGGCGATTTCCTGCGCGATGCGCGCGAAGCCGAAGCCGGGCGTGCCGACCAGCAAGAGCTTGACCGGATCGCCGATGCCGCGCGCGCTCTTGAAGATCGAAAAGGCATGCACGAGATTCGCGAGATTCTTTTTTTCCTCGAGACGGCCCGCGTAGATGAAGAATGGGCGCGAGAGGCGGTACTTCGCGAGCACGGCTTCTTTGTCCGCTTCGGAGACGTCGGGATGATAGCGTTTCGGATCGACGGCCAGGGGGATCGCGACGACGCGATCGGGCGGCAGCGTGTAGCGCTCAAGGATCTCACGGCGAGAAAATTCCGAGACGGTGATCAAGCGATTGGCGCGGCGGACGGCCAGCTGCGCGGAGTAGCGGTGATAGCGCAGCTCGGCGGCGCGGTAGAGCTGCGGGAATTTCTCGAAGCCGATGTCGTGCAGCGTGACCACGACGCGCTTCGGCCTGAAGAGCGGCAGCGTGTGCGTCGGCTGGAAGAAGAGATCGACCGGATGCCGCCAGAGCTCCCACGAGAGGCGAAACTGGTTCCAAAACCGCTGCGTGCGCCAATACAGGATTTTTCCGTCCCAGCCCGGCGGAAAATTTTCCAAACCGTCGCGCAGGAATTTCTTCGAATACAGGAGGAATTCCAAGCCGGGCACCTGGATCTTCTTCAGGGCCTGGATCAACTCGTAGGAATACCATTCGGTGCCCGTGCGCTCGTGGGCGTTGGCGCGCGAGGCGTCGATGCCGATCAATGCCATAGGCCGACTATCTTACGGCTTCGTCTCGCCTTTGTGCCAGTGGCCGTAGACGAAGAACAAGAACAGCGTCGCTTTGATCGGCAGGTGGCCGAGCAATTCCCGGAAACCGAGGAAATAGATTGAAAGCGTGAAGAAGACGAACGAGACGAAAATCGCCGGACGGAAGGCCACGCGCAGCAGCAAGCAGAACGCGACGGCCGTCTCGACGATCGCGGCGAAGAAGATGAATTGCAGGTCGCTGACGTGCAGCCACCATAGGAAGTTGATGTGATACTGCTGCACGATCGTCAGGGCGAGCTCGGGCCGCAGCCATTTGACCGTCGACAGGATCAGGAAGTTCAGGCCCGTCAGGATGCGGAAGGCGTGATAGCCTTGGCGGCGGCGCTCCGGCGTGTTCCATTTCCGCCACGGCGCGCGGACCGTTTCATTGGCGATGAAGAACAGCGCGATGCCGGGAAGCATCAGTTCCTCGAGCAGATCATGCGCCTCGAAAAACCGGAAGCCGACCATGAACAGCGCGAGCAGCGCGATGCCGAGCTCGGGATAGAACGGCTCCATGAACAGGAACAGCGTGCCGAGGCCGATCTCGCAGACGGCGACCGCCGCGCCCACGAAGGTCGCCGGCAGCTCGAGGTTCGGAGCGAACAGCGTGTGCTGGAGCCCCGCGCCCATCAGCGAGGCGCCGAGCAGCGCGCCCAGGACCGCGTGCGGATTGATGCGCGAGCGCGCCATGCGCTCGTCGAACCAGCGCATGAGCTTGCCCTTGTCCAGGCGGCGGTCGAGCCAGACCGCGCCGACGAACAGCGCGAAGGCGACGACCACGGCGATCAGCGCGAACTCGAGAGAGACGCGCAAGAAGATCGGCGGTCCGGGCGGGATGGCGTGTTCATCGACGTACCATTTTTCGTGCGCCAGCGCGGCCGGCGCGGCCAGGAAAAAGACGATCAGCGCGAGCGGCCAGCGGTTCCAGCTCCAGCGGAATTGCATATGTCCAAGTGTAACACGACCGGGGCGACAAAAAGAAAAGCCGAGCCAAGGCTCGGCCGCGTCAGATCCAACCGCGTTCCAGAACCGTCCACATCCATCGGGTGAGGCAGCCGCGCAGTCGCAAGCCCTCGACCTCGTCGCGCGTGAAGAAGCCGCAGCCGGCGCCTTCATAAAGAGCGAATGGCCAGCCGACCGCGGCGTCGAGGCGCAGCACGTGAATCACGTGCGTCGCGTTTTCGATCGTCCCGACCAGCGCGAATCGCACCGGACCGAAGCGCAGTCCCGTCTCTTCATGGAACTCGCGCACGGCCGCGTCGAAATACGACTCTCCCGCTTCCATGGAGCCGGCGAACAGGCACCAGAGCAGCGGACTGGTTCCCTGGCTGTCGCGCATCTGCAGCAAGTACCGACCGTCTCCATTCGTGACAATCATCGCCACCGCGCGCGCTTTTTCCGACATGGGAACCTCCAAAGAACGTTGGGCGCACCTTAAACCTGGCGGTATGAAAAAACAAGAACCCGCCACGTCGTTCGCGAACGACGTGGCACGCCACTTAGCGCATCGCCAGGATCGAGCGCTTGTAGCTTTCCAAGTTTTCGAGCGCGATGCCGGTGCCTTTGACGACGCAGAGCTGCGGTTCGTCGGCGACGTAGGCCGGAACGCCCGTGGCTTTTGCCAAGAGGCGATCCAAGTTGCGGAGCTGCGAGGAGCCGCCCGAGAGGATCATCCCCTTTTCCATGACGTCGGCGGAGAGTTCCGGCGGCGTGCGGCGCAGGACTTCTTTGGTGGCGGCGATCAGTTCTTCGAGTTCGTTCTGGATCGCGTCGGTCACGTCGTCGGAAGTGACGGTGATCGTGCGCGGCAGGCCGGTGATCATGTCGCGGCCCTTGACTTCCATCGAAAGTTTTTCGTCCAAATAGAGCGCGGAGCCGATCTGGATCTTGATGTCTTCGGCCGTGCGCTCGCCGATCGTCATGCCGTACTTGCGGCGGACGTGCTCGGTAATGGCGCCGTCCAATTTATTGCCGCCGATGCGCACCGAATCCGACGCGACGATGCCGCCCAAAGAAATGACGGCCATCTCGGCGGTGCCGCCGCCGATGTCGATGATCATGTGGCCCGAAGGCGAGCCGATCGGGATGTCCGCGCCGATCGCGGCCACCACGGGTTCCTTGATGATGTAGGCCGCGCGGGCGCCGGCGGCGATGGTCGCGTCGATGACGGCGCGGCGCTCGACGGAGGTGATGCCGCCCGGGACGGCGACCATGACTTCGGGACGGAAAACACGCACGCCGCCGACGGCTTTGTTGATGAAATACCGAAGCATGGCTTCGGTCGTCTTGTAGTCGGCGATCACGCCTTCCTTGAGCGGGCGCACGGCCACGATCGTGTCGGGCGTGCGGCCAAGCATTTCCTTCGCTTCTTTGCCGACGGCCAAAATTTTCCTGTCGATCGTGGAGATGGCCACGACCGACGGCTCGTTCATGATGATGCCGCGCTTGGGTGCGTAGACCAGGACCGTCGTGGTGCCGAGGTCGATGCCGATCTTCTTGATGAACATTCGCGGGAAATTACTGGAGGCCGACCGAGAACTGGCGATCGGTGCGGAGATCCGTGGACAAGCGGTAGTGCGAATCGCCCCATTGGCTTTGCGGTTCCGAGGGCGTCGCGCGCGCTACGTTCTTACCAAAATCGAGATCGAGCGTCAAACCGTTGGCAAGGGTGCCGAGCTGCTTCTGGACGTCAAGCTGGTAGGCGTTGCTTCGGATGAGCCGCGCGACCGCGTCCGAGACGCGATACTCGACCGAAAGCGTGCGCGTCTCCCCCGGTTCGACGGAAATGAAGCCGCCGAAAACGGCGTGTCCGAGATCCGTATCCACGTCGATCGTGCCCGGCCGCCGCTTCGGATCGTTGAGCTTATCATCGACCATCATCCCGTCGCCCTTGATGAAGGTCGAGCCGAGCGGCACGTAAAAACGCGTGTAGGTGCGATAGCGCGTCGTCTTCCAATTGAAGTGGCCGTTGTTCTTGTAGGTGATCGCGGCGTGCGCGATCCAAGAATCGCCATCCGGTTTCAGCGTATAGGAAATTTTCTTGTCCATGACCGCGTCGGTCTTGAGCGAGGCCAGGTTCGCGTCGATGACGGCCAGCTGATCGTCCGGCCCGGTGCGGAAACGTCCGGACCAGCCGCTGCCGTCGGCGAAGGCTTCCAGCGAAGAGTCATGAAAGGAGGCCATGAGTTGCTTCTCGGCGAGCGACTGCTGCGCGATGTCGGCCAGCTGCGAAAGATTCGAGAGCTTCGTGCTGAACATCCGCCCGATCAGCTCCTGTCCAAGCTTGCCGACCACGTCCTTGCGCTGCGCTTCCGGCGTGCCGTTGTTCCAGAACGCGACTTCAACGCGATACTCAAGCTCGTCGACCACATTGTCCGCCGTGAAGGTCGAGCCGTCGATCGTGATCGGTCCCGTCATGGCCAAGAGCTTCGAGATGACGGTCGGCGTCATGCCGATCACGCCGTCGATCTGCTCCTTGCCGCCTTCAAGGTGATAGAACTTCTCGACGTTCAGCGCGGAGACGGCGAAATCCGGCGACCAGTTCGCGTCGCGCATGTACCAACTCGGCACGCGCAGATATTTCGCGAGCGGCGCGGGCGGCGTTTCGTGCATGTACGACTCGGACGGGCCGTCGATCGCGTAAATATCATCCGTGAAGAACGAGGCGATCTCGCCGTCCTGGATTTTCAAAATGCCGTAGGTGCCGATGAAGCCGCCGCCGGGCCTGAGCTCCGTGTTGTTGAGCATCAAAAAGAGATACGTCTTCGGCGCCGGGTAGCCGAGGATCGACGGCAGCATCGCGAGCGGCGACAGATCCTTGTTCATCAGATCGTGCAGCGTTTGGAGCTGCGCCTTGTACGGCGCGATCGAGGCCAGCACGCCTTCGGTCAGCGGCGTTTTCGGCACGCGATCCCAAGCCGCGATCGCTTTTTCAAGCGAGGTGCGCGCGATGGCCAGCCGATCCGGCGCTTCCGAAAGATTCTGGAGGAGCACGCGCTTCTCTTCGCGCGAAAGCGACGAGACCGATCGCGCGTCGGTCGAAAGATCCGGCACGCTTCCGACCGCGGCGTTTCCGCTCTTCAAGACGCCGACCAGATCGGCGCCGACGTCGATCGCCTGCTTGAGCGCCAGCGAGGCTTCGCGTCCGCCTTCAAGAAGATCCGAGACGCCTTGGAGATCTTTCCGGAAAAACGGCAGTGCTTCGACGGTCTTCAGTTTCGCATCTGCGTTCTCGGCGGCCTGAAAACGCTGCGCGGCTTCGTCGAGGCGCGCAGAGGCGGTCGCGAAGTCGAGCTGTTCGGCCGCCGTCTTGGCGCTGAACATCGCGTCGCGCCCGGCCAGCGCCTGCGCGTAGACTTCGCGCGCCGCCGCCAAGGCCGGCACGGCGATCGCCGCGGCGATCATGATCACGACGCCCAAAAATCCGAGCAGGCCGTAGAGGACATGCTTCCCGTTCTTTTTGCGCGGAGGCGTATGCTCCCCTAAAAGATTATGCGCGTGCGGTTCCACGAGGCCAGTATACCACCTTGACGAAGCGGGCGCGGCATGCTTCACTTGGCCAAGTTCCCTCACAGAAAGGACCCGCCGTGCTGCCCACCGATTCCCGTCTCGCTCTCGATCCCGCCCTGGCCGTCACGCCCGCCCGCCCGCGCCTCCGCACGATCGTCACCGGCCTGATCATCGCGACCTGCGCGCTTTGCGGGTTCGGCGTCGCCCACATGTTGTACAGATCGCTCACCGCAACCCAACAGGACTTCATGGATGACGTGACGGACGACACGTACTTCATCCGGGAACCGCGCACCGGCTTCTGCTATGAAGTCGCGTTCAGCCGCGATGGCCTGCACGCTGCGCTCGCTCCGTGCGAAAGCGTCGCGGCCGACCTGGATCGCAAGCTCGACTGGATGACCGAGCACATCTGGTACTTCCATGACATCCAACCGGGCGTTTCCGGCGTGTGCTACGCGGTCTTGACCACGCGCCACGAACGCGGGGAAACGGTCGTGCCCTGCGCACCCGTCGAGCGATTCCTCACGCGCCAATCCGCCGACGGCCGCTATGCCTACGAAGACTGGAACCGCTGAACGCAAACCGCCCCCGATCAGGGAGCGGCTTTTTTCTTTTCCGGCGGCGCTTGGCCTTTCCACTTCGCGAAGTATTTGATCGCGCTCATGATGTGGATGCGCGCGACGGTGTTGGTGAAGGGGGCCAGGAACCAGAGCGTGTCGGCCGATTCGCGGCGGTGGTAGTGGATGATCTCGATGCCCGGATGATAGACGACTCTCCAGCCTTTCAGCCAGAAGCGGCGGCACCAGTCGGCATCTTCGAAATACACGAAGAAGCGCTCGTCGAACAGACCGACCTCGTCGATCGCGGCGCGCCGCACGAACATGGCGGCGCCTTCGATCCAATCGACGTCCGTCGGCGCGGCGAAGGCGACGTCGCGCATGGCATAGCGATCCATTTCCTCTTTGGCGGAAGGCAGCGTGCCGAGTGGCGTGCGGCGGTAGACCGGGATCCAGGGCGTCGGGAAGCGGTGCGCCGATTCCTGGCGGCTGCCGTCGGGATGCGCGAGCTTGGGACCGAGCACGCCGATCTCGGGGTGCGCTTCCATGTACGAAAACATCGCTTCGATCGCGCCGGGATTCACCAGCGCGTCGGGGTTGAGTACGAAGACGTATTTTCCTTTCGCCTTCTTGATCGCTGCATTGTTGCCGGCGGCGAACCCGACGTTCTTTTGAAGCGCGATCAGTCGGACTTCGGGAAATTCCGCGCGCACGAGTTCCGGTAAGCCGTCGTTCGAGGCGTTGTCGACGACGAAGACTTCGTAATTCAAACGCACTCCGGCGCGGCGCAGGCTCTTGAGTCCCTGCTTGACCATGCCGCGCGTTTTGTAATTCACGATGATGATCGAGACATCCATACTCATGTGAACCAGATCCGAATGTCCTTGGGAGACGTCTTGCGCTTCTTCCGCAGCAGCGCGCGCTTCTTCCACATCTTCGGCAGCAGCCTCAACGCTTCGACGTAGGCCGCGAGTGCGCGAGGCGCGAGCAGCAGCGTCGCCAAAAATTTTCCGATTTCCTGGACGAGGATCCAGGGAAAGTGGATCAGCTGATTGACGGCGTCGTCGTCCTTGGCGAGCAAGAGGAGATGGTTGCGCGTCGAAAGATGATTGACCAGGCGCGAGCGGCCCAGGCGACGGCGGAAGAGCGCGAACAGGCCGGCTTTTTCGGAGCCGCCGGTGCCGCGGTAGTGGTAGGCCACGGCCGACGGCACATAGGCCGCTTTCCAGCCGAGCAAGCGCAGCCGCCAGGCCGCGTCGACGTCTTCTTTGTAAGCGAAGAAATCTTCGTCGAAAAATTCGCCGTCCGCTTCACGCAGCGCTTCGATCGCTTCGGCGCGATACAGCGCCAGCGCGCCGGACGCGCCGAAAATTTCGGCCGGTTCGGCGTAGGCCGGCCCATCCGTTTCCCCCGCCCCGCGATCGGCGGCGCGGCGATCCTTGCGCATGCTGAGCCCGGCCGAATCGAGCAGGTTGGAAAATTTCGGCTCGCTTTCTTCGTCTTCGCGCGGATAGACCTTGAGCAGCTTGCCGCACGCGCTGCCGATCTCGGCGCGCCCGTCGACGCCGTTCACCAGGTATTCGAGGAAGTGCGTCGTCAGGATCAGATCCGGATTCATCACCAGCACGTAGCGATCGATCGCGCTCAGCCCTTTCTTGTCGTCGCTGGCCCAGCGATTCCGCGCCAACTCGACCGCTTGGTTGTGCGCGCGGCTGAAACCGAGGTTCTTGAAATTGCGCAGCACGGTCGCGTCGGGAAAGACGCCGCGCACGACGTCGACCGAGCCGTCCGTCGAAGCGTTGTCGACGACCGTCAGCGTGAAATCCTTGAAGGTCTGGGCGCGCAGCGATTCGAGCGCGTCGGACAGGACGCGCGCGTGATTCCAGGCGACGATGTGGACGGAAATCCTGGCCATAGCTAGGCGTCTTGCTTTTCGACCAGCGTCTTCGGCGTCACCCAGAAGCCGAGGCGCCGGCCCAGGAACAGGCGCGTCTGCGCGTCGATGGCCGGAATCGCGCCGAACAGGATGAAGGTGACCGGCAAGAGCAGCCACTGGAGCAGCATCACGAAGTTGACGTAGAAATTCTTGTGGCGCGGACGGCTGGGCAGAAGCGGCAAGGACAAAATCGCCGAGGCGAAGACGCCGAGCATGGCGAACGTCATGATCCATTGGAGCGTCGTCGGCGCGTTCTGGAAAACGATTTCGGAGCGGCCGGTGAATTTCGCGATGTTGAGCGGCAGCCAGCCGAGCAGGAAGATCAAGAGCGGCGCCGTCGCCCAGGTGTACATGCCTTCCGACAAGTTCCAGAGCGTCGCCAGGCGCTTCTTCCGCGGGATCGCGGGATTGGCTTTGAAGTTGATCATCAAGTACGGAAAATGCTCGACGCCCCAGGCCCAGCGGCGCTGCTGCTTGTAGAGGTTGACGAGGCTGCCGATCCATTTCGGCGCCATGACGGCGTCCATCGAGACCGGCACGTAGAGCGGCACGACGCGGTAGTCGCCGTCGTACTTCAGAAAGCATTGCAGGAAAATGCGCGAATCCTCAGAGACGACGTCGCGCTGCCAGAAGCCGACGTCGACCAGCGCCTTGAGCGGCATGCTGTGCGACGAGAACGTGAACAGGCGGTCGGGACGCACGAGTTCCGACAAGAGCCAGAAGGTCGTGCCGAAGGCGGCGATGCGCACGACCGCCGGCGCGTCCCAGATGTTGTTCGAATAGAGCACGACGGGCTGATACGAGGCGCGGGTCCGATCGGGCGTGTCGAGATAGGTCTTGGCGAGATGCGCGAAGTACTGCGGATGCGCGATCGTGTCGACATCGAAGGTCGAGACGATGACGTCTTCATGCGGGATGCCCAATTCGTCGATCGTCTTCTGCGCAATCGGTCCGGCGTAGTGCAGGTTCGAGCCCTTGCCGGCGATCTCGCCGACGACGTCGGAAGGATGCACGGTCACGAGGAAGCGCAGGAAGCGCTCGCCGAATTCGGCGCGGATCGCTTCCGCGCGCGCCAGGAAAGCCTCGCGCCCGGCGCGCTCTTCGCCCGCCAGGACCACGATCATCGTTTTCGGATCGACCTTGGCGGCGATCAGGCTGCGGAACGTGTTTCTCAGGATTTCAAGCTCTTCCTTGTAGGTGGGCAGGAAGACGAGATGGCGAAGCCGTTCATGACCCGGCGTCGCCGCCAAGCGCGTTTCCCAATCGACGTCGAGCGCGCCGCGATGGCGCCGCCAGGAAATCGTCAGGAAGATCACGAAGTAGAGCACGCGGAAGAACCAATACAAGTCGAAGGCGATGATGAAATAGACCGCCAAAATCGGATCCGCGAACGACAACGTCACCGCGCCGATCAGCGTGATCCAGACGAGCGTGGCCGGCACGAATTCGAGACGGCGATGGCGTTTTTTCTGTTCGGGCGTGTAGTGCTCCCAGGTCAGCGCGCGGTCCATGTCTTCTTTTTTTTGCTGATGGTGATCTTCGGTTCGGCCGCATAGAGCGGATGAACCGCCGCCTTCGCGGAAAAGGCGGACTTCGGAAGCGCGGCGGCTTCCTCCGGCGAACATTCGCCCGTGGCGGCCAGGACGGCCGGCAGGGCGCGTCCGAGCGCCGTCGCGACGGCGACGCGGCGGCGCACGGCGGAGAAGCCGCCGGGTCCGCGGTCGACCGCGATCTCATCGATCGCGCCTTTCTTGAGGCGGGCTTTTTTCAGCGCGGCGTCGAGGAGCGCCAGCAGGTCGTCCGTCAGCGCGCCTTCGCTCGTTGCCAAAATTTTCCCTTCGCGCGAGAGCGAGACGAGAACGCCTCCTCCGCGCGAAGCGCCGAAGAAGGCCCTCATACGCCGGCCGGCTGGGCGGAATGGAAAAACTCGTCGACGAAGACGAGTTTGGGCGCGTCGAGCACGCTGAAGAGGAAGCGGTCCATGACGTCCATGCGGTAGCGCATCTCCTCTTCGTCGAGAACGGTGAAATTGATCTCGTGCCCGAATTCGAGTTCGAACTTGCGGACGAGATCCGAAAGCTTTTTCCGATCGACGCGTCCGACGATGAAGATGTCCGTCGGCGATTCAGCCCGGTCGACGAAGCGACCGGTCAGCGCGAAGTACGAGATGCGGCCGACGGCCTGCAGGCGCTTGACCATGTCTTTCTCGAGCAGCACGCGCGACTTCACGAACAGCGCGCGCAGCTCCGGGATCAGCAGGGAGTTTTGCTTGAGGCGGTAATGCTTCTTCTGGATCTTTTTGCCCTCGGAGACGTTGACCGTCTCGATCAGGCCCAAGCCTTCGAGGTTTTTGAGCTCGTGGCGGATGGCGTTGATCTGGACGTCGAGGCGGCGCGTCAGCTCGCGGACGAAAAAAGCGGCTTCGGGATTCTGCAGGAATGTCCGGAGAAGCTGCGTTCTGGTCTTTGAACCAAACAGTTGTTCAAGCATAGTTGGCCGCCGAACAGGGGGTATTGTATACTGATGTGGAAAACAGGTCAAAATGGCGCCTATCAGCATCGGAGAAATCCACGTGCCCGGAGGAACGGGGCAAGCCGCCGCGCGCTGCCTGACTCTGACCTCGCCGCTCCAGCAGGAAGGCGGTTTGGAGCTGTTCTTCGCGATGCTCGCGGCGGATGCGCCCAAACGCGTCGTCGACAAGCTCTGCGAGCGCCTGAGCGAAGAGCTCCGCGCGGTTTTTTTCCAGAAAGGCGAGCCGGAAGCGCGCTTCGAAGCAGCCTTGAAGCAAGCGAACAAATCGATCCTGGCGTTCCTGTACGAGCATGGCTTGTCGCTGCCCGGCATCAAATTGCGCGGCGCGGCGGCGGCGCTCTCGCAAGGAAAGCTGTTCGTTTCTTCGCGCGGCATGCTGCGCGGCCTGTTGTACATTCCGCAGGAGGGCGCCCTCGCGTCGTACGCGCTCTTCGAAGAGACGCCGGAAAAAAGCGTCGAACCGAAATTCTTCACGTCGCTCCAAGTCGGAACGTTTCCCGACGGCGCGCGGCTCGTCATCGCCACTTCGGAATTGTTCCAGTCGCTCGATGACGCCTACGTCCGAGACCTGCTCGGCCAGCACGATTTCGCCAAAGCCTCGCGCGAGGTGAAAGCCGCTTTGCGGAACGCCCAGAAATCGGTTTCGATCCTGTCGCTCAGCTCGCCGCTGCCCGATGGCGCCACCGCCCCGATCAAACCCCTTGCCGCGAAAAAAGCCGCCGCTCCGAAAGCCGCGCGCGCCGCGGCCGCGCTGATCACTCCGGACGTCGGCGAAATGGCCGCGAGAGGCCTGCGCGCCGCCTTCCTGTTCATCGGCCGCGGCCTCTCGACGCTCGCGCGCGCGCTCTGGCGCCTGATCAAAGGCCTGGTGCTCTTGCCGATGCGTCTGCCGCGCCTGATCGGCGTGATCGCCGACCGCGAACAGCGCGACCGTCTTGTCGCCGCCTGCAAAGCCGCGCCGGATCGCTGCATGTCGAACGTCATCAATCGCCTGAACGCCCTGCCCTCGCAGAGCCGCATGCAATTCTTCGCGCTCGTGGCGTTCGGCGCGATCTTCGCGCACGGCCTGCTCTTCTCCATCCGCCACGAGGTCCACGCGCAGACGGCCAAAGCGTATGAATCGCAGCTGGCGGAATTGCAGCAGCTCGAAACCGATTTCGACGCGGGCATGATCTACGACAACGAAAGCCGTTCCCGCGATCTCCTCTCGCGCATGGACACGGTCTGGGACGCGCTGCCGACAGCGACCGACGCCCAGAAAAAGACCAAAGCGGACGCGAAGCAAGGCATCGATCAGGCCCGCGAAAAGCTGCGTCACGTGACGCTGATCGACAACCCGACCGCCTTCGCCTCGCTGAATGACGCCTCGTTCTCTCCGTCGACCATGGCCTGGTTCGGAGACAAGCTCTACGTCTTCTCCGGCACCTCCGGCCGCGTCCACGTCCTCTCGAGCGAAGGCGCGGCCGCTTCCGATCCGACCGTCGCCTCGCTGCCGGAAGGCATCCTCGCCGCCGCATCCGCGCGCACAGGTTTCCTGTTGCAAGGCGTCTCAGGCAAGCTGGTCTATTGGAATCCGGACACGAACGAAGAGACGGCGTATGACGCCGCCGGCATCGGAAACAACCCGATCCTCTTCTATGAAGGCCGGCTCTATGCCGCCGCGCAAGACGGCAGCGTGACGCGCCGCTCGGTCGCGACCAAGAATCTCGGCTCGCCATCCGACGTGCTCCGCGCCGCGCCCGCTTCTCCGTCCGGCATCGCAACCGACGGCGCCGTCTATCTCCTCGATAAGGACGGCTCGACGCAGAAATACCTGAAGGGCGCGGCCGTGCAGGATTATTCCGCTTCGCCGATCGATCCCGCGCCGACGAACGCGTCCTCGCTCTGGGCCTCCGCCGATTCCGACCGCATCGTCTTCATCGACAAAGGCGGCGACCACGCCTACGAAGTCGACCGCAACACCGGACGCCTGCTCGCGCAATTGACCTCCCCCGCCTTCAAAAACCTCGTCGCCTCCGCCATCGACGACAAAGGCCACGCCCTCTCGCTCCTGACCTCCGCCGGCGCGATCTACCAAGTGCCGCTCAAGTGACGCAAAAACTGACGGCCGTCAGTTTTTGCGTCAA
>CAYOJH010000003.1:1461-16778 GCA_964404275.1 uncultured Gammaproteobacteria bacterium | reverse complement strand
ATGCGGACGGAGATTACTTGATGGTGACCTTCGCGCCGGCTTCTTCGAGGGTCTTCTTGGCGGTCGCGGCTTCTTCTTTCGAAGCGCCTTCCTTCACGACCTTCGGAGCGCCGTCGACCATGTCCTTGGCTTCTTTGAGGCCCAGGTTGGTGAGCGCGCGGACGGCCTTGATGACGCCGATCTTGTTGTCGCCCGAGGCGGTCAGCTCGACGGTGAACGAGGTCTGCTCTTCGGCGGCGGCGCCACCGGCGGCCGGGGCGGCGGCCATGGCCATCATCGGAGCGGCGGCGGAGACGCCGAACTTCTCTTCGAGGACCTTGACCAATTCAGCGAGATCGAGCACGGACAGCTTTTCGATGGACGAGACCAGGGAAGCGAACTTCTCCGGCACGACCACGTCTTTCATGTCAGACATAGTGTTGATGTGTAGCGTTTTCTTAAGCGGCGGCTTTCTGATCTTTGACGGCGTTCAGCACGTTGACCAAACCGCGGAGGTTGCCGGAGAGCACGTTGACCAGGCCGGAGAGCGGAGCGTTGAGGGAACCGACCAGCTTGGCCATGAGTTCCTGCTTGCTCGGGAGCTTGGAGAGCGACTTGATCGCGGCCGCATCGACGAGCTTGCGCTCGAGGACGCCGGCGACGATTTTGAGGGCTTCGTGATCCTTGGCGAATTCGGCGGCGAGCTTGGCCGGCGCGACTTCGTCGTCGAAGCCGGTGACCATGATGATCGAGCCCGAGAGCGCGGCCGGATCGACGCCTTCATAGCCGGCGTTCTTGAAGGCGAGGCGCATGAGGGTCTTCTTGGCGACCAGCACGCCGACGTTTTCTTTCCGCGCTTTGTTGCGGAAGTCGGTGGCGTCTTTGACGGTCAAGCCCTTGAAGTCGGCGAAGACCACGGATTTGGCTTTGCCGAGCGCGTCGACCAAGTCGGCCAGCGTCGCTTCTTTCTGTTTGCGGGATTTTGCCATGTGGCGGATTGCGTTTGTCATCCCAGCGAAAGCTGGGATCCAATACCTTCTTCGACCTTTTAAATAACAACGTCTGCGTGTAGACCGCAGACGCGAAGACGGAGAACCGTCGTATGCGTTTGCCTCGATAGGATCGGATCGGCAGATCCGGTTTCGTGCGCCCAGCCGGGCGCAACCTATGGTCTTTGGTAAACGAGAAGTTGTTGAGGAGAGCCTACCCGAATCCCGGAAAACCGTCAAGAACCCGAAAACAACAAGCCCCGCGCACGTGAAACGTGGCGGGGCGGACAACGAGCGTCAGCGGGCCTGGCGGTAGGCGCGGCGGCGCCGGCTTTTCTTGAGCCGGTGGCTGCGGGACTTCTCCGCGTGCACGGCCTCGCCGATCGAATAGGCGAAGCGGGCGTTGATCGCCTTGCCGTCGAGACCGAGGATGACGGCCTGCCGGGAGCTCACGCGCTGCATGAGGCGGTCGTCGGGCTGATCCTCGCGATCGTCGACGTTGCTCGAGAGGAAGTCGGTCCAATGGACGTCATTGAACTCCTTGAACTGGTCCGAATGCGCGGAAGCGAGCATGGAAAGACCTCCAAAAAATGGGGAAAAACGATGGAGCCATGCTAGCACGAAAAGACGGTTTTGTCAAGATCTATGGACAGAAAAAACCCCTCTAGCGGAGGGGCTCGAGCTGCAGGGATCGGGTGATCCGATACATCTCTTTGAGGGTTTGCGCGGCATCTGAGCCTGGAGTGATCGAGAAGATGATCAACCAGGCGTCCTGACCGTGCCCGCTGACGATCTGGACGAGGCAGGTCAGGTTCATCGGCAGGCTGACGTCCTTTCCGCGCAGATTGGCGGAGTGAACTCCGCTGATCACGAAGGAGGCGGAGCCTTCGCTTTCGATCCTCGGCGGCTCGACGCCCGTCACGTCGAAGAGCATGTTCGCGTTCTGGAGCAGCCGTATCTCCCACTGGGTCGATTTGTCACCGGCTTGGTCGCCAGGGGAAGCGGGATCGAGCATCAGGATGACGTTGCCGATGTTGCCGTCGGCGCGCGCGAGCACGGCCGCGTTCTTCTGCGGATCCGGCGGCGGAGCTTTCCAGGCGTTGCCGAGCTGGAAATGGACGCGCCAAACGTCGATGTCGGCCTGGACCGTCCGGTCGGCGGCGGGCGTGGCGGCCTGCGGATGCGGCGGCGCCGAAGCGCAGGCGCACAGGCAAAGAGCGAAAACGATCGCGGCGATGCGCATGACGGAACCTCCTGGTTGGACGTCCTTTCCGTATCACGACCGCGTCCGTCCGTCAAAAAGAAAAACCCCTTCCCTACTTGGGGAGAGGCTTGAGGCTGTCGAGCGTCGCGTCGATCTCGGCGGCCAGCGCGTCGAGCGACGCGGCGTCGGTCAGCACGAGGGACAGGACGTATTCGTCGGGCCGGTCGAGCAGCGGCTCGGCCGTGAAGCGCCCGCGCGCCGCGGAACCGTCCGAGGCCTTGAAGTCGAAGCTGAAGGACCAGCGTCCGGGCTTGAGCTCGCTGACCGATCCGGGTTGCTGCTCCGGATTGGTCTTCGATTGAGCCTGGGCGCCTTCGACGAGGCTCTTGGCGTTCGTGCCGGACTGCGTCAGCGAGCGCATGCGCAGCACGGCGTCGGGCGAAGCGTGCGAGAACTCGAGCGCGAACATCTGGGCATTGCCGACGATCTTGCCGGTCCAGCCCGGCTTGGGAAAGGTCAGGGTCAGGCCCTGGGCGTTGAAGCGCAGCGTCTCGCCGTCGACTTCGACCGCCGGCTTCTTGGGCGCCGCGGCCGTCGGTTCGGCGGGCGTCGGCGCGGCCGGGTTCGCGGCCGGGTCCGGACGCGGCGGGTTCGTGGTGTGATGGGTCGCCGTCGAGGCGGACCCGCAGGCGCAAAGACAGGCCGTCACGAGAAGCGCGAGGAATTTCTGCATCGTCCGACTCCTTGTTGAGAGAGCTGTTTCCAGCCTAGGCAACCCCCGAAGATCCGTCAAATAAAAAACCGTACTCAGAGGTACGGTCGGGTGGAGCGGTCGGGAAAGCGGATGCGCTCGCGCGTCGCTTCGACGGTCAGGCAGCGCTCTGGATCCAGGCGCAGCGTCGTGATCGTGAAGCGCGGCGTGATCTCCCAGATCGGGCGGTCGCGCTGTTGCAGCCACTCGGCTTCGCCGTAGACGCCCTTGCCGAACTTGCCGTCGCCGAAGGCCAGGAAGGTGCCGGCTTGGCAGTCCGGCAGGATCTTCTCGAAGAAGTAGCCCATGCCCGAACCGTTCGGATGCGCTTTGGCAAATTCCGCGTAGCCCTTCTGGTGATCGGGATGATCGGGGTTCACGATCTCCCAGTCCTGGAAGGCGTCTTGAAGCGTGATGAGCAGCTTGGCCTGCAGCGACGTGCCGTAGAGGTTGATCGGGTGCCCGAAATACATGCGACGCTTCGTGGCGGGAGGTTCGAACGGGTCGACGACCATCTGGACTCCTTGTGTGGAAGAACTGCTTCTTGATTACCTCACCCGCGCGTCCGCGTCAACCGATCACCGTCCCTTTGAAGTTCTTCCCGTCCAGCGCTTTTGAAATTTCCCCGAAGGCGCGGCCTTTGATCATTTTTACGGTGAGGCCGAGGCGCTCGGCCAGCTTGGCGGCGACGGGATCGAACGGGACGTTGGCGCCTGGATCCCAGCGGTTGCCGATCATCTTGCGGAAGGTTTTCCAAGCGAGTTCCGGCAGCGGCACGGCCTTCGGATCTTTTCGGGGATCGGCGCTGTAGACGTAGTCGATGTCGGAAAGGTTGAGGACCGTCGTGGCGCCGAGGCTCGAGGCGAGGAGCGTCGCGCAGTAGTCGGTCGACCAGCCCGGTTTCCAGCCGGCGGCGATCAGGACCGGTTCGCGGAAATCCGGCGGCGCCATCGGATTCTTGATGACCGTCGCGTGCGCGAGCGTTTGGAAAATCGTGCGCAGCAGATGCGCGTTCAGCCGCGTCGAATGGATGCCGATCCAATCGACGTCCTCGCGCGAAAGCTGGCCGACGGCTTTGGCCGCTTTCTGATAGTGGCGCGCGGTCGTGCCGCCACCGCAAATCAAGACGAAGCGCTCTCCCCGGGAGACGCGCTTCGCGATGAATCGTCTGAAGTTTTTGAGAAACAGGACGTCGATCCCGCTCTTCGGAACGATGAGCGAGCCTCCGAGTGAAATGATGATCGGCGCCTTCTTCATTTGAATTTGAAATTCTTGGGCAGGCCTTTCGGACGCCGGATCGAGACTTGGCCGCGGAACGAGCTGGGCGTGCGGTAGCCCGGGCCCTTGCGGTTGCCGCCGAACGAACGGGCGTTGTTCTTACTCATGGCGCGAAAGCTCGAGGCGCGCGATGTTCTCGACGTAGCGCTTGGAGAGATCCTCCCCCGCCAGCGCGCGCAGGCCATCGGCTTCGGTCACGAAGGCCATGCCGCTCCCGAGCGCGGCCAGGACGAACGCGGCCGCGAAACGATCCGCGGGACCCATCGCCATCAGGACCGCCAGGGCGGCGAAGGCGGTCATCGCCAAGAGCGCGATGCGCATCCCCTTCGGAAGCTGGCCGTTCCAAAGCTCTTGAATGCGCTGGCGCGCGCCCGCGACCGTGCCGGCGGCGTCGAGCAGCTCGCGATAGAGCACGCGCTCTTTTTCGGTGTCGAGGCTCGGAATCTGATAGAGATGATAACTCAGCTTGCGGAACTGGCCGTTCGTTTCCTGATAGGCCGAAAAGCTTTTCTTGTCGAAGGCCGTGAGGTAGGCGTAGAGATGGCCGTGCAGTTCCGTGAACCACTGGCGGTGGCGCGATTCCGTCCCGAGATTCTTGCCGAGGTGGTAGAGGCGGCGGAGCTTGTTGAGCTCGATCGCGATCCATTCGGCCAGCTGGTCGCGGCGCAACAAGGCGCGCTGGGCGGCCACGCCCAAGAAAATCGCGGCGGCCACGACGGCGGCTTCGGCCAAAGCGGCCGAACCGGCCGCGACCGGCGCGATGAAGGCCAAAGCGAACGAACCGATCAGGATCACGAGCACGCGCATGGTCATCGACATATTAGTAGGCGTTTTGAAGCAAGGCGTTGGTCAGCCAGCTGAAGATCCAGAGCACGAGCGCGCCCAGAAAAGCCGCGCCGAAGCCGTCGACGCTGAAGCCGCGGACGACGGTCGAGACGAACCAGAGCAGCAGCGCGTTGATCACCAGCGTGAAGAGCCCGAGCGTCAGGAGGGTGATCGGCAGCGTCAGCAAAATGAGCAACGGACGGATCAGCGCGTTGACGATGCCGAGCACGAGCGCGGCGATCAGCGCGGCATAGAAACCGTCGACGTGAATGCCCGGCACCAGGTAGGTGACGAGGATCAGCGCGAGCGCGTTCAGGATCCAGCGGGCGAGAAGATGCATGTTAGAGGAGGCGGGCTTGATCGTCTTCTTCGGTTTCGGCGGCGCCGAGGCCGGAAAACTTTTCCTTGATCTGCGTGACTTTGTTTTCGACTTCGGCGAGGCGGCCGCGGCACTTCTTGGCGAGCTCGAGGCCGCGTTCGAATTTCTTCAAGCCTTCTTCCAGATCGACTTCGGACGACTCGAACCAGCGGACGATCTCTTCGAGTTCCTTGAAGGCTTCGGCGAAGTTGGCTTTTTTGGCTTCCTTGGGGGGCATAAAAACAGATCCTTCGGCTTCGCTCAGGATGACGGCGAGGACGCCGTCACTTCAGCCGCAAGCGTTCCTTTCGACAAGTGTACGGCAATGGCCGTTCCCCTGTCCACGGACGCCGCATCGCGCACCAGGCGGCCGTCGGGTCCGCGTACGATCGCGTAGCCGCGTTTCAGCACGCCGCGAGGATCGAAAGAGCGGAGCAAGCGCTCATCGCGCTCGATCGAGCCGGACAGGACGCGCAGCCGACCTTCGAAGTTCGAGAGCTGCAGTTCGAGATCGGACATGACGGCCTCGAACTCCGCGCGGGCCGAGCGCACCTGCTCCTGCAGCTGATGTTCCAGGTCGAACAGGCGGTGGCCGAGGCGCGCGATCTCTTTTTCCAATCCCCGCTCGGCCGTGCGCACGCTCGCCTCGATTTCACGTTCCAAGTCGCGCCGGTCCGGCACGAGGCGTTCGGCGGCGTTCGAGGGCGTCGAGGCGCGCACGTCGGCCGCGTAGTCGGCCAAGGTTTCGTCGCGCTCGTGGCCGACGCCGACCACGACGGGAATTTTCGAGCTGAAAATGGCGCGCACGACGTCTTCCGAATTGAAGGCGTGCAGATCTTCCATCGCGCCGCCGCCGCGCGTCAGCACCAGCACTTCGGCCAGTTCCGGATGCGCGTTGAAATAGCGGAACGCGCCGACGATGTCGGCGACCGCGCTCTGCCCTTGGACCTGCACGTGCGCCGCGCGCACCTGCAAGCCGCCCCAGCGATTGCCGAGGATGCGCAGGAAGTCGGTGTAGGCGGCGGATTCCGTCGAGGCGATCAAGCCGATGCGTTCGGGAAAACGCGGCAAGGCGCGCTTGCGTCCCGGCGCGAACAGGCCTTCGAGATCGAGTTTCTTTTTCAAAAGCTCGAAGGCGCGCTTCAAGGCGCCTTCGCCGACCATTTCGACGCGATCGACGTTGACCGAAAATTTTCCGCTCTTGGCATGCACTTTCGGCAGCCCGTGGACGCGCACTTTCATGCCGTCTTCGAGCGGCTGCCGGAGCTGCCAGACCGTCGAGAAGCACGAGACGATCGCCGTCGCGTCCTTCAAGAGGAACCAGACCCACTTCTCCTGGCTGACGCGATACTCCGCGACTTCGCCTTCGATCGTCGCGCCGTACGGAAAAAGCGCCTCCTCAAGCGCGGCGTTGAGTCCCTGGACGAATTGGCTGACCGACAGCGCCTGCGGCTCGGACATAGGCACCAGTATAGAGGATTGACAGAAAGGCGGAAAACGGCTACGGTCGGCCCACGCTCTTCAACAAGGAGATCGCCATGCCGCCCATGCCGTATTTCGGCGTTACCGGGTTTACCTCGCCCGCCGAGGTCGACAACGTCCTCGACAGCTATACGACGCCCGCCTTCATGAACCCGCATCTCGGCAACCGCCAACTGATGGTCGGCGTGCTGGTCAGTCACAAGACGCTGCGCGGCGAGGCGGCTTCATCCGCCCGCTATCCCCAGATCAAGCGCGTCGCTTCGATCTTCGCGGCCGCGGCCAAGAAGACGCAGCATGCCGTTCCGCTGGCGGAGTGGCCTGACCGCGCGCTCGGACCCGTCTGGGATCTGAAGCAGCGGACCGTGCGCCTGATCCACTACAACACGGCGGAGCCGCAGCTGCCGGCGCAACTCGACCGGCTGCTCGAGATCGGCGGCCCGCACCTGAGCGGCATCCAGCTCAACATCGCTTGGCCCGCGGCCAACGAGCTGCGCGCCTGGAAGAAGCATCACGCCAAGCGCAAGCTGCGTCTCGTGATCCAGATCAACGAAGCCATGTTCGCTTCATGCGGACGCGATCCGCGCGCGCTTTGCGAAAAGCTGGAGCGCGCGTACGAAGATGTCGCTACGGATTTTCTCTTTGATCTGAGCGGCGGACAAGGCGCCTCGCCGAACCGCGAAGAGACGGCACGGGCGCTCTCGGCGCTGTGCGCGCGCTTCGGCACGCGCAAGAACATCGGTCTGGCCGGCGGCCTGAACCACGCGTCCGCGCTTGACCTCAAGCCGTTCTTCGACGGTTGGCCGTGGCTCTCGATCGACGCCGAAAGCAAGCTCCGCGACAAGGATGATCGCTTGAGCGGCGAGCTCGCCCGCTACTATCTTCGCAACGCGTTCGGCGTTCTGCCGTGACGCGTTTTTTATTTTTTCTTCGGCGTAATGACTTCCGGCGGCGCGAAGATCAGGACCTCGTTGCGATCGCTGACGGAGAAGCCCTTGCGCTCTCCCCCGCCGAGCACGTAAATGCGGCGCCCGTAAGCGACGGCGGCCAAGTCATGGCGCGGATGCGGCAGCGTGATCGAGAACGACGACCATTGTCCGCGCATCGGATCGAAAATCTCGATCTGCGAAAGCGTGCCGGTGCCGTCCTCCCCGCCGATGGCGTAGATCTGGCCGTCTTCGACGACCGCGGCGAAACCGCTTCTCGGCGTCGGCATGTCTTGATGGGTTTTCCATTCGTCTTTCAGGCTGAACGATTCGGTGGCGCCGAGCGCGGCGCCGCCGTCGTTGCCGCCGATCGCGTACAGCTTGCCGTCGAGCGCGACCGCAGCTAAGCCCCGCCGCGCCGTTGGCATCGCTTTCAAGCCGTTCCAGCCGTTGCGCTCGGGGTCGTACCATTCGAAGGCGTCGTCGGGTCCGGCGGTCGTTTTGCCGCCGACGATATACAGGCGTCCGTCGAGGAAGGCCGCGCCCGCGTCACCGCGGAAATCGTTGAGGCGGCCGATCTCGCGCCAGGCGTCGGCATGCGGGTCGTACATATAGGCCGAATCGAGCGGACGCCCGCTGATGCCAGTCAAGCCGCCGAGCACGTAGAGATTCTTGCCGTCGGTCGCGACGGCGGGATGATGGATCGGCTGCGGCAGCGATGCAACCTCGCGCCAAGTGTCGGTCGGGATGTCGTAGGCTAGGACCGACGTCAGCGTCCGCAAATAGCCGTCGACGCCGCCGACGACGTAAATCGTGCTGCCGACCGTCGCCGCGCCGAACTCGGCCCGCGCGTCCGGCATCGGCGCGACCGTTTCCCAGTGGATGCCTTTGCCGCGCTCGCCGATCGGCGTCGTGGTGGCGGATTCTTCGTGCTTCCAGACGGAAGAAATGCCGGGCAGCTGCTGCACGCGTTCGAGATCCCAGCCGCGGATGTAATGGAAGTAGGCCGCCGCGCCGCCGAGCAAGACGAGCAACCAGAAAAGCTTTTTCATCCGCTTTGATCCCAGGTTTTTCGTCCCTTCTTGATGTCGGCGAGCAGGAAGCGCACGCCGGTCGCGTCTTTCGGATTGAGTTTCATCAGCTCGTGGAAACGCCGCTCCGCTTCTTTCGTCTCGCCGCGGCGATACGCCACGAGCGCGAGGCCGTGCAGCGCGCGCAAGAGCGTGCGATCATGCGGCGCGCTCCACTCGACATGCGAGGGCATTTTTCCTTTGTAGAACTTGAGCGCGATCTTCAGCGCCTTCGCGTGCATCGCTTCGGCTTCGTCGAGGCGCTTCTCGTGGAACGCAACGGTGCCGAGCGCGTTCAGCGCGTCGGCGTGATGCGGATCGGTCGCGAGCACGCCGAGGAACGCCTCTTCGGCTTCGCTGAGCGCCCCGGCTTGGAGCGCAGCCCAGCCGGCGGAAAACAGATGCTCGATCTCTTGGGGAGGCAGAACGGATTTCATATCAAGGCCTGAGCGCGCCTGGCGGGACAAGCGTTTTCGACGCCGCGGTCGGCAGGCCGGCGACGGGATCGTTCGCGCTCGCGTAATACCAGGCCAAGCCGGCCAGCGCGCCGAGGCCGATCAGGATGGCGATGAGATGCGTGACGGGAAGCCGGCGCATATTATTTTCCGCCGCGGAGGAAGGCGGCGACCATCTGCGCCTGCATCTGTTGGATCAGCTGCGGCAGCGGATTCTTGACGACGAACCAGATCGTGCCGCCGATGAGCAGGCCGTAAAAGGCGAGCTGGAAGATCAGTTTCACGATGGTCAGCACCCGAATCGTCACGTCGAGCGGGTGCATTTTCTGCGGAAGAGGCGCTTCTTGCATATGGGAAAGTGTATCACGCCGCCGCGAATCATGGTACGATTCGCGGGTAAGGCCTCCATCTATGGCCGAGTTTCGTCAGTGGCTGCAACGGCAAATGACGCGCCTCGACGGCGCACGTGAACGGAGAGTCGTCGCGCTCGGCGCGATGGCGCTTTTGATCGCGCTCAGCGTCGGGCCGAACGTGCTGCACGCGCTGGCGCAAACCGTCGTCTCCTACGCGGACGCGCCCGCGCCCGAAGCGCCGCGCACGGTCGTCACGATCGTCGCGACGAATGACGCGACCACGACCGAAACCGCCGCCAGCCCGGACATGCCCGCCATCGCAAGCGCGGCCGCGCCGAGCGCGCCCGCCGTCGAACCGTCGACGCTGACCTTCCTCTTCCCGCAAGCCGGCGCCGAGACCGCCTCGCCCGTCTCGATCGCCGCCCGTCTGGCCGACGCGACCGCGATCGGCATGATCTTCGACGTGCGCGGCGCCGGCGGCGAAGAGATCGAAACGCTGCCGGCCACGGCCGGAACGAACGGCCTCTGGACCGTCCTGTTCGACGCGGCGCCCGGCGCCTACGTGTTGAACGCGCGCGCTTCGCTCGAAGACGGCCGCGTCGTCGCCTATCAGGAACGGCGCGCCTTCCAGATCGGCGCCGACGCGCCGTCGGCCGCGCCCGCCGATCCTTCCGATCCCTCCGCCGAACTGACCGCGCCCGATCCTAAAAACAGTCCCTACGCGAACGCGGCCCCGTTGTCCGTGCGCGTGAAGAATGCCGAGCCGGATAGCGTCGTCTTTCTCGTGACCGACGAAAGCGGCAACGAAACGGTCGTGCTCGCCACCGAGGCCGCCGGCGGCGGCTATTGGACCGCCGCCTTCGAAGGCGCTGCCGGCGCGTACCAAGTCCGCGCCCGCGTGACGATCGGCGACAACGATCTCTTCTCGAACGACGCGTCCTTCGTCCTGAAAAAGGGTTGACGAGAACGGCGTTTTTGGGCATGCTGCGGCTGGTCCGTTCCGGACTTTCCACAAGGAGCACAGCATGATCCGTCTGAGTCGCGCGCACGCGGTACCGACCATCGTTTCCGACGTCCTCAAGCTTCGTCGCGAGAAGGCCACTTCCAAGCCCGTCATCATGGCCGTCGTCGGCGCGTCCGCGTCCGGCAAAGGCCACCTGATCGATGAGCTGATCCGCCGTTTCGACGAGACCGTCGAGGAAGGCCGCGACGTCGTCGCCGTGCTGCCGCTCGACAACTACTATCGCGGCGCCAAAGAGCGCGCGTCGCTGAGCGTGCCTCACTTCGATCATCCCGAGGCGGTCGAGCTCAGCCTGGCGGCCAAGCATCTCTCCAAGATGCGCGTCGGCAAGACGACCAGCGTCCCCTGCTACGACTTCGCGACCGGCGAGCGCGTCGGCCAAGAGCACTTCGCGGCCAGGCCGATCGTCATCGTCGACGGCTTGTTCGGCCTCGGGCCGGACATCCTGCCGCTCGTGGATTACGGCGTCTTCATCGAGACCGGCGTGCACAGCGCGCTGCTGCGGCGCCTCTTCCGCGACGCGGGACCGCGCGGCCGCACCAAGCAGAGCGCGCGCGACGTGCTCACGCAGTACTTCACGACGGTCTGGCCCGCCAAGCGCGCGTTCATCGATCCGACGGCGGCGCACGCCGATATCGTGGTGGAATCGTACTACGACGCCGCCACCGAAGCCGCGCGGGCCGGCGCGATCCAGTGCCAGAGCAAAGCGGTCGGCTACGTCAGCGACGAGGAGATCTTCGATCGCGTCCGCGGCCAGCGCATCGGCGGCGTCGTCAAGCAGCAAGACGTCTTCCTGGTGCCGAGGCACGAAAGCGCCGGCCAGGAGATGCTGCGGCTCCGTTCGGAGAACGGCGCACTGTACCTCACCTACAAAGGCCCGTTCATCTCGTCGATGCCGGGCATCGGACAGCGGCACGTGACGCCGCCGATCGAGCTCGATCCGGACGCCCGCGCCTGGTTCAAGGACGACTACGCCGAACTGGCGAGCTTTTCTAAGAACCGCTCGCTCTTCCACGCCGGCGAGGTGCTGATCGCGCGCGATTCGATCCCGCATCTGGGGAACTTCCTCGAGGTGCGCGTGCCGCACGAAACGCCTCCCGAAAAGCTGCACGCCACGCTGGCGAAGCTCGGCGTCGAACAGCCGTACTATTCCGAAAGCTATTTCGACCTCTGGTGCCGCAGCCGCCGCGCCGCCTGACGTCCCCCGCGCCTTTTTCCGAGGCGCGGCTTTTATTTTCCGGAAACCATCCAATCCTTCAGGAAGGCCGTGGCGCGCACGTCGTCTTCGTTGTAGTCGGTGATTTTTTGCAGGAGCGCGCGGTCGCCTTTCTCACACCATTCCTGGAACCACAGCACGGAGTTCGCGCCCGAGGCATCGCTCGCGCGCCAGCGGAAGCCGAGATATTTGGCGAGATCCTTCAGCGAATAGAAGTACAGCGGAAAAATGGTCGTGCGCTGCGCGAGACGGCAGAGATCGATCATGTTGGCGCGGTCGAGCGCGCGTGCCGCTTTTTTCGAAATACCATGCTTGGCGCTAAGACGCGCGATCGCGTCGAGCTCGTACCAGCCGTAATGATAGATCGGCGCGCCTTCGTACGCCTCGATGAAATCGCAAAATTCGAGCCAGGCCCGGCCTTCGTCTTCCGGCTTTTCGGCCGTGAACGCTTTGTACGTTTCCTTGCCCTTCTCGCGGATCAACAGCCCGTGCAGATATTCAACGCCGATCATCGGGTCGCCTTCGATATCGAAATGCAGCTCGATATCCGTCACTGGCAAACCGGGATCTTCCAAGCGAATGACTTTTTTCTCATGCAGCGCCTGCGCTTGAAGATACAGGCGTTCAAGACGGTGATCGGAAATGCCCGTCACGGTTTCCTGAATCGTCGCGAGATCGGTCTCGGCGAGTTTGGTCAGCGTCGCAAAACCCGCCTCGCGCAAACGCCGCGCTTCGCTCTTGTAGATCTTGTAGAGGAGCGCGATGTCGTCGTTGGCTTCGGCTTCGCGCTTGCATTCCTGATACCACGGCGAATCCTTGCAGGCGGAGGTGAAAAGCGCCTGCGGCTTTTCGCCGGCACGAATCGCCACGATCTTTTCGAGCGCGTCGAAAAATTCGCCTTCGGCTTCCTCGATCGAGAACGACAGCCAGGCGCTATCCACATTGATGATTTTCCCCTCCTCCGGCTTGGCACCCTGGATCTTCTTCAAGAGCAGCGCGTAGAAGACGAGCTGCAAGCGGTGCACGTCGTTGATCTGGCGCGACGACTTGATATCGACCGCTTCGTACATCCAATCGCCGAATTTCGATTCGCCTTCGATTTTGACCAGCAGGTCGGGCCGTCCCGCCCACTCGCCGTCGATCAGCGTGCCCTGATAGATGCGCTCGACGCCCGCCTTCATGAGCGCCAACGTCGCGGCGAAGGCTTCGTCTCCCCGTTCTTTGACTTCGGTGTAGGGCTCAAGTTCTTTGATGACGTCTTTTTCGTGCAGCACGCCGTCTTTGCGCAAGCGCTGGAGCATCGGCGGCACCTCGCCCTTCTTGGCCGGATCGCCAAAAAGATCCCAATACAGCCAGTTGGGACATTTCGCGTGCGCATAGAACGCGTCGGGCGTGAGATGCGGAAGCGGGCGCGGCATACGCTGACACTTTACATCATCGCGTTTTTTCAGCTAGGGTGCGGGCACATGACAAGGAGGTCCGCATGTGGGTCTATGAAGGACTCGGCAGCGCGGCGCTCGAGTCGTGCTACAACGCCGCTTCGCATTCCGTCGGCGAGCGCTGGTCGACCGAGGCGATCGCCTGGTGGCAGCGCGTCACCGCAGCGCTCGTCGCGTTCCTGTTCGCGCTCGCGTGGCGCGGCGCCTGGCCGGACGTTCCGACGTCCGCGCGCTTCTGGGTGCCGGCCGCGCTCAGCGTCACGATGAACACGGCGACCGCGCTCCTGTACGTCCGCGCGCTGCGCTTCGACCTGTCCTTGGCCGTGCCGATCACCGGCCTTTCGCCCGTCTTCCTGCTCATCAGCGAACCGCTCATGACGGGCCGCGCGGTGCCGCTCGTCGGCATGCTCGGCGTGCTCGTGATCGGCGCGGGGCTCTACCTGCAGAACATCACGGTGCTTCGAGAGGACGGCGTCTTCGGCCCGATCAAGAACGTCTGGCGCGAGCACGGCCCGCGCTTGATGCTGATCGTCGTCGTCATCTGGGCCGTCACGGCGCCGCTCGATAAAATCGCCGTCGGCGAGAGCGATCCGCTCTGGTATCCGTTCGTGCTGCACGGCGGCATCGGCCTCTTGCTCACGCCGCTCATGCTGCGCGACGGAAGGAGGCGCGGACGGAGCATCCGCGGCGGCTGGCGTCTCGGACTGCTCGGCCTCTTGTCCGGCGCGGCTTCGCTCCTGCAAATGTCCGCGCTGGCGCAGGCGCCCGCGACCTACGTGATCGCGCTCCGGCGCTTCTCCTCGCCGCTCAGCGCCTTCTGGGGCTGGCTGTTCTTCAAAGAGCCGCACGCCCGCGTCCGGATTCTCGGCACGCTCCTCATGACGGCCGGGGCCATCGTCATGCTTTCGTCGCTCTGAACGAGCGACTTTTTTAATGAAAAAACCCGTCAATCATTGACGGGCAAGAGTCGAGCCATCATTCCACCGGCAGGCCGCTGGCGCGCGAGAAGATCTCGGCCACGGCTTCGAACTCGCCGCGCCGGCCGGCGAATCCGCGCGACGCCTTCCAGACCCCGTGCTCTCCGTCCCAGCGCACGAACGATGCGCTGAACCGAGGGACCAGGTGGAAAAGGAAGCTAGCGCCCAGCATGACGCCGAGTGCGATGATCGCATACGGGTTCGCGTGCGCGACCGCCAACGCGACGAGACCGGCGAGCATCGCGACGCGCCAGAGGTAGATGAAGCGATACGTGAAGCATCGTCGGACCGTGTATTCGGTGCCGCCGCCCCAGCCGCCGTGCTCGGTCCGCTGGATCTCGTAGCCCCGCTGTATGAGCGGCGCGATCAGCGAAGCCTCCTGTTCATCCGTAATGTAGCGACCGAACGCTTGCATGGCATCCTCCCCCGGAAATGGGCAGCGGGGATTCTGCCACGAAAATGCGCGGGCGTCAAGACGGACAAAAAAAACGCTCCGGGAGCGCCGGAGCGTTTGGTCTTACTTGGATTTCGCTTCGACTTGGACGCTCTTCATCACGTCGCCGACGCGGATCTGATCGACCACGTTCATGCCGCTCGTGACTTCGCCGAAGATGGTGTAGTTGGGCGGCAGCGGCGTGTCGGCCAGCATGATGAAGAACTGGCTGCCGTTGGTGTTCGGTCCGGCATTGGCCATGGCCACGACGCCGCGCGTGTAGGAGCGCGTGACTTTTTCGTCTTCGAATTGGTAGCCAGGACCGCCCGTGCCGTTGCCGTTCGGGTCGCCACCTTGGATCACGAAGCTGGGCTCGACGCGATGGAAGGTCAGGCCGTCATAGAAGCCGCCTTTGGCCAGGTAGACGAAGTTCGAAACGGTTTTCGGCGCGTCCTTGTCGTAGAGCTGGAAGACGATGTCGCCTTTGGCGGTCGTGATGCGGACTTCGCGGTTCTCGATCTGATTGACGGGCAGGACGCCCGGGAAGCTCCAGGATTTTTGCAT
>CAYOJH010000003.1:0-1361 GCA_964404275.1 uncultured Gammaproteobacteria bacterium | reverse complement strand
GGTTCTCGATCTGATTGACGGGCAGGACGCCCGGGAAGCTCCAGGATTTTTGCATGGCTTGCATGGCGTTGGGTTGAGGTTGAGGAGTCGGCGCGGGCTGTTCGGGCGCGGTCGGGACGGTCAGGGCGCCGACCGGCGAAGCATCGCTTGAAGGCGGCGCGGTCGAAACGGCGGATCGGGATTGGCAGCCGGCGCCGACGAGCAGGATCGCGGCCGCTCCCAGAAGAAGGCGTGGAAATTTCATATGGGCTCTATGATAGCAGAGACAGGATTTTTTCGACCAGGGCGGCGCGGGCGTGCGGACGGAAGAGCTTTTGGAGCGAGAGACCGAGACGCTCAGCGTGCTGCGGTTGCTTGAGCAGCTCGTGGACGGTGGCGGAAAGCGTTTCGGGAACGAGTTCGGCTTCGCGGAACATTTTCGCCCCGCCGTTGTCGACGATCAGTTCGGCGTTTTTTTCCTGATGCGAGCCGGCGATCGGCACCAGGATGACCGGCTTGGCCAGCGCGGCGAGTTCCGTCAGCGTGCCCATGCCGGCGCGGCAGATCACGACGTCGGCCGCCGCGAGCACGTGCGCGATCTCTTGGCCGATGAATTCCACCCGACGATACCGTTCCGGATGCGCGAGCGTCGGCAACGGCGGAATCTTATCGAGACCGGTCAGATGGACGAGATCGGCGAAGCCTGTCAGCATCGGCGCGGTTTCAACGATTTTTCCGTTCAGAAAAACCGAACCCGTGCCGCCGCCCAGCGCCAGCACGATCGGCCGCTCGCCGGACAGATCGAGAATTTCCAAACCCTTTTTGCGATCCCCTTCTTCGATCACACGGCGGACCGGATTGCCGATCACGCTCGATTTTTTCCAAGGAAAATTTTTCAGCGAAACGTCGAAGGCGAGCGTGATGGCCACGGATATCCAAGCGACCAGAGCATTGCTGAGCGACGTCACGACGTCCTGCTGATGGATCAACACCTTCGCGCCGCGCAGCCTCCCCGCCAAGGCGATCGGCACTTGCACGTAGCCACCCGCACCGACGATCAGATTCGGTTTTTCCTTTGCGACGATCCGATCGGCATTCCAGAAGGCCCTTGCAAAATCAAACGGCAGACGCAGCGTTTCCGCGTCGAAATACCGCCGCAGCTTCGGCGCCTCGAGCGCAAGAAACCGCACGCCCGCTTCTTCAACGAGGCGGCGCTCCGGCCCCGCCGGCGTGCCGACAAACACGCATTCGACGTCAGGTCGGATGCGCCGCAGTTCATCAATCGCCGCCAAGAGCGGGGTGACAGGACCGAGCGTCCCGCCGCCCGCGAACAGGATCTTCATACTTCCAGAAGAGTACCACGTCATCTTATTTTGTCATGC
>CAYOJH010000002.1:0-90581 GCA_964404275.1 uncultured Gammaproteobacteria bacterium | reverse complement strand
TGACGGCCGCATGACCGACGGCAAAGGCCGCGTCGTGAACTTCAAGAACACGATCATCATCATGACGTCGAACATCGGCTCCGACGAGATCCTGGAGCTCGGCAAGCGCAAAGGCGCGATCGGCTTCAACGCCGAAGCCGAAAAAACCGCCGATGAAACCGTCCGCGACCGCGTCCTCAACCTCCTGCGCCACGAATTCAAACCCGAGTTCCTGAACCGCATCGACGAAATCGTCGTCTTCCAGGCCCTGAAGCGCGATCACCTCCTCCATATCGTCGAAATCCAGCTCCAGCGCGTCGAAGACCGCCTGAAGAGCAAGCACATCACCCTCCAAATCGCCGAAGCCGCCAAAAAGCTGCTCGCCGAACAAGGCTACGATCCGGAATTCGGCGCCCGACCTCTCAAGCGACTGATCCAGGATACGATTCTGAATCCGCTTTCGATCAAGATTCTTGAAGGGGAAATCAAGGAGGATTCCAAAGTCAAAATTGGGGTGAGGGATGGGAAGATTGTGGTGGGATGAATATAAAAGAGGCCTCGCGGCCTTTTTTATTTATTTGAAATATTTAATTAGATCCTTGTTAACAGTCTTTCCTTTATAGTAATTATCAAAATCAACCTGTTTTCTAAAATAGTCGCGATTATTTGGTTGCTTACGAACAAACTTCTCAAATCCGACCCATCGACCCAGAGAAACGTCCGTCATTTTTTGCGCCAAAGCCTCGATAGAGGTCACTCCATGGAGCTCGTTTTCTTTTATTCCGCGCTGGATATACTTTGAAGCAGAGACCACGGCGAGCTTACCGTATTTAAAGGCATACCCATACTTTGCAATATTTTTACTCTCCTTTTTACCACGAATATCCAGATATTTTAGAATTAAAAAAGCCAACAACATCTGACGATAGTCCTTTGCGTTTGAAAAAATCTTTCTAAACGTATCCTCTTTAAAAAGCTTTTCATCACCCCTTCCTCTTGCTTCAGTCGCACTACCCTTAAACGCCAGGTAAGCCTTGGCAAACTTAAAACGATCAATCACGTATTTTTTATCGATGATACCCTCATCAATGGAATCGAAATACTCACCCTGCTTCCTTTCAAGTAAATAACCATATTCTGAAAAGAGCTGTTTCTGTAGGACTTTCAAAATTGGTTCGTTCGATTTTCGATCAGCTTCACTTACACGAGTTTGTTTATTTGTTGCATCGGAGATTTTTTCAATAAATTTTTGAGCTTCCGGCTGGTTGCGTTCACTGAAGGTAATAATTTTAAGCACCACTTCCTTACCTCTAAAGAGATTCGCAGTCGCATTATTGGTCAATCCTTCTTCATATAGCTTACTTAGGGTATAAGCTGTCTGCCCACCATTAATAATTTGAGGATTACTCAAAATCAGTTGGCCGGCATTACTTCTACCAACATTTTCTGTAAATGAAACTGATTCTGCCATAATGGTAATTCCATTATTAAAAATGGCAAAATCATTGGTCTGCAGCTCGGTAATTGATGCTCGAATATTCTTATTCACCTTATTAGCTGAAAGTGAAAGAAAATTTCTGGGGTTATATTCTAAAATTGCATTACGGTACTTATTTACTACTCTTCCGATTTCTTTTGTTGGAACTAGCAGCAACATTAATTTGCATGTTCCATGGATAGTTTTAATCTCTTGTTGAAGACGTGGTTTTTCTTTTTTTGAAAGATTGAGCCACAAAATTATTTCTTTTGCTTCAAAAAAAGTACTTGAACAAAAAGGAAAAACCAACTCCGTGTAGGTATTAGTTGAGTCAAATATTTTATACTCAAAACCATCAATTAATTTCCTTAAATTTTTATCAGATTGCTTTGGTGAATTCGCTAAAATAACTACTTGATACTCATAAAGAGCGATATCCTTGATGCGTTTTAGTTCTGACTGAAATTTACTTATCTTTTTATTAAATAGCACGCCGCGACTATCCCTCTTTTTTCCAGTCGCTATGAGCTTCAGTTCCATTCTAGCGAGATCGTCTTCTCTCATCCTAGAATTTTCAAAGGCCTCTTGCGTTCGAGGAAATTTTGACTGTATTAAAAAAATCTTATTCTTTTCTTGATCAATAAAATAAGCATCCAGTCCACCGTCACCCGGGTCATCAGTAATCAAATTCTCTCTTTCGTCAAAACCTAAAACCCCATGCTTTACAGCCAAATAAAGATGAATGAAGGTTCTTGATCTTGCTTGTCCTAGTCTTACCCCATCATTTCTTGACGGCCTGTAAATACTCTCTAGCTGCCTGGGAGCCTGACGCCTTATACCGTCAAGAATTTCAACGAGAAGATCGTATTTATATGAAGGCTTTTTTTCCTGAAGCATACATCATCCATTATCTTGAAGATCGACCAACAAATAGTGTCGTTCTTCTTTCAAGGCAAGATTGTCTTTTTTTGCCTCAAAGCTAAACAATGCAATGAGGTCCTTTCTGATAAATTGCGCCGCGATCGGTAGGCACTTTAAGTCAGGAAATTTTGCAGCACACAGTGCCACGTCTTGCTCAATCTGAACAATGTTAAGTTTATCCTTACCACCCTTAGCCTGAACCGGTAAAACGTATTTAATGCCTTCACCATCGACGCCAATGTATAACTCATCAGTCTCAACTTGTCCAAGTTCTTTTACAGTTGTTCGAAGATGATTTTGTAACGAGTAACAGGTGATCCCTGTAAAGATGTCAATGAGGCGATTATAACGAAGCTTGGCCAGCAGGGCTTGTTCATCTCCTAAAGCATATTTAGCCACAAGTCCGGGTGTGGATTCCGCAATGTGAATGTTTAGCAATTTTGGATTGGGTGTAAGTGGTTCAACTTTTTCTGCTATAAATTTATACAGGGAACGACCGGCCGGCTTAATAATCCAGGTCTTGCCCTTTGGGGCTTTCTTTTTAATGGATTCAGGTAACTCACCCCTATACCTAAATGTGTAGATTAAATCTCCAAGGTTTTTAGGGAGTTCAATTCCAAGTTGAGTCGCATATTTGACGATTTCTGTACGATCAAAAACAAACTCCAAAAGACCATTTTTATAATGAGAAAAGAAAATTTTTTCTATGATTTGGCTGTAGCGGTTAGACATATCTTCTTATTATTTACCGGGCCAACGCAATACAACAACTTCTTCTCGCAATTGCTCCTTAGTGGCTGTTGCCAGACGGGTGCGAAAAAGATCTATACCTACCAATTCATATCCCAATTTTACTGCTATGTCACCAAGGATTTGACCTGTTCGAATCATGACTCGTAAATATGAAGCCTGGTCACCGACAACATAGCCTAGCATCGCCCCGGGCTTGAGAATGGATCTAAGGTCGGCAAAGTGCTTAGCCATTCCCCCAAAATAAAGCTTTGTAACACGCGCGTAATTTTTCTCAAAGCCAGAAGTTTTCCGAAGTTCAATTCGGCGATTTTCAATTTCCTTTGCTATACGTTGAACCTCCTGGTTATCAGCGACCCAGAGATCGTCCTCATCACCCTTAAAAGCATTCCTTGTGTTTGAACGCAGGAGTCCATCTTTCAAGGAACGAAGGTCTTTTTTTGTATTCAAGTAACCGAGCAAGACAGATTCCAAACGAGTGGCCCGTGTGTAATCCTTCTCATTAGGATACGGTGGCGAAGTAAAAACAAAATCAACACTGTTTGGAGCCAGCACACCGAACATGTTTCGCGCATCAGCCAGGTGTACTTTTGCCTTAGTTTTTTTTCCTTGCCGTTCGATGGTTGCAAGATCATTTGACATCGTTTGCACCTCAGCCAACCACGCACCAATTACATTTGCATCTTTTTTATAGCCCCGTACACCAACCTCGGGCCCAAAGTGTAAATTACTCGCTGTTGCCACGGCCGTTTTTGCAAGCGCCACTAGCCAGTACGGAGAAAATTTGGCATCAGTACTTTCTTTTATTACCTCTAATAAGGTGAGTGTTTTATGGAGTGGTAGAGGGCTAATCGACTTATCTAACAAAAGCTCCATTTTCTCATCCGACAGAGTCTTGAGCTTTCTAGCAAAGCGGATTTTTCGTTCAGCCAATTTTGCAATTTTTACAGCACTCTCAAGGAGCACATGGGCATCAATAGTCCAGCTCGTTTTTATTGAAGCTGCCAAATGCGGTACGGGGTTGGCTTCTACGCCCACAGCGTGCAATCCCTTCTTTTTTGCTTCAATAAGAGTGGTGCCTGTTCCACAGAAAGGGTCCAACATTGTCTGGCCGGGCTGTGCCTTGAATGCATCCAGATAATCTCTCACTAAATGTGGGGGAAAGGAGAGAACAAAGCGGTACCAATTATGTATGCCCGAATCCAAATTAAAAACTTTATTTAAAGTCGCATTTGGACCATGACGTTTCTCAAAATAACCGGGCTCACTCGTTGCAATCTGATCGACTTTTGGCACCGACAATGTATTCATGTTTTGCGTGGTAGACAGTGGGTTCATAGTACCTACTTAACTGGTTACTAGAAAGACCTTAGCGATATGTATGGCGAACGGGTCAAATCCCATATTTTCAGGGCTTTTTTTAATATTATCCACAATGCCAGCAAGCTATTTACATATAAAGAAAACCCTTCTAGCAAGAAGAGTTTTTCAAAAATTATCTTCCCCTCTCGGGTCGGAAGCACCATGGTCAAAGCCTGGTTGCTGGCGGGTCGCAGGGCCGATTCCCTCACCGCTCTCTGGATAACTATTCAGTTGTAGTTTTATGGTATCTCAACATTCTCTAGTTTTCAATACGTACAGCTATCGGTTCGGGTTCGTATTGCCAGACAAAAAACATGGCGCTGGCACAGCCTACTGCGATCAACAGACTGATTGGAATAGCAATCAAGTATGCCTCAATCGTATGTTTCACCGTCAATGGAAGAGCTTGCCATGCAGCGATAATCGCAAAAAAGCCAACAATGTACCAAAAGAAATTTCGCACGAACTTGCGTGCTCTGCGCTTCGCTTCGGTCCTCATCGCCAAAAAACCGGCCATTAGGGCCGAACTCGCTAGATCTTGGAGAAATTGGACTGGTGTAAACATGGCGAAATATTAGCAAATACCATCGATGTCACGCCAGTTTAAATCGTAAGTTCTAATTCCCTTCCACCACCAGCGGTCTCGCCATATCAACCATGCTGTTCACCACCGTCGGAAACACGAAACGCGCAAGGAAAATGATCGCCGCCAGGGCGAGGAATTTGGGGATGTGCTCTCTCATACCAGCAAGCCGTTGAGGTGTCCGGCCAATTCCTTCGGTTTGCTCAGCATTGGCAAATGGCCCGTTTCCATTTCGACGACGCGGATGGGTTGGGCGTTGGCGATCATTTTGTCTTGGAAGGCGGGAAGGAGGCTTTGATCCTTTGTCGTGCGGACGTAGAGCTTAGGCGTCGCGTCGGGGACGGACCAGGTCACGGGATCGACGAACAGATGAAGGCTCTCGTAGGTGTAGTTCTTGAGCACGAGGGCTTTAGCTTCTTCATCCAGGTCGTTGCAGGTCGCTTTTTCGATCACGCGGTCCGGCGGGCGGACGGGGCCGGCGCCTTGGGCGATGCGCATGGCGAGCGGTTCGAGGCGCGGGTCGATCAGGACCATCGAGGAGCCGGAGGCAGGCACGACGGCGCTGACGAGGGCGATGCCGGCGATCCATTCAGGCTGGAGCGTGGTGAGGCGGAGCACGATCTCACCGCCGATCGAGTGGCCAACCAGGATCATTTTCTCGACGTCGAAAGACGCGAGCTGGTCGGAGACTTCCTGCACGTATTGCTCGAGCGTCACTTCGCCGAATTCCTTGGCCGAGTTGCCGCGCAGCGGAAAATCGACGGCCAAGGCCGGCGCCTTTAGTTCGGGAATGACGTCTTTCCAAAGCCAGCTGCCCATGCCCGCGCCGTGGATCAAGGCGAATCCGATTTTTTCCATAGCTAGAGGATGAATTCCATCATTTCGAGATCCGTCTTGGCGACGATGCCCAGGTGCTCGTTCGCGGCGATGCCGTCGCCTGTCTGCACGTCTTGATCGGCGAAGCGCGCCTCGCCGGCGACGATTTGGACCCAGGCGGCTTTGTCCTTCGGCGGCGAAACCGTCGTGCTCTCTCCTTTCTTCAGGCGATGCAGCCAGAGTTCGGCCTGCTGGTGGATCTTGAGCGAGTCGTGGCGTCCGTCATGCGAAGCGACGATGACTTTCCCTTGCTGCGCCAGATGGCCCCAGAACGGCTTCTGCTCGTAGCTCGGCGGCAGGCCGTTCTCCTCGGGCTGGATCCAGATTTGATAGAGGTGGCAGACGGTGGATTGCGAGGCGTTGAGCTCCATGTGCTGGATGCCCGTGCCGGCCGTCATGTGCTGGACTTCGCCGGCTTTGAGCACTTCATTATTGCCCTGCGTGTCAACGTGGCGTACTTGGCCTTCCATGACGTACGTCAGGATCTCCATGTCGCGGTGGCCGTGCAGGTCGAAGCCTTTTCCCGGTTTGATTTCGTCCTCGTTCATCACCCGGAGCGTCTTGAAGCCTGTCCATTCCGGATCGTGGTAGTCGGCAAACGAAAAGGTATGGCGGGTTTTCAACCAGCCATGGTCGGCGTGCCCGCGGTCTTCGGATCGACGGATCTGGAAGCTCATTTCAGCTGTTTGTGGCGGAAGCAGCTCGTCAGGTGATCGTTGACCATGCCGGTGCCTTGCATGTAGGCGTAGCAGATGGTCGAGCCGACGAACTTGAACCCGCGTTTTTTCAAATCCTGGCTCATGGCATCCGATTCCTTAGACGTGGAGCCGATGTCGCTGTTACCTTTGTGCGCGTGCCGAATCGTCTTGCCGCCGACGAAGCTCCAGATGTAGGTGTCGAAGGTTCCAAATTCCTTGCGAATCTCCAGGAACTTTTTCGCGTTGACGATCGCCGCCTCGACCTTCATCCGATTGCGGATGATGCCTTTGTCTTTCATCAGCCGGTTGAAATCTTTCTTGGTGAATTTCGCCACCTTGTTGAAATCGAAGTTCGCGAAAGCTTTGCGGAAATTCTCGCGCTTGTAAAGAATCGTACGCCAAGATAATCCCGCCTGGTTGGCGTCCAGGATGAAGGCTTCGAAATGTTTCTTGTCATCATGCACCGGCGTCCCCCATTGCGTGTCGTGGTAGTCGATCATCAGGGCATCCTGTCCGGGCCATACGCAACGTTTTTTGCTCGTTTTCATGGGCCCAGTCTAGCAAAAAACGTCTCGACGGGTAAGAATCATTTTTTCATCGCGTCTCCCGATGATGAAGGAGGCGTAACTCCTGTAACGAAAACTCGCTATGCCCATGCACTCTCCGCGCGGAGGACGGTCGAGCTCGTCTCATTCTCGCGGCGGCAATCGCGGAGCCCAGAACCGCGCGCGCGACGCCGAAGGCCGTTTCACGAGCCGCGGCACCCGCACGTCGGGCCGCTAACGCTGGCCTCGCACCGTGGTTCGCTTAACCGTCTTCTTTATGAAGAATGATCTCCGTCGTCCGAGCGGTCTCGAAACGCCGAACCGCCCGGACAACCAGCAAAGTGACGACATGAATAACGCGCGGCGAAATACCCGCAAGGGCACGGGCATCCGCAACGAGGATGACATCGACCTGGGCGTCGACGCGGATACGGACGAAGACGTCCGCGCGGACATCGATGACGACCGCGATTTGGGAATTGCCTGATCATCGCGAAAAAACCGGTTCCGACCGGTTTTTTTAGCGAAGATTAGCGAAGTAAGAATGCCTCGCGCCCAGCGTCTGACATGGTGCGGGAGGCGTAACTCCCCTCGAACATTTACGCACTATGGCCGATGCGCAGAACGACAACAACGACCAGAAAGACAAGAACGAGAGCAACGACGGTCAGCAGCCGCAGAAAACTTCCGACGGGCGCGCGAACAACGCCCGCAATCTCCGTCCGGAAGACCGTTCGCGCGGCGGCCAGGCGGCGGCCGCCCAAAACGCGCGCGACGACCAGGGTCGCTTTTATGGATCGCGAAAATAGCGCGCCGCGCGGCGACTGGAAGGGCGAGCGCGAGAACCGCGACGATCGTCGCGCGGAACGCGGCGCCTGGAAAGGCGAAAAGCCGACGCATCCGAACGAGCAGGACGAGAACAAGCGCCTTCGGCGCGATCTCGGCCAGTCTCCCGACGGACGCGCATAAGACAAACATCAAGTGAACGAAAACGCCCCGTCATGCTTCGGGGCGTTTTCGCTTTCTCAGGCGATGACGAGCTCGTCGAGTTTTTCCTTGCCCTTCCAATACTCCAGTTTCCAAATTTTCCCGGCGACTTGGATCAAGCGCTCCCGCACGCCGTCGCGGCCTTTCATCTGGCGGCGGCGCTCGCCGAATTTTTGGCGTTCCTCGACGGTCAGGTGCGCCATCAGCGCGAACAGGCTCGGCGTCGCCATATCAGGAACCGGCGCGGCCGAGCAAGCGGTACATGGCGCGCTTGCCGGTTTCGACGCCCGGCTGGTCGAACGCGTTGACGTCGAAAAGCTCGCCCGCCACGGCCGTCGCGATCATCAAGCCTTGCAGCAGCGCGCCGAGCGACGCGCCGGACAGGTCCGGCAGATGGAGCGTGCCGTTCGGCCGGCGGTTCTCGACCAGGGCTTCGGCCGTGGCTTGGCGCTCGATCTGCGCGATCTCGGAGAGCGTGTGCCCGGAAAAATACGAAACGCCTTCCAGGTCCGGCCACGGTTCGGGCAACCGCGCGTCGATGCCGAAATCGTCGATCTCGACGAAGGTCACGATCTTGTCGGCCGGGCCTTCGTTGTAGAGCTGGATCTGCGAATGCTGGTCGGCGGGACCGACGGCCGCGATCGGGGTCGGCCCGACGTTCGCCTTTTTTCCCCCGCGGTCCTGCTTCTTGCCGAGGCTCTCGGCCCACAGCTGACGGTACCATTGCCCAACGAGCGCCAGGCGCTTGGCGTACGGCATGAAGACGGAAATCGTTTTTCCGCGGCGATAGAGCAGCCATTGGAGCGCGGCGAACGTCAGCGGCGCGTTCTTGAGCGGCGCGTTTTTCCAAAAGGCCGCTTCTTCGGCCGCCGCGCCTTTCCAAAGCTCGTCGACGTTGATGCCGGCCGCGAGGAGCGGGAAGGCGCCGACTTCCGTCAGCACCGAATAGCGTCCGCCGACGTTGTCCGGCACCGGCAAGGTCGCGTAGCCTTCGCGCGCGGCGATCTCGCGCAGCGTCCCTTTCTTCGCGTCGGTCGTGGCGACGACGCGCTTGGCGGCCTGTTCGCGGCCGACCGCGCGGATCAGCTCGTGGCGCAGGAGCGCGAAGACCGACATCGGCTCGAGCGTGTCGCCGCTTTTCGAAATGACGTTGATCGCGGCGCGCTTCCAATCGACGCGCTCGACGACGTCCCGGACCGCGCGCGGATCCGTCGCGTCGCCGGCGAAGACGAGCTTGAGCGCCCGCTCGCCGCGCCGAAGCGGTTCGAGTCCCGCCAGCGCTTCGGCCACGGCTTGCGCGCCGAGCAGCGAGCCGCCGATGCCGATCACGACCAGCGTGTCGACGCTCTTATGAAAACCCCGCACGAGCTTCGCCATCGCGTCGCGGCTCGGGCGGCGCTTCGGCGCGTCGAAAAATCCGAGCGTTCCGTCTTTCTTCCGAGCGGCCAGCGCGCGCCTGGCGATTTCCAAGCGACCCGCCAGCGCCTGCAGCTCTTCAGGCGAAACGCCTTCCGCGCCGACGCGATTCCGCATCATGTTCAGGAAGTCGTAGCGCAAGGCCATATGGGTTTATTCTATCACGCTTTCCAAACACTTCCGAGCACGAGCGGCGCATGCGCCAGGGACAAAGCCGCGACGACGCCGGCGATGCAGGACAGGGCCAGGTACAGAAGAAACGGCTTCCAGACGCCGCCATGCCGCCGCGCGTAGCGGAACGCGAAGTAGGCCGGCGGCAGGAAGAACAGCGCGACGATCGCGCTCTGCAGGAAGACCGGCATCCCGTCGCGGCCGGAGACCGAAGCCTCGACCGCCATGAGCGGCAGGCCCAAGACGTACCAGGCGAGCGCCGCGCGTGAAGGACGCAAGCGCGGGCCGCTTCGGCGTTCCAACCAGAGCATGGCGGGCATGACCAGAATGTGGAGAAGGATGCGGAGCATATCAGCGGGTCAGTTCGAAATCGTCGCCGGGATTCAGCCAGAGCACCGCCTCGGCCGACCCGCCATCATAGGCCCAGCCGCCGGGCGCGAGCGCGGCGAGTTCGGTTTTTTGAAGCGTCTGGCCGTCGGAACGCACCGAAGCGCCGAGACCGGCGGGGACGCGGACGAGCAGCGGCTTGGCGAGTCCGTCGTAGCTCGCCTCGACCGAAGCGGCGTCGAGCACGTTCGCGCGATACCGGCCGCCTTCGGCCACGGTCGCGTACGCATACTGGCCGTCGAAGGCCGGACCGGGCGAGAGCGTGACCGAAGCGTTCGTTCCGAGTTCGGTGAAGGTCACGCTCTTGTCCCCTTTTCCGTCGCGAAGCGCGATCTCCAGCTGGGCGTACGGGCCCGGACAGCGCTCGACATTGCCGTCGGCGGCTTTGCAATCGGCGCCGAGGAAGGCCGAGCGCGGGCCGACGACATCGCCTTGATCGAGATCGCGGACCGCGGCCATGGCGTCGCCAGGCGTGACGGGGTTCGGGGCGTGCCAGGCGTCCGCGTCGTTCAAGATGATGCCTTTCTCGCTGTTGCGCGGGTCCGGCAGCTCGGCATTTTTTTCTTCGAAGCCGAAAGCGGAAGCGCCCTTTTTGAAATGCGCGAAGGTCACGTTCTGGACGCTGACCGGACCGTCGTCGAAGGTGAAACCGTAGGCAGCCTTGACGGCGGGCGCCGTCGAGCCTTCAAGCCGACCGGCGATCGTCGAATCCTTGAGCGTCGCGCCGAAGGCGGCGAAACTGCCGCCGATCAAATTCTCGGCGAGGAACGCGCCGGAGACTTCAAGATTCACGCCGCGGATCCAGAAACCGCGTTCGCCGTTCATGACGCTCGTCAGACCGGTAAACGACGCTTTGGAAGCCGGGATGAAATCGCCCTTGCCGGCGCCGTCGTCGACGTACAGGCCGACCTTCGCGTTCGCGCGGGCGACGTTCTGATCGAAACTGCCGAGCGCGGCTTCGCGCGGATGCAGTTCGACGCCGGCGTTCGTCGTCGCGTGATCTGTCAGGAGATACCAATAGCCGAAAGTCGCGCCGACCGCAGCATTGCCTTCGACGCGGTTGCCGGGATGTTTCAGCAGGAAGGCCGCCGGCGCCGCGTCGGACGGAAGCGCGCCGGGACGGATATCGGCGGCCAGGTCGTCGACGAAGACGTTGCCGATTTCCGAACCGTCTTCGGTCGCGAAGCAATGGCCGTACGCGCGGAAGGCGACGGTATTCCGGATCGTGACGCCGGTCGCCTGCCGCAAGGTCACGCAGCGATTGCCGGAGTCGTGGATCGCGTCACCCGCGACCGTCGCGCCCGAAAGACCGTCCAGCATCAGCGGCGATTGTCCTGACGCGCCTTTGCGTCCGAGCGAAGCGAGCTCGACGTCCTGCACGACGATCTTGGCGTGATTGATGCCACGGGCGTAGGAACCGCGACCCTCGCCGACGCCGTCGATCACGATGTTGCGCGAAAGCAGCGCGACTTCGGAACGCAGCCCGTCTTCGGAACGATGCGCGCGTTCGAGCGGACGGTCGAGCGTGATCGTCGCGCCGTCGACGCTCTTGATCTGCCGCACTTCTTCTTCCGCCGTGGTCGCGCCGAGAATCGCGATCTGCCCGCCGACCGGCCAAGCCTCGGCCGCTTCGAGCGAGAGTTTCGTCGCGCCGATCTCCGCCGGCGAGGCCAAGCGCGTCCAGGCGGCGCCGACGTCCGCGCCGTAGAGCGCGAGCGTGCCGCCGTCGATCGTCAAACCGTCGTCGGCGACGGCCGTGTCCGCCGCGCCGGTCAACGCGATCTCGATGCGCTTGTCCGCCGGCAAAGGCGCTGCGGCGCTGCCCGCCGACAGCGTGCCGCGCACGGTGATCTGGCGCGCCGCCAGCCGCGCGGAACGATCCGTCGCGAAGGACAGGCTGCCGGAAACGTCGATTGATTTCATCGTCGGGCCGTCGGCCATGTCGTAGACGACGCTCGTTCCAACGGGGATCGTCACGCGCGCGCCTGCCGTCGGGCGTGAACCGTTCCAAACCTCCGCGTCGCTCCAAGAACCGCTTCTGACGGCGGCGAAATCTTGCGAAGCCGGCGTGCCGGTCTTGGCGGCCAGGTCGTCCGCGATGGATGATTCTTCACGTTCAGAAGTTTTATCGAAATCGGCGGCCGAGGCGACCGCTTCTCCTTCTTTGTACGCGAAAAAAAACGCGTCCGGGAGATCGTCGACCTTCTTGTTCCAATCGTCGCCGTAGAGCGCGCGGGCCGCGCCTTCGGACGCGATCCAGCGCAGCGTCCCGCCGGCGCCGACGGCGAAGACGCGCGGGTCGCTCTGCAGCTTCACCAGTCGCGCGCCGGGTTTGTAGGTGACGTTGCCGCCGATCGGATACGAAGCCAGTTCGTCATCCGTGACCGCGCGCACCTGCGAGAAATCCGCGTACCAGGAAAAGTAGACGTTCTCGTTCGGAAAGACGTAGCGCTTGCCTTCATCGATGTAGTAGACGGCCGGCGTCGAGCCTTTGATCAGCGAACCCACCTCCGCCAAGGCTTCGGGGGGCAGGCCCGCGGCGAGAAAGAGCGCGGCAAAGAGCGCGAAGAAGACGTGCAGGCGGAGATTCCGCATATGGACGCATTCTAGCACATTCAGGCAAGCGGCAGCGCGGGCGGATTCAGGAAATTCAGCGCCTGACGGAGTTTCTTGACGTAGATGACGGTCTCCGGAAGCAGCGTCGCGGCCTTGAGTTTCTTGACGGCATGGCTCCTTCGGCCCTTTTTCTTGGCCAGCGCGTTGATGTCCGCCGCATGCGGCTCCGACCAGGCGTCGCCCCATTGCGCGATCGTCTTGCGGACGCGCCCGTCGCCGGTGTTGTAGGCGGCGGCGAGGTATTCATCCACGCGAGTCGGGTCGACGTGATACAGATCCTTCACCGAAAGCGGCATGTCCGCCAGGATCGCGTCGAGGTAGCCGATCTGCGCCTTAATGGCGTTGACCGGATCGGCCATGCCCTGATCGAAATTGGGAATCAGCCCGAGATCCTTACGCTTGGCCATCAGCGCGTAGGTGCTGGGAATGAATTGCACGAGTCCGAGCGCGCCGGCCGGCGAGCGCGCGTAGAGATACGCGTCAGCCTGATTGCCGCCGAGCGTCACATAGAACGCGTCCGTGGCGGTGTCGTAGCCGTCCGACAGGCCGCCGAGCCCGACGTGCTCGATGATCGCGATCGACTCGACCAGCTTGGGATCGATGACGTCGGACATAAGCTGATCCGGAAAGGCGCGCGAATGGACGGAGGCGGCGCGGAGCGCGTCGAAGGCGGCGCGAATTTCTCCATGCGCCGTGTCTTTGCCCCAAGCGATCATCTCGGAAGTGCGCAGCGCGTCGGAGTACGGCGTGTAGACGACGTCATGCAAGGCGAAGCGCGGCTTGCGGCGCGAGACCGAAACGTTCTTGAAGATCGGATAGCGCACGGCTACCACGATCCGCTCGCCCCTATCCACCGCGAAGGTGGAATTGACGCCGTTGTTTTTCGCGACGGTGATCTTGAAATCATCCGGCGCGGCGGGGTCGAGCTTGAGGCTCATGCCGTTCTTCTTGGCCTGCACGAGCTGGATCTCGTCGGTCTCGGCGTTCCAGACGGCCAAGGTCACGTCCACCCAGACGTTCTGGCTGGTCACGATTTTCGGTTTCTTGTTCGCGTCGGCGTCGATGGCGGCTTGCAGCAGTTGATGCGCGCGCTGGACGGCCAGCACGATCGTCGGCGTCGGAGGGAGCGCCGGCGTCGCGGTCGCGTCCGCGATCGGCGTCGAGGAAGCCGAGCCCTGCGCGTCGATCAGCTTGAACAGTTCGCCGCTCGAGTCGGCCGAAAGATGCGTCGTCGCGTCGTAGCAACGCCCGTCGGCCATCTGGAAAAACGGCGAAACGCAATCATCGGCGCGCGCGGCGGCGGCCAGACCGAAGGCGCAAAGGGCTAAGAAGACGGCGGCGAGGCGGGTGTGGAAACGCATGAGCTTCATTGAGTGGTTGAGGTCGAGGCGGCGTCGAAGTCGCGGTAGACGTTCCGGGCGTTCCAGAGCAGGAAACCGGTGCCGCCCTGATCGCGCACCGCCTTGATCTGCGTGCGGATCATGTCGGGCGTATAGACGGCGCCGATGTCGAAGGCTTGGATCCAGGGCCGCTGTTCGGCGAGCGGCGCGTTGCAAGGCATCAGGAAGGCGGACGTCGCGCTTTTCACCCCGGTCATCAGGTCGTCGCATTCCTTGTTATGCGGCCGGTAGAGCTGTTCGTTGGCTTTTTGCAGGCTGGAGGAAATGATCTCGTAGGGATGCTCGGCGGGATTCGGGTAGCCCAGGGTGTTCCTGGCGTAGTGCGAAGGGTACACCATGGGCGAGATCGCGGAAGCGTTCGGCAGCGCGTCCGCCAGGAGCTGTCCGATGCCGAGATCGTAGTCGACGTACCAGGTCGTGTAGCCGAAGAGATCGTATGAGATCGGTATCCGGCTCTTGACTTCCAGCTGGGAATGCATGAAGCGGAAAAAATCGCGGATGACTTCGTGCTTCGGCTTGGCTGCTTCGGCCGGCGGGTAGCCGATCGCGTCCATCGCGCCGTCGCTGGGAAAACGGATGTAATCGAATTGCACTTCGTCGAAGCCGCGCGCGTAGGCCTCGCGAGCGATCTCGGCGTTGTAATACCAATCGGCTTTCGAAGCGGGATTCACCCAGACGACGCCTTTGTTATCGGCCCAGATGCCGCCGTCTTTCTTGTGGATGGCCTCGGCCGGGAAGCGCGACACGTAGGAAGGATCCTGGAAGACGAAGACGCGCGCGATGCGATAGAGGCCTTGCTCTCCCGCCTGGCTGAGCAGCGCGTCGAGATCCTTGATGGTGGCGACGTCCGGCGAGGCCGAGGCGAGCGAAGCGCGTTCGGGTTTGAAGGCCAAGCGGCCGTTGCCGTCTTTCGCGTCGATCACGACCGCGTTCATCCGATTCCGTTTCAAGTAGGCGAAGACGTCGGCGCGCAAGGCGGCCGATCCGGCCGTGGCGGCGCTCATGTAGACGCCGCGGACTTCTTTCGGCATCGACCGATGCGGCGGCGCCGCGATCACGGCCGCCGTGGACGACGCGGAGTCGGCGGGCGCGTCCGCCAAAACCGGCGCGCTCGTCGTGAGATACAAGACCGCCAGCGCCGAAGTGCCGGCGATCACGATCCAGCCGAAGACATGCACCGGAGCGCTCCAGCGTGCATGCAGCGGTTCGAGCTGGCGGATCCGTTCGATCATGGCGCGTCCGTGACGTACGGCGGCTGGGCGTCGAGCCGGGCGGTCAGCGTCAGCTCCACGCCGCCGCGCACGACTTTCAGCGCGATCGCGTCGCCGACATGCAAGCCCAAGACGACTTTAGCCAGCGTCATCTTGCCTTCGAGCTTTTTGCCGTTGATCTCGAGGATGATGTCGCCGTCCATGAGGCCGGCCGCGGCGGCGGGGCTGTTGGCCAGCACGACGGGCTCGCCCGGCGTATCGGTCCCGACCAGCGCGCCGTAGCCGTACGGAAGCTTCTTTTCGATCTGCAGGTCGGGCGTGATCATGAAATAGCGGACGCCGAGGCGCGGACGCGCGATCGCTCCGTACATATGGTAGGAATCGACGACTTTGCGAATTTCGGAAGCCGGAATCGCGAAGCCGAGGCCCTGCGCGTCCGTCTCGACCGCCGTGTTCATGCCGATGACCTTGCCGCCCAGGTTCAGGAGCGGGCCGCCGGAGTTGCCTTCGTTGATGGCGGCGTCGGTCTGCAGCAATTCTTCCAGCTGTTCGGTCGCGCCCGTCACGTTGTTGGCGGCATCGATGTTGCGATCGACGCCCGAAAGGATGCCGTGCGTGACGGTGTTGGCGTATTTGCCGAGCGCGTTGCCGATCGCGATCGTGGTCTGGCCGAGATGCAGGTTGTCATCGGTTTCGAGCGCCAAGGTCGGCAAGCCGGACGCCTCGATTTTGAGCAGCGCCAAATCGTTGACCGGATCGATGTCGGCCACCTGCGCGGGGAACGAGCGTCCGTCGCTCAGGAGGACCGTCAGCACGGCGTCGCGGCGAAAGGCCACGTGGCGGTTGGTGGCGATCAGGCCGTTCGCGTCGACCAGAAAGCCGGTACCGCTGCCGACGTTGATGATCGCATCGTTCGGTCCATGCTGCTGGACGACGATCGAGACGACGGCCGGCGACGTTTTGGCGATCGTCTGGATCATGCGGCCTTCGTCCGTAAGCGGCGCGACCGGTTTCTGCGCGGCGCCGGCCGCCGGCAGCCAGGCCGACCAGGCGAAGTGCACCGTCAGCGCGACCGCGATGTTCAAAAAAACGAGACCGGACGCTCTCAAAAATCTGGAACGGGGTGTGCGGATATCCATGCCGCCATGGTACCTGCCGGGCGATTGCCAATCAACCTTTTCGCGTGCTATGCTGAGGGCGCTTATGCGCAAATTCTTGCTGATTTTCCTGCAGATTTCGCTGCTCATGGCCGCATTTCCCGTGCGCGCCGCCTCGGACGCCGATCCGGGCTACGTCCTGTCCGACAGCGACCTGACCGATATCAACGTGCCGGACGGCTTTTCGCAAAAATTCCTGGTGGCCCACGGCGGCGCGCTGGCGTCCATGAAATTTACGGATCTCGACGGCTCCATGAAGACGCCGGGCTATCTCGTCGACTACTACGGCAAGGCGGCCGGCGTGAATCCGCGCTTCCTGCTCGCCCTCATCCAGAAAGAGCAGAGCCTGGTGGATGACCGCGGTCCCAGTCAATGCCAGATCGATTGGGCCGCCGGTTACGGACGCCCAGACGGCTCGACCTGCGACGACCCGAACTGGCAGCGCTATCGCGGCTTCACCTCGCAGATCGTGAACGCGGCCTCGTTCGTGCGCTACATCTACGATCAGGACACCTCGGGCGCCGCGCGGTCCTTCGGCTATTTTCCCGGCATCTCCGTGGCCATCGACGGCCAGCAGGTGACCCCCGCCAACCTCGCTTCGGCCATCCTCTATACGTATACGCCGCATCTCCACGGCAACCAGAATCTGCGGACGATCTGGGACCAGTGGTTCTCGCTCGGTTATCCGGACGGCTCGGCGCTCTCCGGTTCCGACGGCACGGTCTATCTGATCCAGAGCGGCCTGAAGCGCGCCTTCGCCAACAAGAGTGCGCTGCATACGCGCGTCGACGCGAAAAAAATCATCCCCGTCTCCGACGCGGTGCTGGCCGGTTTTGAAGACGGCGCGCCGATCCAATTCGCCGACTATTCCCTCGTCCGCGATCCGGGCACGGGAACCATCTATCTTTTGGTCGGCGACAAAAAGCGGCCGATCGCCTCGATGGAAGTCTTCCGCGAGATCGGCTTCGATCCGGAAGAAGTCGATGACGTCGATCCGACCGACCTCGCGCCGTACGCCGATGGCGACCCGATCACGCTGAAGAGCGCCTACCCGACCGGCGCCCTGCTTCAGGACAAAAAGACCGGCGGCGTCTATTTCGTCGAAGGCGGCAAGAAGAGCCCGATCATCGACGCCTCAATCATGAAAGCCGATTATCCGAACAAGCGGATCAGCGTCGTCGCGCCGGACGCGCTCGCGAAATACGAGACGGCCTCTCCTCTCCTCTTCAATGACGGCGATCTGATCACCAGCCCCGGCGCGCACAAGGCGGTCTTCGTGATTTCGAACGGCCAGCGTCGGCCGATCATCTCGGGCGAAGCCTTCGAACAGCTCGGCTATTCCTGGAAGCGCATCATCTGGACGACCGACGCCGTCTTGAACCTGCACCCGCTCGGCCAGCCGGTCACCGGCATCCCGGCCGCGGCGCCGGCCTCCGCGCAAACCGCCTTGGCCCAATAACATGTCTCTCGTCTTTTCCGCCATCGTCCCGCACACGCCGGTTCTCCTGCCCTCAGTCGGCAAGGAGCATTTGAAGAAGCTCAAGAAGACCTTGACCGCGCTGCGCCGGCTCGAACAGGACCTCTACGCCGCGCGGCCCGACGCGATCCTGATCGTTTCTCCGCACGGCCGCGTCGAAGCGGACCACTTCACGATGGAGCTTCGCGAGCGCTACGAACCCGATCTCAAGAATTTCGGCGTGTTCGAGGTGCCGCTCGAATTCCGTTCCGATTTCCGCCTGGCCAGCGCGCTCAAGGAGCATCTCGAAGACCGCGGCGTGCCGTTCATGCTGCGCTCCGACGCCGGCCTCGATTACGGCGTCGTGGTACCGCTGACCTACCTCGCGTCGCGTCTCTCGCCCGTCGCGATCCTGCCGGTCTCGCCGTCGCAACTGCCGCTCAAGGCGCACTTCGAATTCGGCCAAGCCATCCAGGAAGTCCTGATGCATGCCGACCGCCGCGTGGCCGTGATCGGCTCGGTCGATCTCTCGCATCGCCTGGCGCGCTCGTCCCCCGCCGGCTATTCGCCGTACGGAAAAAAGTTCGACGACAAGGTCCTGGCGATCCTCCAGGAGAAAAAACCTTCGGCCTTCGTGACGTTCGAGCCGCAGCTGGCCGAGAAGGCCGCGCAGTGCGCGCTGCCGTCGCTCACGATCCTCTCGGGCATCATGGACGGCATCGAAGCCGCGCCCGAAATTCTTTCGTACGAAAGTCCGTTCGGCATCGGCTATCTCACGGCCAACTACAAACTCGCATGAGCATGGAAGGCATCGGCGGCGTCATCAAGAAGCGCGCGGGCGCAACGGTCAACAAGCGGCTCCATTCGGAAGCGCATGTCTTGGCCGAGGAGATGAGCATCTATTTCAACGAACGCAAAAAGTTCGGCATGTACCTCGGGGTCATCACCCGCATGGGCATTCCGAAGGCACGCGCGATTTTCGCCGAACTCAAGAGCGAAAGCGCCAATGTGGCCAGTCCCCGCAAGCTCTTCATGTGGCTTGCCAAAAACCCCAAAAAGTGATAGGTTGAGCGCGTTTTCTATGGCCAAATTACCCATCGTGACCCTGCCGAATCCGCAGCTCAGGACCCGTTCGGCCGAGGTCGATCCCAAAGACATTTCCACCCCGGACTTCCAGGTCTGGCTCGACGATCTCGTCGAAACCATGTGGAAAGCCGACGGCGTCGGCATCGCCGCTCCGCAAGCGGGGCGCTGGGTTCGCGTCTTCGTGGCCGTCGACGGCAAGACGCCGCACATCGTCATCAACCCCGTGCTGGTCAAGAAATCCTGGCGCATGGAGGACGGCGAAGAGGGCTGTTTGTCGGTTCCCGGCAAATGGGGCATCGTCCGCCGCGCGCGCGGCTTCACGCTCAAGGGACTCGATCGCGAGGGCAAGCCGGTCACGCACGACGCGCACGGATTTTTCGCCCGCGTCTTGCAGCACGAGCTCGATCACCTCGATGGCGTGCTGTTCGTCGACCGCGCCAAAAAAGTCTATGACGTCTAAGATCGCCTTCTTCGGCACTTCGGATTTCGCCGTCCCCGTGCTCGAGCGCCTGGCCGCCGACGGGGATTTTTCGATTCTCGAGGTCGTGACGCAGCCGGACCGTCCGGCCGGACGCAAAAAGGTCCTGACCGCGCCGGACGTCAAACGCGCCGCGCTCGGCCTCGGGCTGCCGGTCTTCCAGCCGGAATCCCTGCGTGACGAAGCCGCCCTCGCCCATTTCCAGCGTCTCGGCGTCCAAGCTTTCGTCGTCGTCTCATATGGAAAAATCCTGCCGCGTACGCTTTTGGAAATTCCCGCCTTCGGCGGCGTGAACGTGCATGCGTCGATCTTGCCGAACTATCGCGGCGCCTCGCCGATCTCCGCCGCCATCGCCGCGGGCGAAAAAGAAACCGGCGTGACGATCATGGTCATGAACGAAAAAATGGATGAAGGCCCAGTGCTTGGCGTGGCGCGCCTGCCGATCGCCGATGACGACACGACCACGACGCTGACGAGCAAGCTCTCGGCGCTCGGCGCGGACCTGATCTTGCCGACGCTCAAGGCCTATCTCGGCGGCGCGCTCCAGCCGAAAGCCCAGGACCACTCCCAAGCGAGCTATGCCGGCATCCTGGAGCGCGGGCACGGACGCATCGACTGGTCGAAATCCGCCGTCGAAATCGAACGTTTCGTCCGTGCCATGCAGCCCTGGCCGGAAGCCTTCACGACCTGGACCCGCAAAGGCAAACCCCTGAAGCTCACGATCAAGAAAGCCTCCTTGCTCCATCCGACCAGCTTCTGCGATGCGAGCGGAAAACATGGCACCGTCTGCGCATTGTCCGACGGCACGCTCGGCGTGAATTGCGGCACGGGTTCCCTCCTTCTCAAGACGATTCAGCTCGAAGGAAAAAACGAAATCGAAGCGAAAGCTTTTTTGAACGGCCATCCCGATTTCAACGGAGCCGAATTGGCCTAGGAACCTCGTGATGTTCGGGCCGCGCGTGTTCTTCGGCGGCATGGAAGCCGACGATCACGAGCGTCAGGAAACACCAGCCGAGCGGATGATTGACGTACGGCGTGAACAAATTGGCGACGACGAAGGCCAGGAACGACAGCATCAAGCCCGCGGCCACGAGACGGTCCTCTCCCCGGGCCGTCTCGAATGTTTTCCAGAAGAGCAGGCCGATCCGCCACCACAGCCAAAACACGGCCAGGAGGCCGAAGAGGCCCATCTTGAACCAGATTTCGAGGTACTGCCATTCGATCGCGCCGGTCGTGACGGCGCCGCCCGGATACAGATCCTGCATGCGCGGATCGTCGGAGTGATACGTGATCTGCGCCCCGAAGCCGGAGCCCAGGATCGGCGCGGCGGCGATGCCGTCATGCAAAGGCTGAAGCATGTTCCAGCGGCTCGAAACGGCCGCGTCGCTCGCGTCGACGAAATGTCCGCCGTAGACCGACCAGGCGGAGGCGTTCGCGGCCGGCTTGGGCAGCGGGAAAAGCACGAGCGCCGCGAGCAGGGCCGCGCCGAGCAGGATCGCGTAGCAGCCTTTCAAGAACAGCCGGCCGAGCGCGCGGAGCGGCGCGAGCTCGAAGCGCAGCAGGACCGGCAGCATGAAGGTCGTCGCGACCATCAGGCCGAGCCAGAAGCTGCGCGACAAGCTGAGCAGCAAGGTCGCCCCGACGAGCGAAGTCCACAGGAAAACGGAGCGGCGCTTCGTTTCCCAGGCGAAGAGCGCGCCGAGCGCGAGCGCAGGAATCAACAGGACGTCCGAAGCGGCGAAGACGCGGACCGCCCCGCCGGAAAGATGCGTGATCTCCGTCAGGCCGAATTTGCGCTGCCAAGCGTAGAGATCCGGCAAGAAGCCGCCTTTGAACGAGTGCGAAAAGACATACAAGAGCAGCAAGCTCTTCGCGCAGAGCCAGGCGACGGCGCCGGAGAGCGCCCGCAAGAGCCAGGCGAAGGCCGGACGGTCGGCGAAGAGGTCGAGTCCGATCGGGATCAGGAGCAGAAAGGCGTACCCGTTCGCGTCGTTGAAAATTTCGGAAAGCGGCGCGCCCATCCCCCAGCCGCGCACGGACGCCAAGGTCACGGCGGCCACGAGCAGCAGGAGCGGTCCCGCCACGTGCACGTGGCGAAAGTGCAGGATGCGGGCGCAGCCCCGCGCGGCGTGCAGCGTCCAGCCCGCGACCAGGACGGCGAAGAGCGTCATCCTGAGCGAGAGCGAGAAGCCGCCGACGTCGGCGAAGAACAGGCGGCCATGGCTGCCGATGACCGCTTCGATCAGGACCAGGGCGAAGAGCCAGCGCAAGTCAAGGCACGCCAGCACGAGCGCTCCGATGCCGAGGAACGCCAGCGCCGAAATTCGCACCTCGGGCGCGTGCCAGCCCCAATACGACACCATCTCGAGCGTTCCCGACAGCAGGAACACGAAAAGCGGCAGGTGTTTTTTCACGATTTGCGGGGTGCGGAAGTCCATAGGGAAAAGAGCGCGGCGGAACCGAGGCCGAAGAGCATCGGCAGCGCCAGCACGACGCTCGTCCAAGCGCCGCGATGCTTGGCGAAATAGATCCGCATGCTGTTCGTGAAATAGCGCTGTTTCTTGAAGGTCATCGCCTTGGCGAAGCTGGCGCCGCCGTGATGGATGAACGAGGCTATGGGTGTATACACGATGCGCCAGCCGACGTCCTTGGCGCGTTTGCAGAAATCCACCTCCTCGAACCAGATGAAAAACGCCTCGTCGAGCAGGCCGATCTTCTTGAACACGTCCTGGCGCACGAACAAGGCGGCGCCCATGACCTGATCGACGTCCTGCGCTTTCGCGTAGTCAAAATCCTTCGCCAGGTATCGCTTGAAAGCGGGCGCGTCGGGCCAGAGGTGCTGGACTTTCAAAAGAATCAGCGTCTGATCCCAAAGCGTCGGAAAGCGGCGGACTGACGCCTGAAGCGAACCGTCGACGTTCAAGAGTTTCGGGCCGGCGATGCCGACGTCCGCATGCGCGTCCATCCAGGAAAGCATGGCTTTCAAGGATCCGTGCGTCGCGCGTGCGTCGGGATTGAGCAGGGCGACGTAGCGGCCGGAGGCGCGGCGCAGCGCGATGTTATTGGCGGCCGCGAAGCCGAGATTCCGCGCGTTCTTGATCAGCGTGATCGGAATGCCGGAGCGATTCTTGAAACGCGTGACGACGTTTTCGAGGTCGTCACGGGAATCGTTGTCGACGACGAAAATCTCGAGCGCCAAATCTTCTTTGTTGGCTTCGATCGAGCCCAAAAGCTCGCCGACCAGTTCGGCGACTTTCCAGTTGACGGTCACGATCGAGAGATCGGCGGGACGGCTCATGCCAGGCGATGTTTTTTTCGGATCACGGTCGCGGCCTCTTCGTAGTCGGAGAGGCGCTTCGGTTTCCAGCCGAGCAGGCGCCAGGGCAGACGGTAGACGAATTTCGGCAGCCAATTCGAGATGCCGCCTCGCTTCGAGGAGACGTGGACCTTGCTCAGCATTTCGGGAACCCAAATGCCGGTCTTCCCTTGCTCCATCATCGTAAGCCAAAGGTCCCAGTCCTGGAAGCGCTTGAGCGTCTCGTCGAAACCCGGAAAGGCTTCGCGGCGGATCAAGGACCCCGTGTGGATGTAATTATGCTTCTTGAGGCGTTCGGGATCGAACGGACCGAGCGGGAATTTTTTCCAGCCGAATCTGAAAGAAGCATAGGCGTAGGCCGCTTCGGGATGCGCCTCGAGCGCCGCCGACAATTTTTCAAGGGCGTCTTTCCGCAAACGCGCGTCGGCGTCGCAGAACATCACGAAGTCGCCCGTCGATTCGCGGAAGCCGCGGTTGCGGGCGGCGGGTCCGCCTTGGTTGTGCTGGCGGATCACGCGGACGCGATCGCGAAACAGCGCGAGGGCGGCATCCAGCGCGTCCCGCGAGCCGTCGTCAACCACGATCACTTCGACGTTTTCGTACGTCTGCGCGAAAACGCTCTCCAGGCAGCGGCCGATCGTGGAGGCGTGGTTGTAGCACGGGATGATGACGGAAATTTTTTTCATGCCAGGCGTTCCCGCAACAGTTTCGCGCGGTCTTCCCAGCGGAAGTCGCGCAGGACGCGCGCGCGTCCGGCTGCGCCCAAACGGCGCGCCCGCTCATGGTCCGCGAAAAGCGAAGCGAGTTTTTCCAGCAGCTCTTGGTCCGAACCGGGATCGGCCAGAAGGCCCGTTTCATTGTCCGCCACCGCTTCGGCCAGGCCGCCGGCGCGCGTGGCCACGACCGGCTTGCCGAACAGCGCGGCTTCCAGGCAGACGATGCCGAAGCCTTCGACGTCATCTTCGGAGGCGCGAGCCGCCAGCGCGAAAACTTCGCAGGCCCAGTAGTGGGCGGCCAGGGTGACGCGATCCGGCGCGATCACGAACTGGACGTGGGCGCTCATGCCGAGCTTCTTCGCCTCCTGGCGGAGCTTCCCCTCTTCCGGACCGGAGCCGGCCAAAATCAGCATCACGTCGCCACATCGTTCGCGCAGCTTGGGCAAGAGGCCGATCAAACGGTCGAAGCCTTTGCGCGGCACGAACCGGCCGACGGACAGGAGCGAGGCCTGGAAGGCGGAGTGCCCCGCCTTTTCGGCGAATTTTTCGAACGAAGGATCGAACCCGGGCGTCAGGACGAGCGCCGACGCGGCCGGCAGGCCGAAGAACGGCAATTCCGAAGCGGTCGAGCGACTGTTGGCCACGATGAGCCTGGCCTTCTTCAAGACGCGCGACGCCAGACCTTTCTTTCGGCGCGCCAGGCGCAGATCGAGGCCGTGGACGACGACGACGTACGGTTTTCCTAAGAGCATGGCCGCCGTGCCAAGCGGCAGGAGATGCGAAACGGCCACAAGATCCGCCGCGCGGGCGGCTTTCCACATCTTCGGCAATTGCAGGAGCCAGGCGAACGGGAATTTTGGCTGCGGAAGCTTCAGCACGCGCACCTCCGGCAGCGCGCCGAAGAGTCCTCCGAGGTAACTGGCCACGCCGCCCAGGTCGGGCGGATATTCGTACGTGACGAGCAGGATTTTTTTTCCACCCATCTCATGCGCGGCCTTCATGAAACGGAAACGCGAGCTGAAGCCTTTCTGGTGCGCGCGATAGCGGTTGAAAAAAGATTTCATGCGATGGAATTCAGGCGCGTTTCAAAATCCGTCCGGTCAAATCGCGGAGATCGTCCGCGGAGACGGTACGGAAGAGGAAGGAAAAAAAGGCGTAAGCCAGGCCGCCCAGGAGCACCGAAGCGATCAGCGGGAGATGCGGCTTGGCGAGCCAGACGACCGCGCCCATGCCGCCGGCCGCGAGCGCGATCCTGAGCGCCAAGCCGAAGAATCGGAGACGCGGCCAGGCGAGGAACTTGTCGATCGCGTGCAAGCCGCCGAAACAGAGCACGGCATGGCTGACGAGCGAGGCCGCGACCGCGCCCATGACGCCGATCACGGGAATCAGCGCGACGTTCAAGATGACCGACACGAGCATCGCGACGCCCATCAAGGTCGTCTGCGTGACCTGTCGATCGGAACCGTTCAAGAGCGAGCCGATCGGGATATCGAGGAAGATGAAAATCAACGTGAAAATCAGGATCTGCGTCGGCAGGATCGACGGCGCATAGGCCGCGCCGTAAACCGCGCGGACGATCTCCGGCCCGAGCGCGACCAGCCCCGCGATAATCGGCGCGACGATCATGGAGAGCGCCCAGAGCGCCTTGTGGAACAGGTCGGCCAGTTTGGTCTTGTCCTCGACGTACGCCCGGCTCATGGCCGGATAGAGCGCCGCGGTGAAGGTGAGCGGGATGAATTGGAACGCGAAGGTCAGCTTGTACGGCACGCTGTAAAGACCGGCCGCCGTCACGCCCGCGAACTTGGTGAGCAGCACGACGTCGATGTTGGTATAGATTTTCACGAACGCTCCCGCCAGCGCGAACGGGATCGCGGTCTTGACGATCATCTTGGCGAGCGCGCGGTTCCAAGCGAAGCGCGGATGGATCTTGAGCTTGGTTCGGACGACGTAATACGACGCACAGGCGTTCCAAAAACTGCCGGCGACGATCGCGAACATCAGCATGAACAGCGGCGCGTGCGTCGCGAGCAGGAAGCCGCCGATCACGAGCGTCAGCGATTGGCCGATCACGAGGCCGATACCTTCGTACACGAGCACGTGGTGTCCGCGGAGCAGGCCGTAAAACGTGACGGAGGTCGCATCGAGCGCCAGCACGATCGTGCCGAGCGTGATCATCAGAAGCGCTACTCCTCGCGTGCCGGTCACGTAGGCCGCGCCGATCGAGGCGATCGCCATGAGCGCGATGAGGGGTGCCTTGAGCGAAAGCACTTGATTCAAGACGTGTTCCGCGCGCTCGTGATCGCGAGCCGATTCGCGGATCAGGACCGAGGTCAATCCCAAATCCGTCACGATCGAAAACATCAGCGTCCACGACAGCGCGAAGAAATAGGTGCCGGTATCGTGCACGCCGGCCAGCCGCGCGATCACGGCGAAGTACGCGAAAGCCAGGATTTTCTGCAAAATCGAGGCGACGAGCAGGGTTGCGGTGTTCCGCGCGACGGACATATCCGCCTTTATTTTCCCATTTCCAAGGCAAAATATCAACCTTGACGGTCGGCCTCGGTCATGGCTATGCTCAGTCCGGACCCATTCGGAGGTTCGGATGCCGATCATTGCCACGACGCACGATCAAGTCCTGTTCGCCCTGATCTTCGATCTGCGCAAAAAGGGCTGGGATCTTCTCGACGTCGACAAGCTTGTCGACGTGTACGATGCGTACCAGCGCGCCACCGGCGCCGTGATCTACGGCTCCGTGCGGAATCCGACGCGAGGCGCGCTCAAGGACGATCTCGTACAGGATCTCAAGGATCTCGAGAATCGCCAGCTCGTCCAACGGACGGTAAGCCGCGTGCAGCTCACGACGCTCGGCCTTCCGGCCGCGGCCTCGCTCACGCTCCACCCGCATTACCGCACGCTCATCAAACATGCGGATGTCATCTTTCCGCCGCGGAGCGCGCCGTGAAGGTCTTCGCCGCGAACAGCGAGCACATCCTGATCGGCGTTCTCCAACACCTCGAGCGCAAGGGCTGGAACCGCGCCGATATCCAGAAGCTCGTTGATGTCTACGCCGAGTTCCAGCGAAAGACCAACCAAACGATCTACGGCTCGGTCATGCGCCGCAGCCGCTCGGTCATCGAGCGCGGACTCGACGCGGACATCCAGTTCCTGGTCGGCGGCAAGCAACTCCAGCGCTCCGTCAGCCGCATCTGGCTCCTGCCGAGCGAACCGGACATCGTCTTCAAGTTCGACACGCTCCTCGCTCCCCTCCTCAAGTACGCCTCCGCCACCTTCCCGCCCCGCCGTGCACCGTAATGGTGCACGACCCCGCGCGTGAAGGTTTTTTCTAAACCAAAACTCCGCCTTTCGGCGGAGCTGGTGCGTTTAACGTTTCGCCCACTGCGGGGACTTGCGGGCTTTCTTGAGACCGTACTTCTTGCGTTCCTTTTCGCGGGGGTCGCGGGTCAGGACGCCGAGGGGTTTCAGGGTGGCGCGGAAATCGGGGTTGTGGACCAGGAGGGCGCGGGCGATGCCGAGCTTGACGGCGTCAGCTTGACCGCGGATGCCGCCGCCGTGGGCGGAAGCGACCACGTCGGCGGTCGCGTCCATGCCGACGGCCTTGAGCGGCGACAGCACGGCGTCCTGGAGCTCGTCGACCGGGAAGTAGTCCTTCATCGGCTTCGAGTTGACGGTGACGCTGCCTTTGCCGGCGAGGTAGACGCGGACCTGGGCGACGCCGCGCTTGCGGCGGCCGAGCGCGTAGACGTACGTGCCGGTGGCTTCGTGCTTCACTTGCTTCTTCGAAGCCGCTTTCGCTTCGGCTTTGGCCGGAGCGTGCTTGGCGGCGGTCTTTTTGGCGGGTTCTTTCTTCGTCGTCATAGCGCTTATTTGATGATCGTCAGGCGCTTGATGCGACGAGCGCGCAGCGTGTTCTTCGGGAGCATGCGATCGACGGCGTAGCGGAGGATCTTGCCCGGGTCCTTGACCATCAAGGTCTTGGCTTCGCGGGTTTTCATGCCGCCCGGATACTGCGAGTAGTGGTAGTAGAGTTTCGTTTCCTGCTTGTTGCCGGTCAGGACGAGCTTGTGCGCGTTCTTGACGCGGACGGTGTCGCCGGCGTCGACGTTCGGCGTGTAGGTCGCCTTGTGCTTGCCGATCAAAATGCGCGCGATCTGCGTCGCCAAGCGGCCGACGGACTGTCCGGCGGCGTCGAGTTCGACGGCTTTGCGGGTGATGGAAGTGCTCGGCATATTAAACCAGTTCGATCATGACCATCTCGGCGGCGTCGCCTTCGCGGCGCTTGAGCGGCGTGATGCGCGTGTAACCGCCGGAGCGGCCCTTGTACTTGGGGCCGAGTTCCTCGACGATCTTCTTGATCGCGTTTTCGAGGGTGAACATCGTATGCAGCTGGCGGCGGGACGCGAGCGTTCCGACGCGGCCGATCGTGATCGCCTTCTCGACCAGCGGGCGGACGAATTTCGCCTTGGCCTTGGTGGTCCTGACCTTCTCGTACAAGACGACGGAGGTCGCCAAATTGCGGAGCAGCGCGGTGCGCGGCCCTTTCGTTCGGCTCAAGATGGCTCCTTTAACGCGATGGCGCATACTTATTTCTTTTTGGAAGCCTTCTTTTTCTTGGGCTTCTCTTCTCCGTCGGCGGAGGGTTCGGACGATTCCTCTCCGGCTTCTCCGGAGGCTTCTTCGGCGGCTTCGGCCTTGGCCGGAGCCTCGCCGGCCGCGAGGCCGGTCAGAAGACCGAAGTGGTCGATCAGGATTTTAGCGGACGAGCGGATGGCCTCGTCGGCGTCCACCGTGCCGTCGGTCTCGATCGTGAGCGTCAGCTTGTCGAAGTTGGTGATCTGGCCGACGCGGACGTCGTCCACCTTGTAGCCGACCGAGCGGATCGGGCTGTAGAGGGCGTCGATGGCGATCGTGCCGAGTTCGCCGCGCTCCTTGCCGCGCTCCTCGGTCGGGACGTAGCCGCGGCCCTTGGCCACGGTGATCTCCATTTCGAGCTCGCCGGACTTGTCCGTGAGCGTCGCGATGTGCATGTTCGGGTTGGCGACTTCCACGTCCGAGTTCGGCAGGATGTCTTTGCCCGTGACTTTCTTCTCGCCTTTGGCGTGAAGCGTCAGCTTGACCGGCTCATCGGAGAACACCTTCAGGCGGAGCTGCTTGAGGTTCAGGATGATCTCGAGGACGTCTTCCTTGACGTTCGGGATGGCCTGGAACTCGTGCGACGCGCCTTTGATCTTCACGGCGATGACCGCGGCGCCCTGGAGGGACGAGAGCAAGACCCGGCGAAGGGCGTTGCCGACCGTGTGGCCGTAGCCGTGGAAGAACGGCTCCATGACGAGCATCGACTCGTTGTCGCGCCCGGTCGGAGTGATTTCGATCTTCGACGGAAGAAGAATGTCTTCCATAGTGGTTGGGAGTCCTGCGGCACGCGACGCGACAGATCAGCAATCGCCGCGCGGCACTGGGACGGACCAAGGATTAGCGAGAGTAGAATTCGACGATCAGCTTGGCGTCGAAGCTCTGTTCGAGCTCTTCGGCCGTCGGGCGGTTGATGATCTTGCCCGTGGCGTTGGCGGCGTCGGTCGTGAGCCAGCCCGGGGTCTGATGCTTGGAGAGGCGGTCTTTCAGTTCCTTGAAGGCGCCTTTGTGGATCTTGTTTTCCTTGATGGCGACGATGTCGCCGGCGCGGAGCTGGTACGACGGGATGTCGACCGACTTGCCGTTGACCGTGAGCAGGCCGTGGCCGACCATCTGGCGGGCCTGGGCGCGGCTCTTGGCGAAACCGAGGCGGTAGACGACGTTGTCGAAGCGCATTTCCAGGAACTGTTTCAGGAAGACGCCGGTGTCGCCCTTGCGGCTGGCGGCTTTCACGAAGTAGTTCTCGAATTGCTTTTCCATCAGGCCGTAGATGCGCTTGGCCTTCTGCTTCTGGCGCAGCTGCACGCCGAACGGCGTGATTTTGGCGCGGGAAGTCGGACCGTGCTGGCCCGGAGGGAACGCGCGGCGGGTGACCGGGCACTTCGGACCGAGGCACTTCTCACCTTTGAGATAGAGCTTCTCGCCTTCGCGCCGGCACTGTTTGCATTTGGGTTCGGTATTGCGTCCCATAGGTTACACGCGGCGCGGTTTCGGCGGCCGGCAGCCGTTATGAGGAATCGGGGTGACGTCTTTGATCGAGAGCACGTTGATGCCGTTGGCGTTCAAGGCGCGGACCGCGGATTCGCGGCCGGAGCCGATGCCTTTGACGAAGACGTTGACGTCTTTGAGTCCGGTATCCTTCACCTTTTCGGTGACGTCCTTGATGATCATCGAGGCGGCGTACGGCGTGGACTTCTTCGGGCCACTGAAGCCGACTTTGCCGGCGGACGACCAGGCCAGCACGTTGCCGTTCGCGTCGGTCAGGGTGACGATCGTGTTGTTGTAGGTCGCCTGCACGTAGCAGCGGCCGTGGGAGACCTGGCGGACCGTTTTCTTGGTCTTCTTGCGAGGAGCCGCCTTGGACTTCTTCCCTTCTTCCGTCTTCGCGTCGGCCTCGGCCGGGGCGATGACGTTCGTGGTTTCTTCCATAAAGGTTTACGTCGAGGCGGATTAGGTCTTCATGCCCGCTTTGACGCGGCCGGAGCCCATCGTCTTGCGGACATTGCCGCGCGTGGTGCGGGAGTTGGTCTTGGTGCGCTGGCCGCGGGCCGGCAGGTTCTTGGCGTGACGCGTGCCGCGGTAGGAGCCGATTTCGCGGAGCCGCTTGATTTGCGCCAGCGTGTCGCGGCGGAGCTCGCCTTCGACCTTCATGGTCTTCTCGATGTGGTCGCGGAGCTTGTTGGCTTCCGCTTCGGGAAGATCCTTGACGCGCGTGTCCGGATTCACGCCGGTCTTTTCGATGATCTTCTTGGCCTGCGTCTTGCCGATGCCGTAGACGTAGGTCAGGGCGATGATCACGCGCTTGTTGTTCGGGAGGGTAACGCCTGCGATACGTGCCATAAAGTCAAATTAGCCCTGGCGCTGCTTATGCTTAGGGTTCTTTTCGCAGATGATCATGACGCGGCGCTTGCGGCGGATGACCGTGCAGTCGCGGCAGATTTTTTTGACGGACGAGCGGACTTTCATGCGAGACGTTGATGACGAGCGTTAGAAACGGTAGACGATGCGGCCTTTGGTGAGATCGTACGGCGTCATCTCGATTTTGACGCGGTCTCCGGGAAGGAGACGGATGCGGTTCATGCGCATCTTGCCCGAGAGGTGGGCCAGGATGCTGTGTCCGCTTTCGAGCTTCACTTTAAAGGTCGTGGCGGGGAGAAGCTCTTCAACGACGCCGGCGGCTTCGATGAAATCCTTCCCCACTCCTCCTGATCCGTTATTCTGCATTCTGCTCGTCAAGAATTATTGAAGTGTCGGATAGTCTAATCCGAACCAAAAAATGACGCAAGTCGCCAGGCGGGGACTTTGCTTGCGGAAAGTCTAACAAAACGGCCCGAACGCGTCAAGGGCGGCCTCACGGACGAAAAAACCGCCCTAAATAAGGCGGATCACTTGCCGTAGGGACCTGGACGATGCCTCCAGGCCTTGCGTTCATCGGGCGCGAGGTTGGCGTTGAAGGTCTCGATCTCGCAGTTGAGATCGAAGAGCTGCTTCCTGAGCCGCTCCCGCTGTTCGAGGCGCTGTTCCTGAAGCAGGAAGCGTTCGGGCAGCGGCTTGAGCGCCACCCGGATGATAACATCTGGCGCGCGGAAACGCTCGTACAGGACACACCCGACCAGGCCGAGGAGCGCAGGAGCGGACGGCACGGCCGCAATGAGCAGGATTCGGATGTCCCTCGTTTCGATCATCAGATCCCAACACAGGAAGAGCCAGATCCCGGCGAACGCGAACGTGAGCAAGGACGCTGTTTTAAAGAACCGCATCGGACCTCCTATGGACGATAGTATTCTTTGTACCACGCGACGAATTTGTCAACGCCTTCTTCGATCGGCGTGGCGGGTTTGAAGCCGACGTCGCGCATCAGGTCGTCCACGTCGGCGTAGGTGGCCGGCACGTCGCCGGGCTGCATCGGCAGGAAATTCTTCTTGGCTTCCCGTCCGAGCGCTTTCTCGATCGTGGCGATGAAATGACCGAGCTCGACCGGCGCGTTGTTGCCGATGTTGTAGATTTTGTAGGGCGGCTCCCCCGCCGGCAGATGGTCGGCTGCGCGGATCACGCCCTCGGCGATGTCGTCGATGTAGGTGAAATCGCGCTGCATCTTGCCGTGATTGAAGACGTCGATCGGCTTGCCTTCGAGGATCGCTTTGGTGAAAGAGAACATCGCCATGTCGGGACGCCCCCACGGACCGTAGACGGTGAAGAAACGCAGGCCGGTCGTCGGCAGCGCGTAGAGGTGGCTGTAGACGTGCGCCATGAGCTCGTTGGCTTTCTTGGTGGCCGCGTACAGGCTGAGCGGATGATCGACGTTCTGCGAGGTCGAGAAGGGCATCTCGGTGTTGCCGCCGTAAACGGAACTCGACGAGGCGTAGACCAGGTGCGCGACCTTTTTGTGGCGGCAGCCCTCGAGGATGTTGCCGAAGCCGACCAGGTTGCTGTCGATGTACGACTCGGGATGCGTCAGCGAATGGCGCACGCCGGCCTGCGCGGCCAGGTGGATCACGACGTCAAAAGAGGCTTTTTCAAAAAAACGCTTCATGCCTTCACGATCGGCGATATCGAGTTTTTCAAAACGGAAGTGCGGATGCGCCAGGCGCGCCAAACGCGCTTCCTTCAAGGAAACGTCGTAGTAATCGTTCAAATTATCGAGCCCGATCACGGCGTCGCCGCGCTCGAGCAGGCGCTTCGCGACATGGAAGCCGATGAAGCCCGCGGCGCCGGTGACGAGATAGGATTTCATTCAACGATCGCTTTAATGCGGCGCACGCCGGCCGACGACGCTTCCTCCTTCAAGATTTTGAAGCGTCCGAGCTGGGCCGTGTGCTGGACGTGCGGGCCGCCGCAGATTTCCTTGGAATAATCGCCGACGACGTAGACTTTGACCTTGTCGCCGTAACGGTCTTCGAACAGGCCGATCGCTCCCCCGCGCTTGGCTTCGCCGACGGTCATCTCTTCGAAGTGGACGGGGAGATCGCGGACGATGGCCTCGTTGACCATGTCTTCGACGTTCTTGAGTTCTTCCGGCGTCATCTTGTTCGGATGCGAGAAATCGAAACGCAGACGCTCGGCGGTGATGTTGGAGCCTTTCTGCTCGACGTGCGCGCCGAGGACGTTGCGGAGCGCTTTATGCAAAAGATGCGTGGCGGTGTGAAGGCGCGTCGTCTCCCAGGAGTGGTCCGCCAAGCCGCCCTTGAACTTCTTCTCGGCGCCTTGGCGCGAAAGGTCCTGGTGGGCCTTCATGGCTTTTTGCCATTCGGCTTCGTCCACCTTCTTTCCGACGGTTTCCTCGGTCAATTCTTTCGGAAAGCCGAACGATTCGTACAAATAGAAGGCCGTCTCGCCCGGAATGGTCGGCGAGGCTTCCAGGTCTTTCTTGACCTTCTCGACTTCGCGCAGGCCGTTCTGGAGCGTGCGCATGAATTTGTCCTCTTCGGCGTCGAGTTCGCCGATCACGCGATCGCGGTTCTTTTCAAGCTCGGGATACGCGTCGCGGAAAAGTTCGATCACCTTCTCGGCGATTTTGGACGTGAAGAAGCCTTCGATGCCGAGCTGGCGTCCATAACGAACGGCGCGGCGGATCAAGCGGCGCAGGATGTAGCCCTGATCGACGTTCGACGGCGTGATGCCGCGCGGATCGCCGATCATGAAGACGGCCGTGCGGACGTGATCGACGACGATACGCATGGCGCGGTCGTCGTCTTCATTTTTGCCGTACGTCTTGCCGCAGATCGCGCCGGCGGCGGCCAGCATCTCCTGAAAATTTTCCGTGTCGAAGACCGTCGACTTGCCTTGCAGCACCGCCACGACGCGTTCCAGACCCATGCCGGTGTCAACGTTCTTCTGCGCGAGCGGCTCGAAGGCGCCCGCCGCCGACTTGTTGTACTCCATGAAGACGTTGTTCCAGATCTCGATGAAGCGTCCGCAGTCGCAGTTCGGATGGCACTCGGCGCCGTGGCGCGGATCGTGCTGACGGCCGGTGTCCCAAAAAATTTCCGTGTCGGGACCGCACGGACCGGTCATGCCGGCCGGTCCCCACCAGTTCTTGTCTTTCGGATAGGCGAAGATGCGCTCGTTGAAGCGCGCTTCAATGCCGCGCGTTTGGTACGCGTCCTGCCAGATCGCGACGGATTCCAAGTCGCGCGGCGCATCGGCATCGCCTTCGAAGACGGTGACGTAGATGCGTCCTGGATCGAGATTCAACCAGCGCGGCGAGGTCAGGAATTCGAACGACCAGGTGATCGCCTCGCGCTTGAAGTAATCGCCGAGCGACCAGTTGCCGAGCATCTCAAAAAACGTGAGGTGGCGGTTGTCGCCGACTTCGTCGATGTCGCCGGTGCGGACGCACTTCTGCACGTCGGCCAAGCGCCGGCCGGCCGGATGCGGTTCGCCGAGCAGGTATGGCACGAGCGGATGCATGCCCGCCGTCGTGAACAGCACCGTCGGATCGTTTTCGGGAATCAAAGAGGCCGAAGGGATGATCGCGTGGCCCTTTTCTTTGAAAAAATCCAGGAATTTCGAGCGGATTTCATTCGTGGTCATAGGGGCAATCTACAAGAGATTCGTTCGCCTCGCAAGGTTGACATTTGCGCTAAAGTATGGAAGATTGAGGCCGGGAGGTTTCCATGAAGACCATGCTCATCGCGTGTTTCTGCGTCTTCTCGGCCGCCTGCAACGCGCTCAGTCCGTATCCCGAGTTCGCCGAAGGCCGGACGGCCACCGTCTACGCTTGCGGAGAGTGGCAGCCCGCGCAGCTGACGCAGATCCAAGCCGCGATCGCGGACTGGAACGCCGGCGTGACTCTGGCGACGGGCAATGCGCCCTACGCTTACGGCGGCCAGAAGCCGGAGATGGCGACGTACGACGAGAACAACGTCGGCGACGGCGTCCACTGCGTCTATCAGCTGATCAACGACACGAAATACGCGCACCGCAACAACCTGACCGACTACGGCCGGCAGCTGTGGAACGATTATCATCTGAGTTCCGATGATGCCGCCGGCCTCTACGACAATGACGACATCGTCATCTTCAACGAGGATCCGGATCTGCTGAATCCGCTCCTGGGACCGCACGCGACCTGGATGATGCAAGGCGTCGCAGGACACGAGATCGGTCATGCTGGCGGACTCGGACATCAGGCGCAGGATGCCGAAAGCCTCATGACGCCGAAGGTCGTCCGAACGCACACCACGATGATCGATCATCAGCACTTCTGCCAGATCAACCACTGTCTCTAAAAACCGTCCCCTCTCAGGGACGGCTTTATTTTTGCGTGGCGGGAATTTCGATCGGCTTCTGCGCGTCCTGCGAAAGCTGCTGGCTGGCCTGCCGCGCCGCGCCGACGCAGCCCGCGCCCGCCATCAGCAAAACCGTGGCGATCAGCAGGAACTTGTTGCGTCGGGCGAAGCGGAGGAGATTTCGCATCAATGATGGAATTTCCGGACTATGATAGCACGGGTGGGAGACTGGACGAAACGCCCGCGCGCTGCTACGCTCCCCCACGTTCTTTCAAAAGGGGTCCGCATGTCCAATAGCAAACAGCGACTGGCCAATGTGATGCTCGGCGTCCACCTCGGCGACGCGCTCGGCGTGCCGTTCGAATGCATGACGCGCCAGGAGATCTTGGACGCGACCGGCGGCTTCGGCGTCGATCGGCCGCGATTCGATCTCAAGATCGAACGCAAGATCGACGACACGCGCGACCTGCCGCCCGGCTCCACGTCGGACGACAGCCAGCTCGCGAACGCCGTGGCCGACGGCCTGATCATGGGTGACGGCTACGTCCATGAGCTCCAAGTGCTGTTGCATCTCAAGGCGCTCTGGAACGACGTCTCCGGCTGGGGTCGCACCACCAAGCGCGGTCTCTACGAGATCGACAAGTGGTACCGCGAGCGGCGAAAGCTGTTCGCGAAACATCCTCCGCCGGCCTTCAAGAAGCCGGCGGACCGGACGCTCTGGGAAGCCGCGCAGCCGCGCGATCCCGCGCATCCGGCGCAACGGCGCGAGAAGGCCCGCGGCAACGGCCCGTCGATGAAGATCGCGCCGCTCGCGGCCTTCATGGCCCTGCGCGGCAGAAGCGACGTCTTCGCGTCCGGCGAAGCGTTGATGCAGATCCTCGAATTCTCCCGCATCACGCACGGCGATCCGCTCTGCGCGGTCGCCGCCTACGCGGTCGCGAGCGTCGTCCACGATCTGGTCCGCGGCTTCGGACCGGAGGGCGCGTTCACGCTGCTCAAGGCGCGCGTCGAAACGGCGGACGTGCAGCTGAACCTGCTGCACAAAGGCCGCGACCGCTTCTCCTACGCGCTGCACCACGCGCTCTCGCTCTCCGGCAAGCCGGAAGAGCTCTGGGCCTTCGGCAGCAAAGGCATCGCGGACTCGCTCAACACCGTGCCGCTCGCGCTCGCGATCTGGTACCGGCATTGCGAAGATCAGGAGCCGACGGCGGCCGTGCTCGAAGCGATCAACGCCGGCGGCGATACCGACACCGTCGCCTCGATGGTCGGCGCGATGATGGGCGCGATGAGCGACGATCGGGACTGGTGGCCTTTTCAATGGAAAGATTGTCTCCAGAATCGCGGCGTCTTGGCCCGGCAGCTCGGCTTCGGCCTGGCCGTCACCGCCGCCAGGACGAACGCGCCGTGTCCGATCTGGGAACGGCAGTCGCTTCTTCGTGAGCTCGGCTATCTCTGAAAAAACTCCCCGCGCGGGGAGCTTTTATTTTTCGATGACGCCGCCGCCTAAGACTTCGTCGCCCGCATAGAGCACGACGAATTGTCCGGGCGTGACCGCGCGCTGCGGCTTCTCGAAATGCACTTCCAATTCATCTGCTACTTTTGTACCAGGTACATTTGTGTCAGGTAGATGTACCTCGCAGGCTTGAAGCGGCTGGCGATAGCGGATGCGGGCCTGGCAGCGGAGCGGGAGCTCGGGCGGCTTTCCCGAAACCCAGTGCCAATCTTTCGCCGTCAGTTTCCCCTTAAACAACGCGGGATGATCCGCGCCGTGCGCGACGGTGACCGTCCCCGTCGCCACGTCGATCGCCGCCACGAACCACGGGCCGCCGGAAAGGCGAAGTCCTTGGCGCTGCCCGAGCGTGAAGGCCTGCGCATCGTCATGGCGTCCGAGTTCTTTTCCTTCGGTCGAAACGATCGCGCCCGGTTTCGGGGTCAGCGCGCGCTTCAGGAATTCGCGGATCTCGACCTGGCCGATGAAACAGATGCCTTGCGAATCTTTTTTCTCGGCCGTGCTGATCCCGCGCTCGCGCGCATAGGCGCGCACGTCGCGCTTGTCGAGATGCCCGATCGGAAACAGCACATGCTTCAGTTGCTCTTGGCCGAGCGAAAAGACGAAATAGGATTGATCCTTGGCGCGATCAAGTCCGGCAAGAAGCGCATAGCGACCGTTTTCATTTTTTGAAACGCGCGCGTAGTGTCCCGTCGCGATGAAATCCGCGCCGTCCGCGCGTGCCGCTTTCAGGAAGAGATCAAATTTTACCGCGCGGTTGCAAAGCACGTCAGGATTCGGCGTGCGTCCGGCGGCGTATTCTCGATAGAGATACTGCACGACGGCTTCGTCGTATTCTTTTTCGAAATCATATGTCACGAACGGGATCCCCAACTCGGCTGCCACGCGCATGGCGTCGCGTCGCTCCTCTTTCCAGGCGCACTCCCCCGTCTTGGGATCCTTGGTTTCGGACCAGTTCTTCATGAAGGCGCCGACGACGTCATAGTCTTGATCCAACAGCAAGGCCGCGGCGACGGAAGAATCCACGCCGCCGGACATGCCGACCATGACTTTGGGCTTGCCGTCGTGCTGCCACATAACGGGCCAACCTACCATGCAAAAACGATCCTTTCAAGGGATCGTTTTCAGGCGGGCTGCGTTTCGGCTTTCTTTTCCGCTTGGGCCGCGACCAGCGCGTTGTTCAGCTCTTCGACGCGTTTCAAGAGCGCCATTTCGACGCCGAGCTTGTCACCCAGCTCGATCAGCGCGCGCGTGTCTTTCGGCAGGCACTTGCCGCCGTAACCGCGATAGCCTTTGTGGAAGATTTCGAGATGCGTGCGGCCGATGCGCTTGTCGGCTGCGGCGGCTTCCTTGACCGTGTCGTAGTCGACGCCGATGGCTTGGCAGAGATCGTACATCTGGTTGGCGAAGATGACTTTGGTCGAGAACCAGGTGTTGCCGTAGTACTTCACCATCTCGGCTTCACGCGCTTTCATGACGCGCTCGAACGGCGCGAGCGGCAGGATCGCGAGCACGTCGGCGGCGACGTTGAACGACTGCTCGGTCGCACCGACCAGCTGACGATCCGGAAAAGCCATGTCCTGGTCGGCTGAAACTTCCGTCAGGAATTCGGGATTGAAGAGGATTTTGTGATGCGGGAATTCCGCCTGGAGTTCTTCCGTCGCGCCGGGCAGGACCGTCGATTTGATGACGATGACTTTGGAGCCCTCGAGCGTTTCGATGGCGGAACGGACAAGCGACAAATCGAAGCCGGTGCGGCCGTCTTCGCCCGTCAGATACGGCGTCGGCACGGCCACGAAGACGATATCCGCCTTCTGGATCGGCGCGAGATCGTTCTGGCCTTCCTTGACCGGATCATAGCCGACGAGCGTTTCGCCCGGGACGTAACCCGTCTTTTGGAAGTGCCGAAAAATGGCGCCGCCGACCATGCCGAGGCCCATGACACCGACGATCGTGAATCGCTGCGGTTTCATACGTGTGTCGAAAACGTATCATAGGAAAAAGAGGTCGGCAAGAGAAAACCCCGTACCGGACGGTACGGGGTCAGCCTTTCTTGGCGTGCAGGTAGAGATGCCAGCCGTTGACCCGGCGATAGCCCGGATCGTTTTCGGTCGGCGTCCCGTCCATGTCGTACCAGCGTTCCGCGAACTCTTTGAGGCGAACCTTATGGTCGCCGGGGCCTTCGCGATGGACGATCCATGAATCGGCCAGCCAGACATGGGTCGTCACGTGCTTCACGACGCCGTAATGGCCCTCGTCGATCTCGGGATCGGCTTGGACCTCTTCGGACGTCCGATGGGCGCCGTTCCACCAGCCGACCAGGACCGGCCGGCGCTCTTCGAGCACCAGGCGGCGCAAGTCGTCGAGCGTGCCGTTCACGCCGACCGTGAACGCCTCGCCCACGATGGAGCGTACGGCCCGCACGAGCGGCTCGTGATCGGTTCCCATGGCAGGATCGCAGCCGCACAGTTCGATGAGATCGGCTTCCGTCCAGGGCGTGCCGTTCGGCTTTTTGATGCCGTCGTGGTCGAGCAGCATCGCGAGGGCGGTCGGGCCGCAGCCGGCGTCGGTCATCTGCTCGATCGCTTCGACCGGCAGCGGTTCCGAAACGACTTCGTAGACGGCGTCCGAATCGTATTCCGCGTAGCGAAGCGACATCTCGGCCTCGATCGCCTTGGCGTGCGCCTTGGCGTACGACCAGCCGCGTTCCATCAGTCTCCGCTCGACCATCTCGTGCAGCAGCGTGTAGGCGATCTCGCGTTCGTCCTGGCAGACGTCGATCCAGACCGTTCGCGGCATCGTGATGTACGAGCCGTAGACGAGATCGTGCCCGCCGAAGATGAAGTGCGGATCGAAATACTGCCGCACGATGTCGCCGCGCACGTACCAGACGTGCAGCTGATGCTCTTCGTTCCACTCGCGACGCTCGACGTAGTCGGGCGCCGGTCCGGGAAGGCAGAGCTGCTGCTTCAGGTACTTGCGCTGCTCCTGATACGGCGGCAGGCGTTCGTTGTCGCCGCGGCGCGTCCACTTCCGCATCGTCTCGATCGCGAAGATCTTGACGAGAAAAGGCGTCTCCGCCACGTAGCGTTCGTCGATCTTGAGCACGTTGCGCGGAATATGCTCGCCGCGTTCCGAACCGTCGCCGCGCCAATGCATGATATCGATGTGGTCCGGCTTCAAATGGCGCTTTTCATAGCCTTTGAAGTACGAGACCGTGATCCATCGGCCGTGGACGAAAAAACGGTTGCGCTTGCGCTTGGGAGCCTTCCGGCTCCGAGACGTTCTCGATGCCATGAGGCCCCCTTTCAAAGGACGATGGCATCAGATTAATGGGTCGCGGCCTTGTTCGCAAGCTGCCCGCAGGCGGCGTCAATGTCTTCGCCGAAGGTGATGCGATGCGTGACGGAGATGCCGCGCTCTTCGAGCACCTGCATGAAGGCTTTGCGGCGTTCCACGGGGGAAGACGGAAAGGTGCCTGTCCCCGATTTCGGATCGATCGGCAAACCGAAGCGCTCGGCGGCCGAAGCCGCGACGTCGGTCGTATGGTATTTGATCAAATTGACGTGATAGAGGCCGCTCGGGCGGTTTTTGCCCTCGGGATTCTCGCGGATCAGAAGGTCGGCCAGCTCGTCGGCGATTTCGGGCGTATCGTTCACGCCGTCGATCAGCAAATATTCGAACATGACCTTGCGCCCGCTCTTCTGCACGTACGTCTTGATGGCGGCGAACAATTTCGCGAGCGGATACGCCTTGTTGACCGGCATCAGTTTCGAGCGCAGCTCGTCGTTCGGCGCGTGCAGCGAAATCGCCAGGTTGACCTGCATCGGCTCGTCGGCCAGGCGCAAAATGCCCGGCACGATGCCGCAGGTCGAGATCGACATGCGCCGCGCGCCAAACCCGAAGCCTTCCGGATCGTTCAGCCTGCGCAGCGCTTCCATCACGTTGTCGTAATTGTGAAGCGGCTCGCCCATGCCCATCAAGACGACGTTCGTGACCGACTCGTCCTCCTTCTTCAACAGGCGCGCGAAGTGCAGCACCTGATCGACGATTTCTTCGGAGGTGAGGTTGCGCTTCAAACCGAGCGTGCCCGTCGCGCAAAAGGCGCAGGCCATCGGACAGCCCGCCTGCGAAGAAACGCAGACCGTGGCGCGCTCGTCCCGATGGCGCATGAGCACGGTTTCAATCAGCTGCCCGTCTTTCAAGCGCAGTGCTTCTTTCTGCGTATCCCCTTTCGAAGACGACGACGTCTGCACGCGCTCGACGCTCGAGATCGGCACTTCCGCTTTCAGTTTCGCCCGCAACTCTTTCGAGAGCGAGCTCGCTTCATCCCAATCGGAAATCAGGCCGCGAAACACGAGTTCCGCCGCCTGCTTCCGACGATAGGCCGGCTGACCTTCGAGCGCTTTTTCGAGCGTGGCGAGGTTCATAACGATGCGCCAGCGTACCACGCGAAACGCGCCTTGTCCAGCCTCAAACGCCGATCGCTTTCAAGGCCGCTTTCTCGTGCTCCGGCAGCACGTAGAGGTTCACGATGTCGATGACCTCGTTGTATTTCTTGAGCAACACGCTGTAATGCTCGACCGGCGTATACACTTTCCGATTGAGGGATTTTTCGCGCACGTACATGCGCGCGCTGCCGGGTTTCTGGAGCTTCCGGAAGGCGTCGAGTTTCGAAAGATACTGATGCGAGTTGATCGCGAAATGCGGAATGCCGGCCTTGGTCAATTTCTTGCGCAGCTGTCGCATCGTCACGCGCGTTTCCGGACGATCGCCGGTCGCGGAAAAGAGGCGTTTGGCCGGCTTCCGCTCGGCGAAGCGCCGCGACCAGACGTTTTTTGGATCTTTGGCCGCCTCGAAAAGCGCTTCGAGAAACGTGCTGTCTCTCATCTGCAGATAGCCTTCGACCGTGCCCGGCACGTGGATCTCGACTTCCTGCCGCCCGAAGGCCTGCTTCAGGAAGTGGTCGAAGCCGTTCGTGGTCTTGTGATGGTAAACCTGCAGGAACATGTGGTAGCGCGCCAGCAGGAAATCCTCGAAGGCGCGCATGGCAGTCGAGTCGATCGTCAGCACCGGCCGTCCTTTGAGGAGGGTCACGCCGAGATTGCGGATCAGATGGTCCTTGTCATAAAAGCCGTAGGCCACGCCCGTGAAATGCGCGTCGCGCATCAGGTAATCCATGCGATCGACGTCGAGCTCGCCCGAGATCAGCGCGCTCAGCAGTTCGTGGATGGCGCCCTTTTTTCCGGCATAGGTTTTCTTCCACTGCGCAGAAGGCTTGATCTGATGATGGAGGAGTGACGCGATGTCTTGGGCTTCGTGCGGCGCAATGGGGATCATCGGATCATTGCCGAGTGCCGCGATCATCATGACCGAATAATCCTCATGCTCGGCCGGATGCGCGTCATTGAACGAGCGGTACCACTTCCTCGGCGCGTCGAGCTCGCCGAACTTCGGCATGAGTTTTTCCGACACGTGCGAAAACGGCGCGTGGCCGACGTCATGCAGCAGCGCCGCGAACCGGAGGATCCGCCGGAAGTACGCCAGGTCGTCTTTTTTATACAACGGTTTCAGCACGTCCGCGCTGACGCTGGCGATGTTGTCCCAAACGCGGCCGGCGATGTGCATCGCGCCGAGCATGTGGCTGAAGCGGTCATGCGTCGCGCCTGGATAGACGAGGTACGACAAGCCGAGCTGGCGCACGTAGCGCATGCGCTGGAAGATCGCGTGATCAATGACCGCCTTTTCGCGATCGTCGAACTCGATCGTCTGGTGGATGGGATCGCGCAGTTCGAACATGTCAGGTCTTTTTGATGATCACTTCGGTGCCGACCTCGGCCCAGTCGTAGAGCGTCTTGGCGGGACCGATGCCCAGCCGGACGCAGCCGCCGGAGACGGGCGTGCCGAGATGGTTCGCGCCCTCCTTCTTGCCGCCGGGCCATTCGGGCAGCTCGTGGATGCCGTAGGACGTGCCCTTGAACGGCATCCACCAGGGCATCCAAAGCTTGGCTTCATTCGACCAGGCTCGCGGTTTCTTGTCGAGAATGGCGAAGGTGCCGACGGGAGTCGGGTGGCCGGGCCGGCCGGTCGAGATGCGATAGGCGCCGAGCGTCTTCGGGCCGAGATCGTATTCCAGGTTTTGCGAAGCGAGCGTGATGACGATCCGCTTCTTCAGCTTCGCGCCGTCAGGCTTGGTCGGATCGTAGCCGTTCTGGACTTCGAGTCCGTCAGGGTAGCCGTCGTGATCGCTATCGGCATTGAACGGATCGGTGCCGTACAGGATTTCGTCGGCGTCGCTCAGGCCGTCCCCGTCCGTGTCGGCCGCCGGCTGCGTGGCCGCCAAAACGGGCCTGGCCGCGAGCAGGACCAGCAAAAAGACTCCAAGAAATCTTTTAAAATACAAAGCTTTCTCCGTCATACGACGGAGAAAGCCTATCACGATTTCGGCATCGGTTGAAGCGATCTTCCGCCCAGATCGAGCTGCAGCGACTTCAGATGCTCTTCGATCTTCCGGGTGCGTTCTTCATGACGGTGCTGCAGATTCTCCTCTTCGGAATCGGAGCCGGACGCGGCGGGCATGACCCCCATCATGTCGGTTTGCAATTCGATGTCCTCGTCGATCGGATCCAGCACCGCATCCGTCATGGCCGGCTGCGCGGCGGTGGCGGAGGCGATCATGGCCGCGTGGCGGTCGAGCACGCGCTCGGCGGCCTGGATCGATTTCCGTCCGTCTTCGGACTTCGGATGATTGACGGCCATCGTGAGCGCGATGACGTTCATGGCGAAGAGATGCGATTCATACGCTTTGAGGGCCGATTGGACGCGCAGGACGCGTTCCTGCGGCGCGAGGCCGTTGCGCTGCATGAGCTGCTCGGTCTCGTCGAGGCGCCGGGCCGCGTGGGATGCCTGGACCGCGAATTTCTGCGCGGGCGAGATCGCCAGGCGTTCCTGAACCTCCTCGCTTGCCAGCTTCAGGGCATACAGGTGATCGCCCGGCAGCGCGCGCTGGGCGGCGAAGACGATGCCGCCTCCCGAAGTCACGAAAACCGCCACGAGAAGCATGACGGCCGCTGGCCTCCAACGCAAAAGCATCGGACGGCGGCCCAGAGGCACCATCGGCGTTTCAGCCATGAACTCCAGCAGGCGTTTGCGGCCGGCTTCGAGCACGCTTTCCGGGACCGGAATGCGGCGGAGTCTTTTTAATTCTCGGGGGTGGCAGGACATGCGAGTTTCAGTTCTTTGACGGCCCGGTGCAGGGCCACGTATACGGCGTTTTTCTTTTTTCCGGTCAGTTCGGCGATATGCTCGATCGGCAGATCGTCGATGTAGCGCATGACCAGCAGATCGCGGACTTCGGGGCGCAGGCGGGAGAGGGCTTGACCCAGGCGCTCGCTTTTCAGCAGACGATCCATTTCCTCATGCGGATCGCCCGGCGCGCGCAGCGTTTCTTCGATCTCGTCGCTGATGGCCACGGCGGCGCGGGCGTTGCGGCGATAATGGTCGATGATCAGGTTATCGGCGATGCGGTAGAGAAAAGCTTTCAGGTGCTGGATCTCTTCCGCCTTGACGCGCACCGATTGCCAGGCGCGCACGAAGGTCTCGCTCATGATGTCGTCCGCCGTTTCCGGCGAACTGGTACGAAAGAGGGCGTGGCGATAGATCTTAGGCCCAAAAACGTCGTACGTCTCAATGAACGCCGTCTCGTCCCCCGACTGGATTCTGCGTAAGAGCAGCGCTTCCTTCAACCGTTCCATGTGGTCGAGTTCGGTTTGTAAGACGTCACTACAGCAGAGATCTTACAGAGCCGCAACCCCCCGGGATTACGCCGAAGGCAAAGGCGTTTCAGAGGGCGGTTTTTGGGCTGATGGCGGGACTTTTTGAGAAAGCGGGGGCAGCCGAGGCGGCGCGGGCGGCCTGGGCGGCGTGGGCAGCGGCTTAGGGCTCTCCTGGGCGGCCGGCGCGAGAGCCTCGGGCTCCTGCTCCCCCGTCACAATGCGGATCTTGCCGCCGAACATGCCCGGCTTCGGCGGAGGCGGGAGCGGGCGTTCGACGGCTTTGGGAGGCGCCGAGGGGCGCGGGGCAGGGGCGGGAGCCGGGCGCGGCGGCGGGATGGCGGCTTTGGGGGCGGGGCGCGGCGGACTTGAAGGCGCAGGTGGACGAGGCGCGGGCTTCGCGGGCGCGGCGGCGGCTTCGGCCCGCGCGAACGGCAGGCACTCTTTGCAGTAGAAAGGCCGGTTCGGATCGGGCGGGAATTTCAAATGCAATTCTTTATTGCAGCGCGAGCAATTGGCGGTGTATTGCCGATCGGAAGTTTCCTTGAACGGCGTGCCTTCCGGCGTGGCGGCCCGAGGCGCGGCGCCCGTGACGCCCGGCGTCGCGCCCGCGCGAGCCGTGCCGACGAAGGTTCCGGTCGCCTCGTCGAAGCCGGCCCAGGTGTTGACCTTGGTTTCGATGTCTTCGCGCGTGAGCGCGTACCGCTGCCGCGAAGCGTTGACGACCTTCTCGCGGCTTTCGGTTCTTTTGGCGATCGGCGAAAGCGTCTTGGCCGAAAACGGCGAGGAGGCCACGCCGTCGATCATCAGCTTGAGATAGACCTCGTATTTGGCCAGGTTGATGATGTCTTCTTCGACGAAGGTCGGCGCGAATTCCTTGGCGAGATGCTCGGCGTCGTTGGCGCCCACGCGGAAGGAGATGATCGTGCCGACGTTGCCGAAGACCGCGGCCGCGACTTCTTCTTCGAGCTGCTCGATATATTGATGCGCCGTGATCAGCGCCAAGCGGTACTTGCGGGCTTCGGACAAAATGTTGGCGAAGGATTCCGTCGCGAAGTTCTGAAACTCGTCGACGTACAGGTAGAAGTCCTGGCGATCCTTTTCCGGCATGTCGACGCGCTCCATGGCCGCGAGCTGCAGGCGCGTGATCAGCATGCCGCCGAGCAGCTTCGAGGAGTCTTCGCCGACCAGGCCTTTCGAGAGATTGACGATGAAAATTTTCCGCGAGTCCATGATCTCGCGGACGTTGAGCGTCGACTTGGTCTGCGCGACGATGTTGCGGATGATCGTGTTCGACAGGAACTGGCCGACCTTGTTCTGGACCGGCGCGATCGCTTCCGACGCGAATTTGTCGGTGTATTTGGCGAACTCGTTGAGCCAGAAGCCCTTGACGACCGGGTCCTTGACGTTCTCGACGATTTTCTTGCGGAAATCCTTGTCGGCCAGGATGCGGCTGATGCCGAGGAGCGTCGAGCCCGGCGTGTCGAGCAGCGCCAAGACGCAGTTCAGCAGGATGTATTCCATGCGGGCCGACCAGACGTCCGGCCAGATCTTCTTGAAGACGCCCATCAAGCCCGAAGCGACCAGGTGCTTCTGATTCTCGTTCGCGATTTCGAGGATGTTGAAACCGACCGGAAATTCCATGTCGGCCGGATTGAAATAGACGACGTCGTTGATGCGCCACGGCGGGATGAAATCCAGAATCTTGTCGGCCGTGTCGCCGTGCGGATCGATGTAGCACAAGCCATGCCCGGCGTAGATGTCGGACATCACGAAATTTTCGAGCAGGGTCGTTTTGCCCATGCCCGTCTTGCCGATCACGTAGACGTGGCGGCGCCGGTCGTCCGTCTTGATGCCGAACGCGCGGTTCTGGCCGCGGAAATTCGTCTCGGCGAACGGAATGACCTCGTTCTCGTGATCGTGGTTGTACGGCACGGCGGGATACGGAGGCATAGCGCTCAAGCGTTCGGTTCAGGCAGCCCCGGCGGCACTTCCGGCAAGGAGAACGGCGGTTCGACCTTGCGCGATTCGACCTTCTTGAGCAGCGGCGCCTTGACCAGGATCTGCGGGAAGTGCCAGAGGCTGGCCAGTTCTTCGACGTTCAAGATGAAACGGTCGGCGCCGGCGGACGAGCGGCCCGAAAAACGCCTGATAATCCTGGTTTTCTTCTCATCGGCGCTCCAGCGCTGCCAGAAATAATCGGTCTTGGGCGCGGCTTTGCCGTAGTTCTTGAAGCTGTTGCCGTCGAGCGAGCCGAACAGCCCGAGCGCGCCGCGGACCATCGAGATCATCGGGCCCTTGCGGAAGACGTCGCGCTTGCCGACATAGACGAAGCGCATTTTCACGCCGAAGCCGATCTTGGACATTTTCTCTTCGATCTTCTCGAGCACCTTTTTTTCGCCCGTCGACATGGTCGACAGCTTGTTCTCCGGCCGCGCTTCCGGCTTTTTCTCGGCCTCGCCGCCCACGCCGACCACCTGGCTCACGCCCATGGTGACCAGGCTGAACATTTCCTCGACGAAGTGCTGCCAAGCCGGCGGCTTCTTCTTGATTTCCTTGCCCTTCATTTTGGCGGCGACTTTGGCGGAGTCCAGCATCCAGGACTGATCGCGCGGATAGACCAAAAGCTGGATCCAGACCTGTTCCCCTTTCCGCAGGCGCGAAAGCGTCTCGAGCAGCGTCGAGAGCGGATCCTTCAGCTCGCCGGAGAGCTCGTGCTCGAATTCCGGGTAGGTCCGAAGCTGATAGGCGCTCGGCTTCGAGAGGACGAATTCGGTGCCCCAGCAGTCCCATTCGGGATCGGGGAAGCTGTGCGGCACGCTCTTGGTGTAATCGGCGATCTCGGCGATCTCGGCGTCCGGATACTGCGAAAAAATCGAGGCTTCGATCAGGTCGCGGAACTGGATCGGGCAGCGCACGATGAATTGCGTGTAGCCTTCGAGCGAAGCGTATTCGAACGAAAAGGCCGGCGTGAACTTGCCCTGGATCCACTTTTCCTTCCAGTTCGGCGAGGAATACGTGCCGGCGATGTGCGTGAAGATGTGTTCGACGGCCTTCGGGCTCTGCTCGTTCATCCTGGGGATGTTGATGCTGAGCACGATGTAAGTGATGGTCGGCGCGTATTTTTCCTGGCGGGACAGGAGCCAGAGATCCGATAAGCCTTTCCACAGCACCCAAACGAACGGAATCCAGCCGCCGTACGCGAAAACCGTCCAGGCGATCTGGAGCGGGGACTTGTCCATCAGCGCGTACAAAGGCGAAAGGTCGATGACGATCTGCGGCATGGACGGATAAAAAATGCGACGCTCCCGTGTCGGCGGAAGCGTAGCATATTTTTCGGATTTTTGGAAGAGGCTTTTTTCCTCTTTTTCTAGCGCTTTTTCTGCGAGCGCAGGTGCCAGGAGACCAGGAGCGGCGAGGCCACGAAGATCGAGGAGTAGGTGCCGACGCCGACGCCGACGATCATGGTCAGGATGAAGTCCTTGATGGAAGCGCCTCCAAACGCGTAAGTCGCGAGCAAGACCAGCATGACGGTCAGCGAGGTATTGATCGAGCGGCCGAGCGTCTCGTTCATGCTGCGGTTGACGACGTCCTCGAACGACATCCGTCCGGCGTGCGCCAGGTTTTCGCGGATGCGGTCGAACACGACGATCGTGTCGTGCACCGAGAAGCCGAGGACGGTCAAGAGCGCGGTCACGACCCAGGCGCCGACTTCGACGCCGCGGAAATGGCCGAGCGCCGAGAAGACGCCGACCGGGATGAGCACGTCGTGGCAGAGCGCGACGATCGTGCAGACGCCGTATTTCCAAGACGCGACCGGATACGAAACCTTGCGGAAGGCGTAGGTGATGAACAGGACGATCGCCAGGATCGCGCCGACGACGGCGTAGATCGTTTTTTGCTGGAGTTCGGCGCCGATCACGGGTCCGATCGACTGGAATTGCTTTTCTTCAAGCGCGTTGCCGTCCTTGCCGTAGGCGCTCTTGAGATCGGTCACGAGCTTCTGGTGGGCGCCCTCTTCGATCGGCGGCATGCGCAGGACGACGCCGTTCGCGCCGATCGGCTGAGCCGTGACTTCTTCCTGGGCGTTGCCGAGCGAGGTTTTGGCCGTATCGACGATGGCCGAAATGGGCGGCGGATTCTGCGAGAACGAGAGCTCCAAGAGCGAACCGCCGGTGAAGTCGATGCCGGGCTTGAGGCCCCAGAAAAGCCAGGCCGCGAGCGACAGCGTCATGGCCAGTCCGGAGAGGATGAAGAATTTCGCGCGATGTTGGGTGATGCGCAGCATACGTTTACTTGAAGAGCCAGCGATGTTTCATCGCCCACGGGCCGACGAAACGGAGCAGCGAGCGCGTCACGGTGATGGCGGAAAACAGCGAGATGACGATACCGAGCGCGAGCGTGACCGAGAAGCCGCGAACCGAGCTCGAGGTGAAGGAATACAGGATCGCGCAAGTCAACAGCGAGGAGATGTTGGAGTCGCGGATCGACGTCCAAGCGCGCTTGAAGCCTTCGTTGACGGCCGAATCGAGCGGACGGCCGTTCTTCAGTTCTTCCTTCATGCGCTCGAAGATCAGGATGTTGGCGTCGACGGCCATGCCGATCGAGAGGATCACGCCGGCGATGCCCGAGAGCGTCAGCGTGATGCCGAGGAGCTTGAAGACGGCGAGCGAGAAGGCCGTGTACATCGCGAGCGCCAAGGAGGCCAGGAGGCCCGGCAGGCGGTAATACAGGATCATGAACAGCACGACGATCAGGAAGCCGTAGAAGCCCGCTTTGAGGCTCTTGGTCAGCGAATCCTGGCCGAGCGAAGCGCCGATCGTCTCCTGCGAAAGCAGCTTGATCGGGACCGGCAAGGCGCCGGCGTTCAGGCGCTGGGCGAGCAGCTTGGCTTCCTTGATATCGAAGCTGCCGGAGATCACGGCATTGCCGTCGTCGATCTCCTGCTGGACGCGCGGAATGGAGATCGGCTGGCCGTCGAGATAGATCGCGACGAGCTTGCCGACGTTGCGCTTGGTGATCTCGCCGAAGAGCTTCTTGCCTTCGTCGTTGAAGGTCAGGAGCACCTGCGGCTGGCTGGTGGTGTTATCGAATTCCACTTGGGCGTGCGCCACGTGCTTGCCCGAAAGGCCCGTGTTCTTCCAGGGATCGGCCGCCGGAGCGACGTCAGCCGCCGTGGCTTTCTTGAAGTGAAGACGATCCATGTCGTAACGGACGGACGGACGCTCGCCCTGTTTCCAGATCAGGTGGTAACCGAACGGCGATTCGACCGGCTGCGAAATATCGCCCGTCTTCATGGCGAAGACGGCGTCGGCGAATTCCTTGACCATCGTGTCCTTGGTGAACCAGCCGAGGTCGCCGGAGTTCGTCTGGGCCGATCCGTCGGTCGAGTTGGCCTTGGCCTTTTCGGCGAAGTTCTGCGGCGTGACTTCGGCGCGCAGCTTGGTGATCTGATCCAAAGCCTGCTGTTTAGTGAGCGGCTCTTGGCAGCTTTGGGCGCCCTGATAGCAGATCAAAATATGACTCGCGTGATCTTCGAGCTGCGAGGTGTCCTTGCCGTTGACGCGCAGCACGTTCCAGCCGTCCTGGTCTTCGACCAGCGCGGCGTCGATCTTCACGCCCGGATGCGTGTCGGCCCATTTCCAAAGTTCCGGATATTGCGCCTCGGTGACCGGGCCGAGCTTGTCCCATTGAAGAGAAGCATCATTCGGGTTGGTCAGCGCCGCGTGTAACGCGTCGGTCGCCTGCTTTTTGATCACGGCGTTTTTCGCGTCCAGTTCCTTCTGCTGATCGGCCGTCAAGGGAATCTGGCTGACGTCATTCTGTTCCTTGAATTCCAAGATCGGGGTCTCGCCGATCATCGTGATGGCCTGGTTGACGTCCTTGACGCCGGCCAGCTCGACGATGATGCGCCAATGGTCGCCGGCTTTGTTGGTCTGAACGACCGGTTCGGACACGCCGAACGCGTTCACGCGCCGCTCGATCACGTCGCGCACGCCTTCCATCGCGTTGGCGCGGTCCGCATCAGGGATGTCCTTGACGTCGGCCTCGTAAACAAGATGCGTGCCGCCCTGCAAGTCGAGGCCGAGGCGATACGGAATGTCCTTGAAGTGCGGGATCTTCAAGGCGTTCGGCAATCTGAACGACGCAACGACCTTGGCGTTCCAAGCGTCGGCGGCGCGATCCCAAGGCTGCGGATACGCCAGGGAACCGGCCAGAGCGGCCAGGATCAGCACGCTCAAGACCGCCCAGCGGATCTTGCCGCGCGGCGTGGGTTTGAAGAGGCGCGCGATCCCCCGGCCGATCCAGGCGAATGGCAGCGAGACGTAATAAAAAAACGGTCGGCCGCGACGTGTGGTCATACGGGAAAGCGTAGTCAAATCAGATCAGAACGTTCTCACCATCCACAATACGGAGGCAGTATAAAGAAGGCCCCGGAAAAAGGCAACGCCCGCATAAATAAGGCGGGAATTGACGCGGACGCCCGCGCAGGCTAGGCTTCTTTCACGGTTCTTTTCCCGCAGAAGGAGGCTCTCATGAAGAATCCCTGGCGTTCTCTGGGCGTACTCGCGCTCATCGAAACCCTCGTGACGGAGCTGGTCGGCACGGCGGTCTGGGCGATCTTCTCTCATGACCTGGCCAGCCTCGATCGACCGTTCTACGACGCGTCGCTCCTCGAACGCTGGCCCGTCGGCAGCACGATCGTCGCGGCTTTCACCGCGCTCATCGCCATCGTCAACGCGCTCTTCGCGCTGAAAGTCGGCAAGGCGGGATACAAGCCCGTCGCGCTGGCGATCCTCCTGCTCACGGGCGGATTCTGCGCGCTGTACTTCCTGCCGTCGCTCTACACCGTCGCGGGCTTCGGCACCGTCGTCGGCTTCCTGCTCGCGGCCTTCGTCCTGAAGAAGACGTGGCGCGCGGTCAGCTGGCCGTTCCGCAAGCTCTTCGGACGCAAGAAGCCCGCCGTCGCCTCCGCGCCGCCGGAGCAGCCGAAGAAGGCGCCCGCCGCCAAACGTTAGATCCCTTCCCGGGGTCTCTTTTTTTACGCGCGCTCCCCAACCAGCGCTTTGGCGATCGCCGAAAACTCCGCCCAACTTTCCGCCACGCGGAGATCGCCGGGAATCTCGAGCCGCGAAGCGATCCGATCCGCGTCGAACAGGACCCGCGTCATCGAGGCGGGAAGATGCGCGAGATAGGAAAGCTTGTCGTCGAGGAAGAGCGCGAGCCCAAGCCGCTCGCAGTGCAGACGCTTGTCCGCGCCTTCGTTGCAGAAGATGACGCGGTCGGATGGAATCACGTCGTGAAGACCGTGCGCCCGCATCCAGGCGCGCGCGTGCGTTTCGTTTTCCGGCCGTCGGGCGGAAATGACGTAGGCTTCGCCGGGCAGCCGCGCGAGCGCTTCGAGCGCGCCCGCGACCGGCGGCGCGTCCTTCATGCCTTCGCCGTAGATGTGCGACTGAAAGGCCCGGTACGCTTCGGGCGCGAAACATTTTTTGACGAAATTCGAATTCGCTTGCCAACGCTCGAGCGGCACGCCCATCTCCCCCGCCAGGCGCAGCTTGCGCGGATGGTGGTCGACGATCACGCCGTCGAAATCGAGGCCGATGCGGAGAGGCTGCATAGGCCTCCACCATAACACAAAGAAAAAACCCGCGAAGCCGCGGGTTACTTGATCGTCGCGAGCCGCCGTTCGAAGGCGTCGGCCAGCGCATGCAGGATGGCCTCCGACGTTTCGACCGGCGTTTCCTTGGACGTATCGTGCCAGACCATCTTGGGATCGGCCTCGCCGCCTCCGCGCGCCCAGACGCGCTCATGGATCGCCCGCAGATTGCGCAGCGTCTTGAGGTTCATCGTCTCGCCTTCCATCTTCGAGATGGCGTGCGCGAGCTCGCGGTCAAGCGCGGTCTCGGGATCGCAGACCATGCAAATGTGCAGGTCGAACAGATCGCGGTAGATCCGGGCGTTGTACGCGCCGACGAGCGCGCGGTGATCCCCTTCCGAGAGCATGTCCTTGCCGAACCAGTAGTCCATCCAGACTTCGCCGTCCTTGAGCCCTCGGTCGAGGAGAACGATCTCCCAATCGCCGAAGAGGTGCATGAACAGCTCGGTCAGCGCGTAGCGGCACGTCTGCAGGTTGTAGTGCGGCGTGGTGCGGGGAAGATCGACGACTTCCGCGCCCTCCGGCCGCGCCGTCACCTTCGCGCCGACGCGCTTCAAGAAGTCGCGCGCCATCGTGAGCATCGTGGACTTGCCGGCCTTCGGCGTTCCCCAGAACTCGGCGACGAGCACGAGCATCTTCGCGGGATGAAGGCGCCGGAACTCGCGCAGCCGGGCCAGGATCTTGTGAAAACGGCCCTCGAGCAGCTTGAAACGTACATCGGGTTCCATCGTTTCCTCCCTGTCAGGAACGCCAAAACAATACCGGCCTGCGCGCGCTCGCGCCAGGCCGGTTTATCCCCGTTTCTATTTTATCGTCAGCGAGCAGTCGGAATTGTCGGCGCAGACGTAGGCGATCGTCACGTCTTCGAGCAGGGCCGGGCGGAGCGACGAGATGAAGGCCGTCAGGCGGACCGTCTTGCCGTCCTGGAGCGTCGCGGCGAGGTCGGCCTTCTCCGGCACGCGCGCTTCGTCGTACGGCACGCTCGGCAGGACCGGCACGTCGTTCAACTCGTAGAGCAGACTGGTGTCGCCCGTGTCAGGCGTCTTCAAGCTCTGCGGGCGGAACAGATGGCCGCCGACGTCGTTCAATTTCAGATAGACGCTTTCGTATTTCGTGAGCGGCTTGCCGTCGAGCGAGGCTTTGACCGCGAGGTATGCCTTGGCGATCTGGCCTTTGACGACGAGCGACGCGGTCAGCGTCTTCTCGGCGTCCAGTTTGCCTTCCGGCGTCCAGCTGGCGAAATCCTTGCCCAAGGCGGCCTGCTGCATGCCGGCCAGATCGTCGTAGTCCTGCGTATCGCTCGTTTTCGGCGCCGTCGAAGCGCCGCCTGGGTTGGCGACGGACGCTTGGCGATGCTGAAGCGCGACCATGAACAGGATCAGCGCGGCGGAAATGAACACGACGGAAATCGCGGTGTTCATCTTTTGGATCGTTTTCTCGTCCATAGGGAGGATAACGGCTTAGGCCGCGAAGTCCGGTTCGGGGACCGCGACGGCGTGGTTCGACGCGCGCTCCTCCTGCGCTTCGTCGTCTTTTTTAAACGCGACGGAAAATTTCGGGACCCAGCGGACATGCAACTCGTCGACGATCTCGACTGTCTGACCTTTGACGTACAGGTTGAGCGCGAGTTCGGAAAGCATCTCCTTGTCGGACTGGATGTCGAGCGTCAGGAGATCGAGCTTCTGCGCGTCGGCCGAAGATGAGGCCCACGTCTGGTTCTCGATTGATTTTTTTTCTTCTTTCAACGTCTTGAGCTGCTCGACGATCTGCTGGTAGCGCGGATTGTTGGCGAGCTCGTCCTTGAAAGCTTTCTGGAGCTCGCTTTTCTCTCGGGCTTTGGCGCGCAAACGACCGTGGACTTCTTCCAGGCTGGGCATAGGCGGATGGGGATAAAAACGCGTCGGCGACGATTGTACCATCGGCTGTCCTTTTGCGGAAAGTCCGGGTAAGATCAAGCCATGTTCGAGGCCCTGAAAAACCGCTCGAAAGCGCTGCTGCTTCGGCTGCAGCCGATCTTCCGGACCGACGTTCTCTACGCCGCCAAGGGCGGTTTTTGGCTCGCTTTCGGCTCGCTGGCGGGATCGCTCATGTCGCTGGTCGTCGCCATCCTGTTCGCCAATTTGGCCTCCAAGGAGGCCTACGGGTATTACAAATATTTGATGTCGATCGGCGGCGCTTTGACCGGCTTCACCTTGACCGGCCTGGGAGAAGCGCTGGTGCGCTCCGCCGCCACCGGGCAGGACGGCACGCTGCGCTTTTTGGCGCACCGATCCTTCCGATGGAATCTGCTGATCGGTTTATTTTCCCTCCTCGGCGCCGGCTGGTACTTTTGGCACGCCGATACGAAGCTCGCTTGGGCGCTCGTCGCGATCGGGATCTGCCTGCCGATCACCCAGTCCGCGAGTCTGTTCTCGCACTTCTTGCGCGGTAAGAAAGTTTTTAAAACCGCCGCGGTATACAACACCTTGCGCCAGGCGGCGCCGGCCACCGCACTCGTCCTGGCCTTGCTGTTCCTGCCGCACAATCCGGCGATCCTGGTGACGGTTTCGGTCGGGTCCACCGCCCTGGCCATGTACGCGGCCTACCGCCTGACGATCGCCCGCCACACTTCCAACGACACGGTGGATCCAGGGGCGATGCGTTTCGGAGCACACGCCAGCTTTTTGAACGTGATCGGCAGTTTGACGGTCAACCTCGACAAGATCCTGATTTTCCAATTCTTCGGCGCAGCGCCGACGGCAGTTTACGCACTGGCCCAGGCCTTGCCTGAACAGGTCGACGGCCTGACCTCGAATTTGAAAACGCTGGCCATGCCGAAATTCGCGGAGCAATCGCCAGCCAAGGCTTTCGCTCCGCTGCTCCGCAAAACGATCATCACGATGATCGTCGCCGCGCCGCTTTCCGGCATCGCGATGCTGCTCGCGCCCTGGGCCTACCGGCTGGTCTTTCCCGCCTACCAGGAAGCGGCGCGCTACGCGATCGTGCTCCTCGCCGCCCAGATCTTCATCGTGCCGTCGCATCTTCCGCAGGCCTTCATCACGGCGCACCACGATATCCGCGGCAGGTACATCGCCGGCAACGGTCCTTCGATCGTTTTCATCGTTTTCCTCCTGCTGCTCATCAAACCGTTAGGTTTGATGGGCGTGGCTTACGCCAAAATCATCTCTAAATTCAGCGGTTTGGCGCTCGGGCTCTTCTACGCCGAACGCGTCAGCCGACGCGCAGAACATGGCGCAGCGCGTTCCCTATGAGGAAAACGTTTCCTGTGGCCGGCCGGCTCGTCGCGAAAATCGAGCGCATGCTGCACGCCGTCATCCGTTGTTGGTATCGGCATGCGATCATGCGCGTGCTGGAAACGGAGCTTCGCCCTTGCCTCCTGTGTGGGGGGGGCGTCTTTACGTTATTGCATGACCGAGACAAATACGGCCTGCAGATAGCGACGGTGCGCTGTCAGTGTGGATTCGTGATGGAAAACCCGATGCCGACGCCGCGCTTCATCGAGCGCTATTACCGCAGCCACTTGTATCGAGGCATTGAAAGCGGCTGGCTTTGGCCCGGTGCTTCTCATTTCCGAAAAACCGCCGTTGTCGCCGCGCGCAACGTGAGGTATGTCCTCCATCTCCGTCAACGCGGCCTTTTCAAGACCGCAGAACCGGTCATCCTCGACTATGGCTGCGCGGAGGGCATGTTTCTTCACCTCCTTAAGAAAGCCTGGCCGGGCGTTGACGTCCAGGGCGTGGAACCAGGAAGCCGCTTTTTGGGTTCCGCTTCGACCGATCTCGTTATCCACCCTTCGTTGGACGCCGTTCCGCGCAGGACATTCGATGCGATCACGCTTTGGCATGTGTTCGAGCATATCGGCGATCCTGACCGTTTGTTGGCGAGTCTGCACGAGCGCATTTCCGATCATGGCTTCCTCATTCTTGAAGTGCCCGACGTACAAAAGTACGGCTCACGCATGGATGCGATCAGCCTCGGTCATTTGTACCATTATAGCCGCGAGACCCTTTGCCGTGTCATGCAACGCAATGGATTTAACCTCGTGGAAGTCAACGACTCGTTTCTCCAAATCCCCTCCTATGGCATGAAGATGATCTTTACGCCTGTTTCCCAAAAAGCGCCCGCAGCGTCTCAGTGAGGTTCCCTGCGCCGCCCTGATACGTTTCAAGGCGGTTTTTCAGTTTCGGTGCGGCTTCCGCGCATGAGGACGACAAGCGCCCGGCCGGATCAGACGCATGCGCATCAAAAGCGTCAGCCAAGCCGTTTATCAGCATGCCCTCCCCGAAATCCATCGAAGTCTTGAAAATGAAAACCGGGCGCAGCGCCGATAGCGCGTCATAGAGAAAGGTCGAATACGCTCCGGCCACGGCATGGATCCGGCCGATCAGAGGCCGATGGTCCGGAATCGCCTCGGCCTGTTCGCGCGAAAGTTCGTCGAGTCCGTAGCGCCGCATTTGTTCCTGCGCGCCCCAGTCAGGACGCGTCTTCAGCCAGATCTTGACGCGGCCCGTGGAAAGCAGCGAGCGCATGACGGCTTTCATCTCGTCGAAGGGCGCGTCAGATTCAAATGGCACGAGCAGTTCGATCCTGTCCCCGGCCGCCGGGGGCTGATAGGTCGATACCTCAATGATCGGCGCGTCGCCTTTCGGATTTCCGCCGACGCGCAGCTCGTCCGCCCGGAAATTCGTGCCGAGGCGCAAAAGCTCGTTTTTCCAATACGGGCTCCAGACGAATAGCGCGTCCGGCCGCGCGTCCGTTCCGCCGCCGGCGCCGGAGGCCAGCCAGCCGGCGTGATATTTCGTGAAGTGGCCGTGCTGGAACGCGTAGACGGGGATACGTTCGGCCCGTGCCGCCGCGCAGATTTCTTGCAGATAGCGCGTATCGTCGATCGCCAGGATCATGCGCGGCTTGATGCGCCGCAGCACGCGCCGATACCAAGCGATTTCAAAACGCGAGGCCAGCCGTCCGCGGAGCAGTTTTTCGGCGAGCGCGCGCGCGAAGGCGCGATCGCCTTCTTCGAATTCCGCGCAGGAAAGAGCGGAGGCGACGCGGCGCGCTTCGGCGCGGCACCGGCAGAAACGAAACCAGATCAGGCCCAGGAATTCGAAAGCCTCGCGGTAGACGGCGGCGCGCTTGCGGCTCCGCGCGTTCCGGCCCATCGTTCCGTCGAGCTGCGTATGGAGGATTTCGGTGAACGAAAGGTTTTTTTCTTTCAGGAAACGATAGATGCCGTCGAGACGGAAATCGTGATCCCGTTCCGCGCTGATCTTGTCCACGCCGAAGATCACGACGTCCTTTTTTCCTCGCGCCAAGGCAGCCCAGGCGGTCAGCGCGCAGGCGAGAAGTCCGGAAAGGAGATACCGCGCTCTGTCGCGGCTTTTTTTCGCTCCTCGCGCGGTCGCGCGCCGATACTGCTCGCGGAAGGCCACGAAAATCTTGGCTTGCCGCCACTGCAGGAAATCATGGTCGCCGTCGATCAGGAGCGACGAAAGTTCCGGATGCGTCGAAACCATCCGGTTGAACGTCTTGAGATTTTTCAAAGCGGCCGCGAATTCGTCCATAGCGCTTACGCGCCTTTGACGACGCGGTCGAGTTCCTTGAGGGTCGCGAGCGCGGATTTCAGATCCTTGAGGTCCAGCGAGCTCTGGCCGTCGACCGGCGCGTTGTCCGGATCATCGTGGACTTCCATGAAAATGCCAGCTACGCCGACCGCCACGGCGGCGCGGGCGAGCGGCGGCATGAGCGTCCGATCGCCGCCGGACGATTCACCGTTCGTGCTGGGCGTTTGGGCCGTATGCGCGGCGTCGAAAATCACGGGATGACCCGTCTTTTTCATTTCGTGGAGCGAGCGCATGTCGGCGACCACGTCGTTGTAGCCGAACATGTAGCCGCGTTCGGTGGCCAGGATATTCTCGTTGCCCGCCAGCGTCGCCTTGGCGATGACCTGGCGCATGTCATGCGGCGCGATGAACTGGCCTTTCTTGATGTTGACGACCTTGGCGTGCTTGGCCGCGGCCTGGATCAGATCGGTTTGGCGCGACAAGAGCGCCGGCACCTGCAACATGTCGACGACGGGACCGATTTTTTCCGCTTCTTCCGCCGTATGAAAATCGGTCGTGACCGGGATGCCCAGTTCGCGCTTGATCGCGGAGAGGATCTCGATCCCCCGTTCCAGGCCGACGCCGCGGAAGCTCTTGGCCGAGGTGCGGTTGGCTTTGTCGTAGGAGGCTTTGAAAACGTACGGGATACCCAGCGCGTCGCAGATCTTTTTGATTTCGGTCGCCATCTTCATGGCGTGCTCCAGGTTCTCGAGGGAGTCGGGACCGCCGATAAAGAAAAACGGCAAGTCGTTGCCGGCCGCGAAACCGCCGATCGCGATATGCCGCTGTGCCGCGCTCATACGATTTTTCCTTCGATGATGTGATGCATGTGGATGACGCCTTGCGGCTTGCCGTCCCGATCAAGCGCGAACAGCACCGTGATCTTGTATTGTTCCATCAACGCCAAGGCGTCTTTCAACGAATCCTCGGCGCCGATGACTTTCGGATGCGGCGTCATTGCGTCGGAAACGGGCGCCTCGAGCGAAAATCGTTCTGAAGATACGAAGCGGCGGACGTCGCCGTCGGACATGACGCCGATCAAGCGGCCTTGTGGATCGGTCACGCCGACCACGCCGAGCTTTTTGGCGTTCATGGCGCGCAGCGCTTCGAGAAACGCGGTTTGGGCGGAAACGAGCGGCACCGCTTCGCCTGTTTTCATCAGTTCCGAGACGCGCGTGAGCTGGAGGCCGAGCGCGCCGCCCGGATGCGAGGCGGCGAAATCCTGGGCCGTGAAGCCGCGCGCGCGGCAAAGGCGCGCAGCCAAGAGATCGCCGATCACGAGCATCGCGGCGGTCGAGGCCATCGGCGCCAAGTTGTGCGGCGAGCCTTCGTCTTCGACGTCGTACGTCAGCACGGCGTCGCAAGCCATGGCCATGGACGAAGCGTCGTTGCCGGTGATGGCGATCACGGCCGTGCCGTGGCGCTTTACGTGCTGCAAAAGCCGCAGCGTTTCCTTGGTTTCACCGCTGTGCGACAGCATCACGACGATATCGTCCTTGCCGACGAGGCCGAGATCGCCATGGAAGGCTTCGGCCGGGTGCAGGAAAGCCGCCATGGTGCCGAGACTGTTCATGGTCGAGGCGATTTTCATGCCGATGTGACCGGATTTGCCGATGCCGGTCACGATCACTTTTCCGCGCGCGCCGACCAAAAGACCGACGGCCTTGTCCAGTTCGCCGTCCAGATTTTTCAGGACGGACTGAATGGCAGCCGCCTGTTTGGCGACAAAATCGCGATCCTGCGCGTCCTGCGACAGATCATCCATGGTCTTGGCCGTTAAATTCGCCTCGGCAATTCCGTTCATACGCTTGAATTCCACCTTACTCCGGAACGACGTTCCAGGCAATCGTCCTCCATCCATCCCGCTCGAGCGCGATCTCGCAGATCGCGCCGGTTTTGACCTTGAGATCATCGACGGCGCGGCGGGACTGCAGCTCGGTCCAACGCTCCGGTTCGATCACGGAAGTGACGAGTTTCATGATGCCCTGGCTCGTCACGGCCAGCACGGCCGAACCGTCTTCGTACGAGCAGCGGATGCGCTCGAGAAAAACCGACAAGCGTCGGCGCGCATCCTCGGCGCTGCCGGCGAATTCAGCCGGCCACTCCCCCGCTTTGCTCCACGCCTCGTACGAGGCGGGAAATTTCGCTTTGACTTCGTCGGTCGTGAGATTTTCCCAGGCGCCGTAGTCGAGCTCGGAGAGCGCGTCCGTTTCCAAGACCGGCGCGCCGGTTTTTTTCGCCACGATCTCCGCCGTTTCTCTCTGGCGCTTCAAGCCGCCGGCATGGATGGCGGAGAGCGCGATGTCCTGCGAGGCGAAAAAGTCGGCGGCCTTTTCGGCTTGCGCGCGGCCCTGGGCGGTCAGTGGAATGTCGGTCTTGGCGCCGATCTGGCAGGAGGCCTCGCCGTCCTCGAACGTATTGCCGTGCCGGAGGAAAAAGAGGCGCAGCATATCACAGCAGCTCGCCCTCCTTGGCGATGATCGACTCGACCTGCGCGACGTCTTCCGGATTGTCGACCGAGGCCATCGTGCGGCCGCCCAGCTCGACCTCGACGCACGCGATGCGGATGCCGTTCTCGAGCGCGCGCAGCTGCTCGAGCTTCTCGGCTTTTTCAAAGCGGCCTTCGGGCAACGAAGCGAGTTTCGCAAGCGCTTCGCGGCGATAGGCGTAGAGGCCGACGTGCTTGAAGATCGGCGGATGCTCCATCTTTCCGCGGACGTTGGGGATCACCGCCTTCGAAAAATACAGCGCGTAACCGTTCAGATCGAAGACGGCCGTCGTGCCGGTCGTGCTGCCGGCTTTTTTCTTTTCCAAAAACCCTTCGAGCGCTTCTCCCTTGAGGTGGACGACCGGCGTGCCCACCGGCGCGGCCAGGTCGGCTTGCATGGCCTGGATCAGCGTTTCGATCACGGCCGGCGGCGTCAGGACGGCGTCGCCCTGAAAGTTGAAGATGATGTCATAGTCCGGAAGCGCGGCGGCGACTTCGGCCACGCGGTCGGTGCCGGTCGCGCACTCCGGGCTCGTCATCATGACCTCCGCGCCGAACGTTTCGCAAAACGTTTTCAGTTCCGCGTCGTCGGTGGCGATGATCGCGCGCGCGGCCGAAGGCACGGCCTTGGCGATCCGCCAGACGCGTTCGATCATGCTTTTGCCGGCGATCACGGCCATCGGCTTGCCCGAAAAGCGGGTCGAGGACATGCGGGCCGGAATGACGATCAGGGCTTTGGCCATAGGAGAATTCAAGTCTCCTTAGCATAGCACAGGCGCGACGTCAATCTCCGTCAGACGGAACCTTAGCCGCAACCACGTCGTGATACACGCAGAAAATGTCTTGAACGGGCTTGGGAAGATGATGGCGCAAAAAGCCGTGAAGGATGTCGTAGAAACGGCGGTAATGCCAGCGCAGAAAGGCCGGCAAGCCGAGCAGCATTTTCGGATACACCGAGAAACCGCTCGGATAGAAAGCGACGTCCGTAAAGCCATCCAGCAAGCCGAGAATTTCAACGCGGCTGAAATACCGCACCGGACCGTTTTTCTTTTCCTGGCCGCGCCAGCGCAGATAACGCAGGAAAGCCCAGCCCTGCAGGCCCGTCAGGCTCTGCGCGTTCGGAAACGAGCCGATGGCCAGCAGTTTCCCGCCCGGTTTCAAGACGCGGACGATCTCGCCGATCGACCTTCGCGTGACGTCCTTGTGGTTGTGCAGGAAGACCGCCGAGACGACGCAGCAATCGATGGAACCGTCCCGGAGCGGCAAGCGGTCGATGTCCGCCTGGACCAGGACGAGCGGCGTTGTTTGCTCTTCCGGCCGCGCCGCGTACCGCTCTTGAAATTTTCCGAGCATGACGCGCGAGCTGTCGAGGCCGACGTACGCTTCGAACGCCACGGACGGAAGCAGATATTTCGCGAGGCGGCCGTAGCCGCAGCCCACGTCGAGCAGGCGTCCGCCCGGTCCGGCGTGGGTCGTCACGAAGGCGATGTCCTTCCGGCTTTTTTTCTGCTCCGCTTTCTCGTCCCGGGCGGAAATCGCCGCATGCACCTCGTTTTCGGTCGCGAGCGCGTTCCAATTTTCAAGAGAGGACCGATACTCCGGCGCATGCCAATAAAAATCGGCCCGCTCGATCGGTTCCGCCAGGAGTTCGCGCGTCAAAGCTTCTGCATCCATAACAACCCCGCCACTATAGCGTATGCCGTCGGATTCAGGAATTTCGCCGTCGTCAAGCTCCGCGGCTTTCATGTCCGATTCCGGTCATGGTATACCGTCTGTAGACCCTCGTCCTTTTTCAGGAGCCGTCATGTCGAAAATCCAAGCGCCGTTCAACGACGCCCAGGTCGAAGCCCTCAACGCCTGGCAGCGCTGGGGCTCGATGCGCCCGTTCACGTGCCCGACCCATCCGGACGCGCCGCTCAGAGCCGAGACGGCCGGCTGGCGCTGCGCCGAAGATGGCTGTCGCTATACCCAGGACTGGGCGCACGACTTCATGGTCAAGACCAAGTACTGCACCAAGGATCACCCCTGTCCCGCCGACGCGCCCGCGTCCGAGTACTGGATCCATGTCGAGGCCGTCGACGTCAACCCCGAATGGGAGGGCGACGTCGTCCCCTACCATTGCCCGACCTGCGGCCGCGACTTCGAAGTCGACTTCGGCTGACCTCCCGATCAAGGGAGGTTTTTTCTTTCCGTCTCGTCAGGCCCCGTGGCACTTCTTATACTTCTTTCCCGAGCCGCACGGGCACGGGTCGTTGCGGCCCACCTTCGCTGAAGCTACGGCGGGCAAGCCTGCGTCGATGCTCGTGGCTGGCGCTTTATCAAACAACCCCTCGTCCCCCGAAGCCTTGGCGAAGGGGGATTCTTTGGCCGGCGCGCTGACGGTGATGCCACCCTGTTCCAAAAGCGACGGCGCGAATTGGGCGGCGACTTGGACTTTGTAGACGGCGTAGACGATCTGGCGCTCGATCGCATGGAGCAATTCGTTCCACATGCGATAGGCCTCCTTCTTGTATTCGACGAGCGGATCGCGCTGGCCGTAGCCACGCAGGCCGATGCCTTTGCGCAGGTGATCGATCGCGTCGAGATGCTCGATCCAGAAGTTGTCCATGGCGCGCAGCGACAAGCCGCGGCAGACCTGCGTCAGCATCTCGAGGCCGATCTCGCGCTCGATCTTGTCGAACTGGGCGCGGGCGATGCCGGTCAGGTATTGGATGATGGCCGTGCGGGCGTGGATGCCGGCCAGCTTGTCCTCTTTCGCCTCGAGAGCGGTGTGGATGCCGTCCATCTTGATGCGCGTCTCGTTCGGCACGGGGAAGATCGTCGACATGACCTCGTAGATTTCCTCGAGGTTCCACTCCGCTTCGTTTTCGGTCGGCGTGTGGAAGAGCGTCACCTGTTCGACTTCGCGCTCGATCATCTCGAAGACGCTCGTCCGGACGGTTTCGCCGTCCGACAACAGCATTTCCTTGCGGCGACGATAGAAGCCTTCGCGATGCTTGTTGAGCACGTCGTCGTATTCGAGGAGGTGCTTGCGGATGTCGAAGTTGTGGCCTTCCACTTTGTGCTGCGCGGATTCGATCGACTTGGAGACCAGGCCGTTCTCGATCGGCATGTCGTCGGGAATGCCGAGCTTGTCCATCATGTTCTTCATCCGGTCCGAACCGAAGATGCGCATCAAATCGTCTTCCATCGAGACGTAGAATTGCGAGGTGCCCGGATCGCCCTGGCGGCCGGCGCGGCCGCGAAGCTGGTTGTCGATGCGGCGCGATTCATGACGCTCGGTGCCGATGACCATCAGGCCGCCGAGCTCGCGGACTTCCGCGGCCTTGGCCGCCTCGTACGGGTTGCCGCCCAAGATGATGTCGACGCCGCGGCCGGCCATGTTGGTGGCGATCGTCACGCCGCTCTTGCGGCCGGCTTGCGCGATGATTTCGCCTTCGCGCTCATGGTTCTTGGCGTTCAGCACCTGATGCGGCACGCCTTCGAGTTCGAGGAGATGCGAAAGTTCTTCGTTCTGGTCGATCGAAATCGTGCCGACCAGGACGGGCTGGCCTTTTTCGTGACGCGCCTTGATTTCCTGCACCGCGGCCGCGAACTTTCCCGAATGGTTTTTGTAGACGCGATCCGTCAGGTCGAGGCGCTGGGCCGGCTTGTTGGTCGGGATGGTGGTGACTTCGAGCTTGTAGATCTTGGCGAATTCCTCGGCCTCGGTGGCCGCAGTGCCTGTCATGCCCGACAATTTTTTGTACAAACGGAAATAATTTTGGAACGTGACGGTCGCGAGCGTGCGGCTTTCGCGCTGGATCTTGACTTTTTCTTTGGCCTCGATGGCCTGATGCAGGCCTTCCGAATAGCGGCGGCCCGGCATGAGGCGGCCGGTGAATTCGTCGACGATCACGACTTCGCCGTCGCGCACGACGTATTCCTTGTCGAGATGGAAGAGCGCCTTGGCGCGCAACGCGGCTTCCAAGTGATAGATCGTGATGATGTCCGACGTCTTCCACGGATCGTTGTTCAGCGCTTTCGAAACGCGGTTCTGGCCGTCTTCCGTGTAGGCCACGCCGCGCATCTTTTCATCGACGTTGTAATCCTTCCCCTCTTCAAGCGGACGGACGACGTCGGCGAAATGATAATACTGCTCCGAAGATTCCTCGGCCGGCGCGGAAATGATGAGCGGCGTGCGCGCTTCGTCGATCAAGATCGAGTCGATTTCATCGACGACCGCGTAGTGCAGTTCGCGCTGGACCGCCTGATCCGGCACGGTCACCATGTTGTCGCGCAGGTAATCGAAACCGAATTCGTTGTTGGTGCCGTAGGTGATGTCGGCCAGGTAGGCCTCCTTGCGCCCGATCGGGCGCATCTCGTCCATGTCGACATGAAACGCGGCCGTCGTGTCGACGGCTTTGATTTCGACCGCCGCGCCCTCTTCCGGCTTCGCCGCCGCCTTGTACAGCGGATCGTAGCGGTAGGCGGACTGATGGTTGATGCAGGCCGTCGAGAGGCCCAAGCGATGATAGACGCGGCCCATCCAACCGGCGTCGCGGCGCGCGAGATAATCGTTGACGGTGATGACGTGCACGCCCTTGCCTTCGAGCGCATTCAAATAGACGGACGTGGTGGCGACCAGCGTTTTGCCTTCACCGGTCCGCATTTCGGCGATGCCGCCTTCATGCAGGACCATGCCGCCGACCAGCTGAACGTCGTAGTGGCGCTGCCCGAGCGTCCGGCGCGCGGCTTCGCGGACCAACGCAAACGCTTCCGGCAGGACATCATCAAGCGTCGCGCCGTTCTTCAAACGCTCTTTGAGTTCGCCGGTTTTGGCCGCCAGGCCGTCGTCGGAGAGCGCTTGGATGTCTTTTTCAAGCGCGTTGATCCGGTCGACGACGGGTTGGAGGTTGGCGACGACGCGGGCGTTCGGATCGCCGAAAATCTTCCGGAAGATGGACATGCGGGTTCAGCCGTGGCGTTCCTTTTCCTTGACCACTTCGCGATGCATCGTGCGCACCGTCTCTTTGATGACGACGTAGAGGTCTTGGCCTTCGTGCTCGGCGCGCAGCGTCTTGCCGCCCAGGTGCAGGTTGATCTCGGCGCGATGCACGTCGCCTTTGTGATGGTGGTTCGAGGTCCGGCCGACTTCGACGTCGGCGTGCACGGCCTCGCCCCAGCGAGAAACAAGCTCGTCAAGCGAGGACATTTCCTTCTCGACAGCATCCTTGATGGCGTCGGTCAGCTCGATTCCGGTGGCTTTGATGCGATTGATACGCATATGGGGTGAGGGCAGTTTATACCGAAAAGACGCGTTTGGCAAGCGTCGCTCTGTGGCGTTCCAGATCGGCGTCGACCATCATGGCCACGAGTTCCTGGAAGCCGACGGTCGGTTTCCAGCCGAGCGTTTCGGCGGCTTTGTGCGCCTTGCCCTGAAGCACGTTGACTTCGGCCGGGCGCTTGTGGCGCGGATCAATCTTCACGTAGTGTTGCCAATCTTCGACGCCGGCGTGCGCGAAGGCGGCGTCCAGGAATTCGCGGATCGAATGCGTCTCCCCCGTCGAGACGAGATAGTCGTTTCCTTCATGCTGCTGAAGCATCCGCCACATCGCGTCGACGTAGTCGCCGGCGAAACCCCAGTCGCGGCGCGCGTCGAGGTTGCCGAGGCGGATCTCGTCGGCCAGACCGAGCTTGATCCTGGCGACGCCGTCGGTAATCTTGCGCGTCACGAATTCCTTGCCGCGGATCGGCGATTCGTGGTTGAAGAGGATGCCATTGGCCGTGAACATGCCGTAACTTTCGCGGAAATTGACCGTCATCCAATACGCGTACAATTTCGAGATGGCGTACGGGCTGCGCGGATGAAAGGGCGTGTTTTCCGTCTGCACGCCGCCGTCCTCCGAACTGTTGCCGAACATTTCGCTGGTCGAGGCCTGATAAAATTTGGCGGTCGGCTGATGATGTTTGATCGCGTTCAAAAGATAGAGCACGCCGAGGGCGTTGACTTCGGTCGTCAGCCTGGCGAGATCCCAGGACGCGCCGACGAACGACTGCGCCGCCAGGTTATAGACTTCGTCCGGCCGCGTCGCGCGGATGAGGTGCAGGAGCGAGCCTTCATCCGACATGTCGCCGGTCACGAATTCGATCGCGTCGGTCACGCCGAGGTAATCCGTATTCGAAAAATTCGGATTCGAGTGGCGCGGAATCAGGCCGTAGACGCGATAGCCTTTCTCATGAAGCAGCTGCGCGAGATACGGGCCGTCCTGGCCAAGGATGCCGGTGACGAAAGCGGTTTTCTGCATACGCCGAGAGTCTACGCGACGGGCTCAGAACTGGCAACCGCGTGCCGCTTGAGCGCCCGCCTCAGCGCCAGGGCGCTGATGAGCACGCCGAACATGTTGCCGACCAACTTGCCCGCGATCACGCCCAGGATGCCGAAAAGTGCGCCGCCGATCGGCATGAGCGCGATGCGCAACCCGTTTGACGCCAGGCTGGTCGCGTAAATCTCGGGAATCAGCTTCTGGGATTGGTGGACGTAGGCCATGTAGGTGATCGGCACCGTGAAGACCAGGTTCAGGGCGATCAGTTGCGAATACAAGATCGCGTCGACGTAGCGCGGAAATAACAGACGGAAGAGTGGCGGCGCGATCAGCACGTAGCCGACGGCGAAGAGCGTGCCGATCGCGAAGCTTTGGACGAGACGCAAACGAAACGAGCGCATGACCTCCGGCAGATTCTTGGCCGAAAGCTTGGGCATGATGATGCCCATGCCCGTCTTGCCGAAATTGCGGATCCGGTCGGGCATGAGTCCGGCGAAGGCATAGACGGCCAGCTGCGCGGGCCCCAGGAATTTGAAGACCGCGATATTGTCGATCTGCTGCGCGATCGTGGCGAAGACGTTCACGACGCTGAGGTGCTTGCTGAAGTCGAGCATCTCGCGGCGCTCGGCCGCGTCCATGCCTTTCGGCTTGTATCTGGCGATCGTCAGCGCGTAGAGCAGCGCGTACACGAGGCAGTTGCTGATCGCGTACGCGACGACCAGCCACGTCGGCGAGCGGCCGAAGACGATGCCGATCAGCATGATCGCCAGGTACAGCAGCGAGCCGAGGATCGAATATTTGGCACTTCGTTTGAAATCCTTCTTGCCGGCCAAGAGCGACGAGAAGGTGGCGAAGGCCCAGGCCGGCGGCGTCAGCGCGCCCAGGATCAACAGCGAAACGCCGAGCGCGAACGCGCCGTGGCGCACCAGGTAGTACGCGCCCAAGCAGGTCAGGACCGCGGTGTAGATCAGATTCCAACGCAGCTGGATCCGGACCGATTCCGGCAGCGCGCCGTCATGACCGCGCGCGGTCGCGCGAGTCACCGCCGTGTTCATGCCGGTCAGCGACAGGAAACCGAAGGCGCCGGCGATCGACAGGATGTATTTATAGGTACCGTAGGTTTCTTTCGGCAGCAGGTTGGCGAAAGCGGCCGCGAGCAGCAGCGCGACCGCGCCGCCGACCGCGAAATTCAGCGTGGTCCAAAAACCGCTCTTGGCCACATAGACCATGTCGGTTTTGGCATAGGTCTGGGACCAGGCCAGCACGCGCTTGGCTTTCTCGCGGAGTGTCGACATGAAAGCGCTTAAAAACCCAGCAGCTGCACTTCTTCCTCGAGCTGGAGGCCGTACCCGTCGCGGATCTTCATCTTGATCCGCGAGATGAGCTGCACCACGTCCGACGCCGTCGCGTTTCCGAGATTCACCAAGAAATTACCGTGCTTCTCGGACACCTGCGCGCCGCCGATCGTGGCGCCCTTGAGGCCGGACCGCTCGATCAGCCAGCCGGCGGGAATGCGCTTGGCGGCCAAAAAAGCTTCGGGGACGCGCGCGGCGCTTTTCAATGTCGAGACCTCGCTTTCGTCCTTGAATTCGAAATTCTTGAACATGCAGCCGGCGGAGGGCGCGTTGCTCGGCTGCTCTTCCTTTCGCTCTGCAAGCACGGCTTCGAGCTTGGTGAGGCATGTTTCTTTCGAAGCCGGCGCAAGCGTGAACGTCGCTGACAGGATCACCTCGCCGTTCCGCTTGAAAACGGAATCGCGGTAGCCGAAGGCGCAGGCTTCCTTGTCATACGTCACGCGTTCCGTCGTTCCGCCATTGACGCGTAGCGTTTCGACGGACACGAGCGCATCCTTCGTTTCTCCGCCGAAGCAGCCCGCGTTGCCGCGCACCGCGCCGCCGATCGTGCCCGGCAGCGAGACCGCCCATTCGAAGCCCGTCAGTCCCGCTTCGGCCGTTTTACGCGCCAAGAAACCCGACGGCACGCCCGCTTCGGCCGACACGCGCGCGCCCTCGATCTTCCAGCCGCGATTCGAGGCTTGAATGACCAGGCCGCGGAAGCCTTCGTCGCTCGGCAACGTGTTCGATCCCCCGCCGAGGACGGCGTACGACAAGCCATCCGCGAGCGCGGCTTCGACGACCTGCGCGAGCTCGTCGGAGGTTTTCGCTTCGAAATAAAAATCGGCCGGACCGCCCAAGCGGATGTTGACGTGCTTGGCCAGCGCTTCGCGTTCTTTCACGCGTTCGCCGAAGAGACCGCGTAAGCGTTCAGCGGGCATACGCGGCAAGCGCGGCGCGATAGGCGGCGTCCATCTCTGCGCCGACGTTTTCCCAGCGGAAGCGCTCGATGCTGCCAGGCGCGGCCTCGCTCATTTGCTTCCACTTCGATTCATCACCGAGAATTTCCTTGATCGCGGCCGCCAGTGTCTGCGCGTTTCCGGGCGGCACGAGTCGTCCGTTCAGGCCGTCTTGGATGACGTCTTCCGCGCCGGAATCGAGGCAGCCGATGACCGGCAAGCCGACCGTCATCGCTTCAAGATAGACGAGACCGAGGCCCTCGAAAGCCGTGCCGCTGTGCTCCGACGGCAGCGCGAAAAGATCGGCATCCGCGTAGAACCGATGAAGCATCGCTTCCGAAACGCGGCCGTGAAACGTGACGACATCTTCGAGCGCGAGTTCCCTGAGGCGCGTTTCAAGTTTTTTGACATACGCGCTTTCGTCTTTCGGTCCCACGCAATCTGCGCGGAAGGCGAAGCCTTCTTTTTTCAGCGCACCGAGCGCTTCGAGGAGCGTGTGGAATCCTTTGCGCGGCTTGATCGCGCCGACGGCCAAGATGCGGCGCTGGGAACTGATGCGCTCTTTTTTCGGCGCATGCGCAGCCGGCACGAATCCTCCGTAGACAATCGTCGTCTTCGCGTCCTTCACGCCGCGCTCGAACACTTTCAAGGTATAGCGACTCAAGACGGCAACGCGTCCGGCTCGCTGGAATGCCAAGCGATACAGCCAGCGTATCGGCCACGAATACGATGCGATGTCGGCAAAGGTGCCGCAGACCGACACGACGTACGGCTTGCGGAGCAGGAGCGACAGGAAAAACGCGAGCGGCGCGGCCGGCTCGATGGCCGCGTGAATCACGTCGGCATTTTTCAATTCCTTCCGAAGCGCGAAAGCGTCGGAGAGCGCCAGAAACGGCTGCTTCCAGCGGATGTTTCCCGAACGCAAGCGCGCGGGATCGGGCGCGAGCACGTTTTCCGCGCCGTTCCGGCGGCGCGCTTCGGCCAAAAAGCCGGCGGCATAGCGGCCCCAGCCGATGGTTTCGTCCAATGTTGTCGTCAAAAACGCGATGCGCATGCGTGCGATGCGTTCCCACTCTACGCCGTTCCGGCTTGAGTTTCAAGCCGTTTTTCGCTATCCTCAAGGCGCTATGGCTGGCGATCTGCGCCGATTCAAACTGCTCATCCTGGCGGCGGGAGATCTCCTGGCCGCCTATCTTTCGTTGCTCTCGGCGCTCGTGCTGCGCTACGGCCCCGCCGGCTATCGCCAGCACTGGCCAGAGCACGCCGGGCCGTTCACGATCGTCTTCGCCTGCTGGCTCGCGATCTTCTACATCGTCGGCCTCTACGATTTCGACGCCTTGCGCAGCAAGATCGAGCTGGCCGCCCGCGCCGGCGAAGCGTTGATCGCCGCCTTCGCGGTCACGATGGCGGTCTTCTATTTCGTTCCCGGCATCGGCATCGCGCCGAAAACCAATCTCGTGATCGTCGTCGCGCTCTACGCGGCGCTGTTCTTCGGCTGGCGGCTCGCGACGATGGATCTGTTTTCCGCCGAACGCTTCCGCCTGAAGGTGCTGTTCCTCGGCGGCGGCGAAGAAGCGCGAACGCTTTGCGAGATTCTGAAGCTGAACACGCATCTCGGCTATACCTGCGTCGGCGTCCTGGACGACGGCTCGCATGAAAACCTTCCGGCCTCCGACTTGATCGTCGTCTCGCGGCACCTGCAACATCTTCCGGAGATGACCGCGCGCTTGTACCGAAAATTCTTCCAGGCGGTCACGATCTTCGATCTGCCGACGTTCTACGAAAAAATCCGCCACGCGGTGCCGGAATCGGCGCTCAACGAGCGCTGGATCCTCGACAACCTCGCCGCGCAGGAAACGTCGTTCTATGAGCACGCCAAGCGGGCCTGCGACGTGCTCCTCGCCCTGCTCTTCTCCGTGCCGGCGCTGCTCTTGGCGCTCTGCATCGCCGCAGGAGTTTGGATCGCGGATCGCGGTCCGGTCTTCTACCGCCAGCGGCGCGTGGGCCACGGCGGCCGTCCGTTCACGATCGTGAAATTCCGGACGATGCGCGTCGACGCGGAAAAGCACGGCGCCGCTTTCGCCCAGGAACACGATCCGCGCGTCACGTCGTTCGGACGCTTCCTGCGCGCCTCGCGCCTCGACGAGATCCCCCAGCTCTGGAACATCCTGCGCGGCGAGATGAGCTTCGTCGGCCCGCGTCCCGAGCGTCCGGAGATCGAGGACGAATTGTCGAAAACGATTCCTCTCTTCCCCGTGCGGCACCTGGTGCGCCCCGGCCTGACGGGCTGGGCCCAAGTCTCCGCCCCCTACGCCGCCACGCGCGAAGACCACTTGATGAAGCTGCGCCACGATCTCTACTACCTAAAATACCGCTCGCTCGCTCTCGACGCCGCGATCGTGCTGAAGACAATTTACAGCGTGCTGAAGCGGAAAGGTCGATGACACAAAGCCGCGGCATGCGCGGCTTTTTTGCGATTCATTTTTTCTCCAAGACCGCGACGGAGCCGTAGCCGAAATTGCGGAAGAATGGCAGGTGCTTGGCGCGGTCGAGCAGTTTCACCAGCGGCAGCAGGAAGGTGAAATACGGGAGCATGAGCGTCGCGGCTTCGAAACGCGTGATCCGGAAGCCGCCTCTTTCAAGACGCCGGCGCATGACCCAGGGGTAGCGCCAGATGTGCGGCAGCTCACCGACTCCGGCGTAGCCTTCCTGGACGCCTTCGCGTCCGAGGTTGCCGAGGATCCGGAGAAGTCCCCATGGCAAGGCAATGATCGCCCGTTTCGAAAGGCGCCAGAAGTCTGCGCCGCCGAGCTGCGACGCGCCGGCCAGATTGAGGCAGGTCGGGAGCGCCACGATCGCGCGCTTTTTCGTGACGCGGTGGATCTCGGAAAGGCCTTTGTCGAAATCCGGAAGATGTTCAAGCACGTGAGAGGAAATCACCCAGTCGAAGCTCGCATCGGCGAACGGCAACGCTTCGGCGTCGCCTTGCATGACCGTCACGCGGTCGAGCACGCCTTTTTTTTCCAAAAATTTTTGCGCGTTTTCGACGTTCGGCTTCGAAATGTCGATCGCCGTCACCTTGGCGCCGCGTTCCGCGAGATACCACGAAAGCACGCCTTCGCCGCAGCCGGCGTCGAGCACCGTTTCCCCCGGCTGCACGAACTTCGCGATCGTTTCGTAGCCTTGCCGATGCGCGTAGCGGCGCAGCGGGTACGGCGAATTCAGCCGCTTCTCGACGATGCGGTCGCCGTACGTTTCGTAGAAATTCTTGATGTCGGCGGAATCCATGTCAGCGTTTGCGGAACGGCTTGAGCGCTTGCGCGCCGGCCACGGCCAGGATCAGCATGAGCGGCTCCGTCGGGAAGCGGTAGCGCGCGAGCGGCTCGATGCCTTCGAAGCCTTGGACGCGGTGCAGGCCTTGGAACATGATCGTGGCGAAGGCGAAGACGATCGCGATCGCGAAGCCGATCTTGGCCTCTTTCGCCAAGCGGCCGCGCCAGAAACCATACGCCGCGAGGGCCAGCATCAGCCAGTGCAGCGCGACCAGGACGATTTTGGCGAAGAGCTGGGAAAGCGGCTGCCTGGCCACCAGCTCGTGGGTGTTGAAATGATAGACCACGTCGCCCGAAGGATGCGGCTTATTGTCGATCGGCAGGCCGACGCCGAGATCGCTCAAGCGGTACGGAAAACGGAAATACAGATAGGCGCCTTCCAGATACAAATGCCAGCGGTCGGGCGAGAGCAGAAAGCGCGCGAGCGTCGGCTCGGTCAGCGCGGCTTCGTAGCGCTTCGAGACCAGCGGCTGCGAGGTCAGCGCGTGCGCTTTGGCGATCGCGGCGTTGCGCACGGCGATGCCACCGAGCGCGATCACGGTCGGCAGCAGCAGGGCCAGCGCCAGCTTCCATGAGCGCTTGGCGATCGCGGCCCAGGCGGCGTACAAGGCGGCCTGGTAGAAGGCGAGCTCGCGCGTCAGCCCCGCCAGCACGAAGATGACGCCCGCCAAAAGCGCCTCGCGCACGCGCGCCCGCCGAAGCGCCAGAATCGAGGCGGCGACGGCGGCCGTCAACAAAAACGCATAGGTCGTTTCCGTATAGAGGACGCCGCTCTCGAGCACCATCGGCACGTAGAACGCGCCGAGCAGGCCCGTCGGCGCCGCGGCTTCTTGTCCGATCCAGCGGCGCGCCATGAGGGACATCATGAAAACCGTCGCGGCGGAGAGCGCGGCCTGGGCCAAGCGGATCCACGCAACGCCGTTTCCGAAAACGATCCGGGTGGCGGCCAGGAAATACGGATAGAGTATGGGATAGAACGTCGGCGCGCGCGGCACGGAATCGCGCAGGCCGCGGACCAGGTCGGACAAGCCGAGATAGACCTCGCCGTCGCCGCCAAGAATCGTGCGCTGCGGGAAAAACAACACGTAGACGGCGCGGATCGCGAAGGCGAGAAGCGCGATCAGCAACTCCGTGCGGTAGCGGCGCAACCAGGTCAGGATCGGCCGGGGTTCGGGCAGGCCGGAAAGGACGGTTTCCGCCCGGCGCGACCAAGCGTGGCTCGAAGCCAAGCGCAGGCTCGCCCGCTCGAGCTCGGTCACGCGCGCGGGCGCGTCGGCCAGGTCGTTCAGCGCGCGGGCGAGCGCAACAGGATCTTGCGGCGGCACGAAAACGGCGGAGTGCTCGTCAAGCACTTCGCGGACCGAAGGCGTATCGGTGGCGACGATGGACTTGCCTGCGGCGAGATATTCAAAGAGCTTGAGTGGCGAGAGAAATTCCGCCGCGTGCCGATCCGACGCGCGGGTCGGCAGCACGGCGGCGTCGGCCGCGCGCAGGTACGAAGGGATGCGAGCGTGCGGCACCTGTCCGGCGAAGGTCGCGTTCGAAAGCTTGAGTTCAACGGCGCGGGCCTTGAGCCGCGCCAGATCATCCGGTCGCCCGCCGACGAAAACGACGCGCGTCGCGGGCCGCAGATGCGCGCAGGCTTCGAGCAGATCGTCTGCTCCTTTATAGGGATAGAGGTGACCGGTGTAGATCGCGATGAAACCGTCCTCCGGCAAGCCGAGCGCAGAGCGCGCCTCTTTCTGGCTTTCACGGACGGCAAAGATGGCCTCCTCGACGCCGTCGTGCGCGACGACGATGCGTTTCTCGGGCGCGCCGGCGGAGACCAAGGCGCGCTTCAAGCCGGAGGTAACGGCCACGATCCTGGCGGCCCGTTTCCACCAGCGGCGATGCAGGCTCGTGACGCGCTTCGGAAAATCGTGCGCCTCATAGACGTAACGCGCTGCCGGCGCGACATGCGCGAACCACGGATCACGCGCGTAGACGACGTCCGGGGCGAAGGCGCGCGCGGGCCGGCGCGCGAACCAAGAAAATTGCAGCGCGTTCAGCCAGAGCGCGGCGCGGCCGAGAACGCGATCGAAGCGGATGAAATCGAAGATCGGCGTTTCGACGATTTCGAATTCGGGCCGGAATCCGTAAAAATCCCAGGCCGTTCCGGCGACGGCGTTTTCGCGTTTCGGCACGATCAAGCGCACCTGATGGCCGCCGCGCGCGAAGGCCCGGCACATCTCCATGATCTGGAGGCCGTGGGCCTTTTCGGTCGGCAGGCGGATGTTGGCGAGATAGCAGATCTTCATCGGCGCACGTCAGGGTTCATGCCGATCGAGCATACCCGTTTTGCGCCGTATTGAATAGGGTTTTGGGCTCTGCTATCATGCGGCCACTATGGCAAGCCGTTCCCTCGCCGACCGCGTCGAAGCCCGCTCCGGACTCCTGCTCGGCGCCGTCATGCTGCTGGCCGCCGTGCTGCGCCTGGCCGCGCTGGCCGCCTTCCGCCACGACCTCGGCTGGCGCGTCGAATACGGCTTTTGGTACCCGGCCGTCAATTGGATCCACGGCCACGGCCTCAGCATCGCCAAGGATTGCCCGACTTCGTATCGTGCGCCGCTCTACATCCTGTTCGTCATCCCCTTCCTCGCGATCTTCGGCGAAGGCAAATACGTGATTCCTCTCGGCTTGGCGCAAGCGGCGGTCAGCACGGCCAGCGTCTATCTGGTGTATCTGATCGGCCGCGAATGGAAATCGGAACGCGTCGGCCTGCTGGCCGCGCTCTTCATGGCCTGCTATCCGTACAACCTCTATCACGACACGCAGTTTTACATCACCTTCCTCTTCACCTTTTTCTTCCTGCTGGCCGTCCTCGGGCTTCTGCGCCTCGAACGGACAGGCTCGACGCGCACGGCCATCCTGAACGGCCTCTGGATCGGCCTGGCGATGCTCGCGACGAGCGGACCGATGGTCTTCATCGCGCCGATCGCCTGCGTCTGGCTGTGGTGGCGCTGGAAATCTTTCAAAAAAGCGTTCAGGGCCGCCGCGATCATGGCCGTGACGGCGCTGCTCGTGATGGCGCCCTGGTTCATCCGGAACGATCGGATCCATCACGCCTTCGTGCCGCTCACGACCGACGCGGGTCGCGTCTTCTACAAAGCCTACAATCCGTGGGCGCTCCAGATGCTGCTGCACGACATCCACGTCGACGCGACGCCCGAGCCCGGCGACGGCGTCCTCACGCCGATGAACGGCATCGGGCAGACCGGCTGCGAATTCCTCGGCATGACCGAACTCGAAAACGAACACTACTGGTACGACGTCGCCTGGAAGTGGATCCGCCAGCATCCCGGTCAGGTGCCCGTCCTGATGTTCGTCAAATTTTCGCAGCTCTGGCGCCCGTGGATGTGGACGCCGAAGAACGCCGTCGGCGACAATGGCGCCGTGATCCTCTCCGCCGCCTTCATGGATTGGGGCTACGCGCTGACCTACGGTTTCCTGATCGCGCTCGGCGCCTTCGAGTGGCTCGTCTCGACGAAACAGGAACGCGGCCGCGCTTGGCTGTTCGTCATCCTGGCGATCGCTTTCAGTCTCACCTATTCGATCACCTACGCCTTTACCAAATACCGCGTCCCCTTCGATTCCGCGCTGGCCGTGCTTTCGGCCGCCGGCGTTTGGCGTTTCATCGAGGCGTGGCAGGCGCGCCAGAAGAACGGAATAGCAGCTTCCACGGGAGGAGGAGCGCCTCACGCATGATCGCGCGGCTGATTTTCGACGCGCCGATCCGCCGATCGCGAAAAACGATCGGAAGCTCCTCGGGACGATAGCCGTCCAGCACGGCGCACCATTTCGTTTCGATCTGAAAGGCGTAGCCGTTGCTTGTGGGGCGACGTTTCAGCAGGGCACGCAGCGCGTCCTGGCGCCACGCGACGAAGCCGGCCGTCGCGTCGGAGACGCGGAAAGCCGGAAATCGCAAGCCAAGAATCGCCCGCGCGTAGAGGTTCGCGCTTCGGCTGAGCCAGCGGCGCTTCCAGGGCCAGTCCGGCGTCGCGCCGCCCGGCACGTAGCGCGAGCCGATCGCGAGGCCGGAACGCTCCGCCGCGGCGATGAGCGCGGGCACTCGCTCCGGATCGTGAGAAAAATCCGCGTCCATCTCGAGCAGGACGCGATAGTCGGCTTCATCCAGCATGCGCGAAAACGCGTCGACGTAGGCCGTGCCGAGTCCGAGCTTGCCCGCGCGCCGCATCAGCCAGACGCGCATCGGCGCGCGCATCGCCTCCTGGCGGATCGCGTCCGCCGTGCCGTCGGGGCTGCCGTCATCGACGAACAGGACGTCGGCGCCGCCGGCCGCCAGCGCCGAAAGCAGCGGCGCGACGTGATCGCGTTCGTTATACGTCGGGATGACGACGAGCGCGGAGAGCGCGGGGCGATCGTTCAAGCGCGCCAGATCCAGCACGCGGCTCATGCCTTCGGTTCAAGGATGAAAAAGCGGTGATACGCCGAGTCCGGTTTGATATACGTCCGGCGGACGTTGAATCCCGCGCGTTCGATCTCGCCGAGCACGCGCGCCAGCGGATACCCGCGCTTGCCGATCTCCCAAAAATGATCGCCGCCCGGCGGATGCGATTTGAGACCGTCCAATTTCCAAAAGAGATCGATCTTCGGCAAAAGCGGGATTTTGAAGCCCAGCCAGAAGGTCCAGCCCCAGTGCGGCAACGACAGCACGACCGCGCGGCGCGTGACCCGGCGGATCTCGGAGAGCGCTTTCGGAAAATCCGCGAACGGCAAGTGCTCGAGCACTTCGGCGCAGAGCGTCACATCGAAGCTTTTGTCGGAGAGCGGGATCGCGGTCACGGAGCCGACGACGTCCGGCGCGAGGCCGGGATCGATATCCAGGCTGGTCAGCGCCGCGCCGCGGAATTTCAGGACGGTCCCGACCAAGCCGCTGCCTTTGCCGATCTCGAGAACGTTTTCCGGCTTCAACGCCAAGACCTCGTGGATCTGGCGATAATAGCTCGTCCAGCGCTCCGGGTGCTCGTATTTGAGCGCGCGATATTCGAACTGCGGTTCGGTCATAGCTTCGTCATCTTGCCAGAAAGGGCGCGAATCGGCTAGGCTTATGAGGAATTACGCGGCATCTTCCCTATGAACTTCAGTCTGATCGGAACGGGTTTCATCATGCCGCGCCACGCCGAAGCGATTCAGGCCGTCGGCGGAAAAATCATCGACATGGTCAACACGGCCCATGGCGAGCAGGCTTGGAAAACCGGCGTCATGGACCATCCGGCCGCGGAGTGCGTCGTCATCCTGGGCCCGAACGACTTGCACGTGCCGATGGCCAAGCTGGCGGCCGAACACGGCAAAATCGTCCTCTGCGAAAAGCCGCTCGGCATCACCAGCAAAGAAGTGGAATCGCTGGCCGGATTCAAAAACGTCTTCACCGTCCTGCAGCTGCACCACCACCCGCTGGTCAAAACGCTGCGCGAACAGGTCGCGGGCGGCGGTTTTTTCGAAGTGGACGTGGACATCTCCGTCTATCGCGACGAAAAATATTTCCGCACCTGGAAAGGCGACGCCCGCCGCTCCGGGGGCGTCCTATTCAATATCGGCATCCATTATTTCGACCTGATCCAGCACATCTTCGGCCCGCCGACCAAGGTCGCCGTCACGGAATTGAGCAACACGGTCGGCACGGGAACGATGGAGGGCGAAAAGTACCGCTGCAGCTGGACGGTCGGCATTTACCGCAACCGCGCGCATCAGCAGCGCCGCTTCGTCGTGAACGGCAAGGACTACAATTTTTCCTCGCAAGACAACCTTTCGCACGAAAACCTGCACCGCTTCGTCTATCGCGACCTGCTGGCGGGCAAAGGCGCGCGCGTGCCGGAAGCGCTCGCCTCCATCAAGCTCGTCGAACGCCTGATCGCATCGTATGGCGCATGAGGGCGTGAAGATCCATCCTACTGCCGAAGTTTCCGACTATGCCGAGATCGGGCGCGGCACGGCGATTTGGCGGCATGCGCAGATCGTGGCCGGCGCGCGCATCGGGAACGACTGCGTGATCGGCCACAACTGCACGGTCTTCGCCAAAGCGGTGCTGGGCGACGGCGTGAAGATCGAAGCGAACACCGATGTCTGGGATTTGGTGACGCTCGAGCATGACGTCTTCGTCGGCCCTTCCGTCACCTTCACCAACGATTTCGTTCCGCGCGCGAAATATCCCAAAAGCAAATTTCCGCAGTACGGCGCCTGGCGTCCGACGCTCGTGCGCGCCGGCGCTTCGATCGGCGCCAACGCCACGATCATCGGCGGCGTGACGGTCGGCGCGAGCGCGCTGGTCGGCGCCGGCGCCGTGGTCACCAAAGACGTCCCCGACTACGCGCTCGTGGCCGGCGTGCCGGCCAAGCGCATCGGCTGGGTCTGCGACTGCGGAGGACGCCTGGCCTTCGCGCAGGAAAAAACTTCCTGCGGGCAGTGCGGGCGATCGTACGCCCTGAACGGCGAGCGCGTCTCTCCGCTATGAAACTGCTGATCGTCGCGCAAGTCGCCGACAAGAACGATGACGTGCTCGGCGCGTTTCATCAGTGGATCAGGCGCTTCGCCGAAGTCTTCGATTCCGTCGAGGTGATCTGCCTGCGCAAGGGCGTCTTGGACCTGCCGCCCAACGTGCGCGTGCATTCGCTCGGCAAAGAGGAGGGTGCCTCGCGCTGGAAATACGTGACGCGCTTTTATCGCTATATGTTTGCCCTGCGTCGCGACTACGATGCCGTCTTCGTGCACATGAATCCCGAATACGTGCTGCTCGGCGGCCTGTTCTGGCGCCTGTGGGGCAAGACGACGTTCCTATGGTACGCGCACGTTCACGGCAGCTGGATGCGCCTGGCGGCTTTGCGGATCGCGGATCGCGTCATTTCGGTCTCCAAGGAAGGCTTCGTCGGCAACAACGATTCGCCGAAATTCCTGGGCGTCGGTCATGGCGTCGATCCCGACGTCTACGCCTGCCCGTTGCGAGCGGTTCAGTCCCATCCAAAAATCATCTTGAGCGTCGGACGGCTCTCCCCCGTCAAAGAATACGACCTGCTGATCGAAGCCTGCCGCCTGCTGCGCGACCGGCACGGCCGCCGCGATTTCCTGGTGCGGCTGATCGGCGGACCGATGCGCGAGGGCGATGACGCCTACGTCGACGGTCTCAAGAAAAAAATCGGCGACCTCGGCTTGAGCGACGCGTTCGCGTTCGTCGGGCCCGTGCCGAATAAGGACCTGCTCCCCCACCTCTGCCAAGCGTCCGTCCTCGCGAGCATGCAGAAGCTCGGCGGCGCGGGCAAATCGTTCCTCGAAGCAATGTCCTGCGGGACTCCGGCCGTCGTCTGCACGCCGGTCTTCAACGCCTTGTTCGGCGAGTGGCTGCCGTACCTGTATTATGATTGGACGGCCGGCGATCTTGCCGCCAAGCTGGACGCCTGCCTGTCGCTCTCCGAAGCCGAGCGCGGGCGCATGGGCGAAACGCTGCGCGGCATCGTCGTGGAACACCATAATTTGAAGAAGCTCGTGCGGCGCCTGCGCGACGAGTATGAAACCTTGCGGACGCGCGCGTCCGCCTCCGCATGAAATTCTTTTCCCAGCGGCTTTCCAAACAGAAAAAAACGGCCCTGATGGCGCGGATCCGCCGCGTCGTCGAGGCGGAGGACTTCATCGGCGGCCCGTCCGTCGCCGCTTTCGAAAAACGGCTGACCGGTTTTTTCGGCCGGACCGCGGTCACCTGCAATTCCGGCACCGACGCGATGATCCTCGGGCTGAAAGCGCTGGAGATCGGTTCCGGCGACGAAGTCATCACCACGGCTTTCACCTATTTCGCCACGATCGAAGCAATCGCGGCCGTCGGCGCGAAACCGGTCTTGGTCGACATCGATCCCGAAACCTACGACATCGACGCCGCGCTGATCGAAGCGAAGATCACGAAGCGCACGCGGGCCGTCTTGGTCGTCCATCTCTACGGCCTGGCCTGCGACATGGCGCCGATCGTGCGGCTCTGCAAGAAACGCGGCCTGAAGTTGATCGAAGATTGCGCGCAATCGTTCGGCGCGACGGATCGGGGCCGGCTGACCGGCACCTTCGGCGACGTCGGCTGCTTCAGCTTTTTTCCCACCAAGAATCTCGGCGGCTTCGGCGACGGCGGCGCGGTCACGATCCGTTCCGCCAAGGTCGCCGAACGATTCCGCTTGTTGAAAAATCACGGCCAGCCGCGCAAATACGAACACGCGATCCTCGGCGCCAACAGCCGCCTCGACGCGCTCCAGGCGGCGATCCTGCTCGAAAAAATGTCGTGGCTGAACGACGATCTGCGGATCCGGCGACAGCTCGCCGCCACTTGGCGCAAAAAATTCGCCGCCGATCCGAACGTGCTGGCCATGCCGGATCAGCCCGGCCATACCTATAACGTCTTCACCTTGCTTGTCCGCGACCGCGCCGCGTTCGTGCACGCGCTGGAACGCGAAGGCATTCCTTCCGCCGTCTATTATGCGCTGCCCGTGTACAAACAGCGCGCCTACATCGACCTGTTCGGAACGCACGCGCCGCTGCCGCACGCGGAATTCGCGGCCACGCACGTGATCAGCCTGCCGATCCACTGATCAGGCGACCGTTTTCCAGAAGGCAACGAGCCGCTCGACGAGTTCTTCCGGTTTCGGCATCGTCTCGGCGCGCCGCCTGGCCGCGGCGGCCAAGAGGCCGTGCCGGCCTTTTTCGGAAATCTCCGCCATCGCTTTCGCCAAGAGATCATCCCGCCCGATCGAGACGACGAAGCCTTCGACGCCGTCGCGCAACAGCTCGCCCGCGCAACCGACGTCCGTCATGACGACGGGAATGCCGCACGACATCGCTTCCGGCACCACGCGGCCCCAGCCTTCGTACCAGGAGCTGAGCGCCAGCGTGCCGATGCGCGCGTAGATCGCGTCCACGTCTTTCGTGTGCGAGATCCACTCGACGCGGTCGCGCAGCCCGAGCGCGAAGGCGCGCGCTTGCAGGCTCGCTTCAAGCGGCCCGGCGCCGGCCATGAGCAGCCTGGCGGCGGGGTTCGCCTGAGCGACGACGGCGAAGGCCTCGAGCAGACCGAACAGATTTTTTTGCGGAACGAAACGGCCGAGATAGCCGAACGCATCCGGAGCGCCGGCCGAGCGGCAGATTCTCGGCTCGCTGAAAACCGGCACGCGCGCGATCGTTTTTTTCGGAAAGCGCCGGCGGAGATCGGCTTCGATCTTGGCGCTGACGGCTCGGAGTCCGGCCGCGCGCCGCATGACCCATAGACCGAGCGGAAAGAGCAGGAAATTTTTCAACGATTCCTTTCTCCAGTGCTCCGAAAGAAACACGCCGCCGTGCTCCTCGACGGCCAGGGGCAGGCGCGAACGCCGCGCGGCCAGGAGAGCGACGACGCCCGCCTCGAATGGATCCTGGGCCACGACCAGATTCGCGTCGGAAGCCGCGATCCCGGAGCGCACCGCTTCGATCATGCGCCAAGGCTGCCGCCAGGCCGCGCGCACGTCCACGACCTCGATCTGCACGCGCGGCGAAAGCTCGATCGAGACGGCCTCCTGTTTCGCCAAGCAAACGACATGCAGACGATCGACGCGCTCGCCGTAGGCGCGCATGCGGTCCGCGGTGCGCGAGGCGGGATCGGCGGCGGTGCCGTCGCGACTGACGAGCGTCAGGCGCAAACCGCGCGCGCCCAAGACTTCCCTCGTCGTCTCTTCGATCTGCCGCTCGACGGAAAAGCGCGCGACGTCCTTCAGCGCTTCCGCCTCGCAGGCGCGAGCGAAGGCGGGGTCTTCCAAAAATCGGAGCAGCGCCTCCGAAAGCGCCGCGGCCTCGCCGGGCGGCACCAACAGGCCGTTCCGGCCGTCGTCGACCAGCTCCGTGTTGCCGCCGGCGCGACTGGCCACGACCGCCGTGCCGCAAGCGAAGGCCTCCACGAGCTGATGCGAAAAGCCTTCGTACGAACTGATGAGCGCGAAGACGCCGCTTTCGGCGATCGCCGTCCAAAGCGCTTCGCGCGGCAGGCGGCCGACGAGTTCGATCTTGCCCGCCAGCATCGGCGCGCTCGCGAGCGCCTGCAGCCGTTCCAGCTCAGGCCCGTCGCCTGCGATCAGCAGCGAGGCGTCGGGGAAGCGCTCAAGCACGCGCGGCATGGCCTTGATCAGCACGTCGAGATTTTTCCAAGGCGTCAAACGAGCGGCCGCGACGATGCGATGCGGATGCCGCTTCGGCGCCGGCGCGACGCTCGGCGGATGCACGCCGTTCGAGATCACGCGGATCCGGCTTTCGGAGACGCCCCAGCTCTTCAAGAGCCCGCCGAGATAGCGGCTCGGCGCGATGGCACGGTCGGCGGCGCGATAGACGAAGCGCTGCGACGCGCGAAGCAGCGTCAAGCCGAACGGAAGACGATCGCGCTGGAACGTCTCGATCGTCTCGCGATAGCCGTGCTTGACCTGCGCCTGTTCCCAAGCGAAATCGCCGGCGATCCTGACGACCAGGCGGCTGCCGCGGCCGCGGGCGGCCAGCCAAGCCGACAACCCGGAGGCGATCGCGTCCTGCGCGAAGATCACGGATGCGCCGTCGGCGGCGCGCCAGAGTGCGAAGAAAAAGGCCGCGTACCGCTTCCAGAGCGGCTGCGCGCGCGGGATGCGAATCAGCCGGTATGCGCGGCGGACGCCGTCGTCCTCGATGTCCGAATACGTGACCACGGTCACCGTATGCCCGAGCGCGCTCCAGGCCTCGGCCAGCAGCGAAACGGAATTGGCCGGACCGCCGATATCGGGCGGGAAAATGCCGGTGGCGAAAACGACTTTCATGCGTGTATAGTGTACCCATCGCGCTTTTTCAGCGTCAATCATGGAAGGACGACCGAAACTCCTGTTGCTCGTGACCTCCTCGGCCTGGGGAGGCGCCGAACGCTACGTCAGCCGGCTGGCCGCTTCGGCCTCGGTCACCTTCGACGTGACCGTAGCGGCCGGATCCTCGAAAAAATTCGAGCTCTTCGCCTCGTTGCCCGCCGGCGTGCGCCGCTTGGAAGTGCCGGAGCTGCGCCACCCGATCTCCCCTTGGCATGACCTGAAAGCCATTCTGGTCCTGCGTCGCGAAATCGATCGCGGCGGCTACGATCTCGTGCATACGAACAGCAGCAAAGTCGGGCTGATCGGCGCCTTGGCCGCGCGCGCCTCGAAAGGTCGTCCGCCCGTCCTGTTTACCGCGCACGGCTGGGGATTCCTCGAGCGCCGTTCTTCGCTGTTCCGGCTGGCGCTCCTGGCCAGCGAGAAACTGGCCGCCCGTTTCCGCGCCGCCACGATCGTGCTGTCGGAAGCGGAACGCGCCGTCGCCTTGCGCGAAAAACTTTCTTCGGACGAAGGCCTGTCCGTCATTCCGCTCGGCATCGATCCGGATGAGATCGCGTTCTTCGAGCGCGAGGAGGCTCGCGCGCGTCTCGCGGCGCTGTGCGGATCGCGTTTGGACCGCTTGGTGCTCGGCACGATCGCCAACGCCTATCCCGCCAAGAACCTGCCGGCGCTCTTCCAAGCCTTCGAAGGCTTGGCGACGGAGTTTCCCGATCTCGATCTCGCCGTGCTCGGCGACGGGCCGGACATGCCGAAGCTCCGCGCCCTCCACGCCGCGCTGCCGCATCGCGATCGCGTCTTCCTGCCGGGCGCCGTGGCCGAGGCCGCGCGTCTGCTCAAAGGCTTCGACGTCTTCGCGCTCTCGTCCACCAAAGAAGGCTCGCCTTGGACCGTCCTGGAAGCCTCGCTGGCGGAAGTACCCATCGTCGTCACTCGCGTCGGCGCCCTGCCGGAACTGATCGACGACCGCAAGACCGGTCTCTTGGTGCCACCCGGCGACGTCGAAGCGCTTCGCCGCGCGATCGCGGACCTGTTGAACGATCGCGCCCTCTATCAAGAACTCAAAAGCGGCGCCCCGCTGATCGCGAAGCGCCGCTCGGGCGCGGCGATGGTTGAAGCCACGCTCGCGCTTTACCGGAAGCTCATTGCCCGTTGGCCACGATCTGATCGCGCTGCGACGCGATCCCGTTGATCAAGTCGAGCTTGTCGGGGAACAAGGTCCGGTCCTCTTTGATGATCTCGTCGCTCCGCGCGTGATCGCCGAGGCCCCAGTCGGCGATGGCGCCGGACAAATCCCACTGCACGTTGCGCAGGTTCGCGGCCGCCGAGGCTTTCTGCAGCGTGTCCAGATCCTTCCAGCGCTTCTCGTTCAAGAGATGCAGCGTGCCGTATTCGACGAGATTCCAGGAGATTGGGGTGCTCTGCAATTCAGGATGCGCGGCCAGGTAGCGCACGGCTTCGGCCGGGTCGCGGAATTCGATCTGCCAGCGCATCCACCAGCCGCCGCCGATCGGATTCTCGGGATCGAGCTCTCCGACGCGCTTGATGTGCTGCTCCGCTTCATCCAGATTCCCCTTCTCCCAGGCGACCTGCGCCAGCATCTCTTCGACTTCCTGGCGATTCGGCGAACGCGCGCTGGCCCGGGCGACCGCGTCTTCCAGCGCCGCTTGCTGCTCGGCCGTGCGCGGCGTGAAGCTGAGATAGGCCGCCGAAATCACGAGGGCCTGAACGTAATCGTCACGGTCGTGGAAACGGCTGTATTCGTCCTGCGCCAAGTCGATCAAGATCGGCTTGTACGGTCCCTCCAGGTATTGGCCGCGATCCTGGCTGAGATGCGAGACGAGCGCGCGGATGTCGCGTTCATAATAGGGCGACTTCTGGGCGCGCAGCTGTTCCAAGAGCGCCTTCCAATCGTCCGGCGATGACTGCTGATTGAGCGCGACGATCATCTGCGCCGTGATCCTGGTGCCGCGGACCGTGCCGACGATCACCTGCGACAGGCACCACAAGGAGAGCGCGGCCACGAGGAGACACATCGGAATCGCCGCCAGTGACGAGTCGTCGGGGCCTTCGTCCCTGGTTTCCCGTTCGGCGGCATCGGCGGCCAGGAAGGAAAAGGCGGTGAAGAGCGCCATGTACGAGATCGGCGTCTCGAAGATGAACAGGTTCGTGCCGACTTGCGCGAAGGCCGCGGCCAAGAGGGCCGCTCCGGCCGCCCAATGCTCGCGGCTCCTCGGCAGGGCCAGGCGGACCAGGAAGAAGAAGATCGCGGCGTAGGCCAGGAAACCGAGCGCGCCGAGATTGTGGAGCATCTCGAGAATCAGGTTGTGCGGCCGATCCTGGCGCGTTTCGTAATCCGAGAAGCGCAGCGTGCGCGGATCGTAGTTGAAATAATAACCGTCCTCGAAATTTTCGGGGCCCCAGCCGAGCAGCGGCCGCTCTTTGATGCCCTTGATCGCGTTCTCGAGCAGCAGCTTGCGCGAACCGCTCGTTTCCTGGAAGTACTGGATCGACAGGCGCTGATTGTAGAGGAAGCGCTTGAACGGCTGGACCTGGTTGCCGATCAGATAGACCGCGACCGCCACGAGCAGAAGACTGAAGCCGATCAGGCTCTTCTTGCGAGCCTTCCGATCGCCGCGGATCGCGACGATCAAGATCGTGACCAACGCGCCGATGAACACGCCGAGCAGCGTGCCCTTCGACTTGGTCATGAAGATGCCGATCAGGATCAGCAGGGCCGCCGCTCCCCACAGCCAGCGCAAGCCGGTTTTCCAATGACGGAGCATCAGCCAGCCGCACAGGAAGAGCTGCGGCACCAAGTATTGGCCGAGGTAATCGGGGTTGCCGAGCGTCGCCGATCCGCGGCCGTCAGAGCCCGCCGCCGGAAAGGCGACTTGGGTCATGGCATGCAGCGCCAGGATCACGCCCGAAACGACCGAAGCGATGATCGGCTGAACCAGCACTTTGCGCCAAACCGCGCCGGCCATCAGGAAGAAGGCGAGGAGGTGATATTGGAAAAAGAGACCCGTCAGGCGATCCGGCTTCGACCAGAAGCTGCGGTGAACGTTGTCGCCCAGAAGCATCGAAAGCGTCGCCACCGCGAAATAGCCGAGCAGCGCGTACAGGAACGGATTCTTCGACGGCCGGAATTCCTTCCGGCGGAAGGCCAGCAGGACGTAGACCGGGAAGAGCAGTTCCACGATCACTTGGAACGAGATGATCTTGCCGGTGACCCAAGGGTAGAGATGGTTCAGCCAGACGACGAACGGCAGCGCGAAGACCGCGAAGAGGCCGTAGCGGACGACGTAGAGGAGGGCTTTGTCGAGCGGTTTCAACGGGACGTTCTGCATAGTGGGTAGGCGATGGAATACAGGTCTCCTGCGCTTAGTATCAGCATGATAGCATCTTTCGGATCGAGCGCCTCGAGCTGCCGGAGCGCCTCGGCCGGGTCAGCCGCGTACGAGACGCGCGGAACCTTTCCGCGCTTCCGCACCGCTTCGGCCAGCTGGCGCGAAGAAATTTCGCGCTCCCCTTCCTTGCGCCCTTCCACGCCGTAGATCTCCGCCAGGACCAGCTCGTCCGCGAGATCGAAGGAGGAAACGAAGGCCTCGAAAAGCTTGCGCGTGCGGTCGTGATGATGCGGCTGGAAGGCCAGGATCAACCGGCGTCCGGGATAAAACTCCTTGGCGGCCCGCAGCGTGGCTTCGATCGCATCCGGCGTGTGGCCGTAATCGGAGATGATCGGCGCGCCGTCGCGCTCCCCAACTTTTTCGAAACGGCGCCAGATGCCGTTGAAGGCCAGGAGCGCGGAGCGCGCGGCGGCTTCCGTCGCGCCGAGCGCGCGAGCCGCGCCGAGCGCTGAGAGCGCGTTCAAGACATTGAAGGCTCCGGGCAGGCGGAGTTCCAGCCCGCGCCAGGCCAGGCCGTCGCTCCAGACCGCGTCGAAACGCTGGCGTCCTTCGGAAACTTCATACGCCTCGGCGCGCAGATTCGCGCTCGGCGAAAAGCCGAAGGTGCCGTTCGGCTGCGTCAGGTCGCCGAAGGCTTCGCGGCTGCCCGGGTCGTCCCCGTTCCAGGCGAGCGGTCCGTCGGGCGGCAGCTTGGCCGCGAATCGCTTGAACGTCTCTTGGATGTGCGCCAGGTCGCGATAGTAATCGAGGTGATCTTCGACGATCTTGGTCACGACGATCATCCACGGCGCCAGGCTCATGAACTGCTCGCGATATTCGCAGGCTTCGACCACGAAGAGGTTACTTTTGCCGACCCGCAGATTACCGTAGGCGAAACCCGGCACGCGGCTGCCGACGATGACCGTCGGATCGAGTCCGGATTTTTCGAGGATCAAGCCCAGCATCGCCGTCGTCGTCGACTTGCCGTTGGTTCCGCTGATCGCGATCGTCTTGTAGGCCTTTGAAAGCAGTCCGAGAAATTCGAAATAGCTGAGCTGCGGGATGCCGAGCGCGGCGGCGGCCTGGCGCTCGACCTGCGTCTCGGGCGCGGCGGACGTGTACAGAAGAAGGTCGAGGTCCGGCGCGATATTTTCCGCCGACGGGTCGACGACGCGGATGCCCGCCCGCTCGGCGTCGGCCGTGACGATCGTGCGCGTCGTATCGGAGCCGCTCACGTCCTTGCCTTGAAGGCGCAAAAACTTGGCGGCCGCCGAAACGCCGATGCCGCCGATGCCGACGCAATGCACGCGATGAAGATGTGCGATGTCGAATGCCATGTCGAACCCAGCCTACCCGCTCCGCCGCCGGATTTCAAGGATAAAAAGAGGACCCGGCAAAGGGTCCGCGAAACGGAGAACGATCAGGCGACGGCGCCCAGCAAGACCTCGGCGGGATGCCAGGGCGAGAGCATGTCGATCGGCACTTCCAGGATCGAGCCTTGATCCGCTTCCCCAAGCAGATCGGACTCGCACCTCGGATAGACCACCGACTGGATGGTGTAGATGTCCCGGCCGCGGGCGAAAAGCGTCCAGCCCCACCAGAAGGCGGCCTCCTCGCGCTTCAAGTCCGCCAGGGCGGAGTGCGAGGTCAGCACCGCGTACTTGCGCCGGCCGGCCTCGAGCAGCCGCAGATGCCGAAGATAGTTCTCTTTGAGATACAGCTCCGGCATCGGCTGCGGCAGCATGAAGGTGACGCGCTTCACGTCGAGCAGCACCTCGGCCGGACGGAACAGCGGTTCCGTCCTTCCGGGCAGGTAGGAGCGGCCTTCCTCCAGGATCGGTATCCGATTCCGGCGCGTCCAGTAGTCGTTGAACAGTGATCCTCTGACTGGCATCTGCATCGCGTTTCCCCCTCTATACGTGTGCGGTTCGGCAATCGAGGTTCGGATCATCTTTACATGTTTTTTCGGCAGTGTCAAGCTTGGAACATCCAGGTCTTTTACGCGAGGAGCAGCCGATGGCCGAAGACAACAAAGCCGACGGCGACAAGGCCGCCGAGCAGAAAAACGCCCCGGTCGATCCCGACAAGGTCGCCGTCAAAGTGAAGCCGCAGCACCGGGATCTCCCCAAGAAGCACGATCCGGCCCACGAGCAGATCAAGGAAGACAACGCCCGGAACAAGCAGCTCTCCGAGAAAGCCAAAGAGGCCGCCACCAAAGACGTCCGCAAGGCGATCACGGAAGCGGCTCCCGGCGGACGCCAGGCCCAGATCGACGCGGCCGAAAAGGCCGCCGAACGCGCGGCCGAGTCGCTGCCGCAGCGCTCGATCAAGGAAGTGCAGGTCGACATTCCCGGCGAGCATCCGATCGTCGTGCCGGCGACCGAAGGAGCCCCGCCCGACCCGCCGCGGCGCAAAGGCATCTGAACCCCGACGACGCGTCGGGTTTTTCTTTTTTCCCTGGTAAAAAAAACCGTTTCTGCTAGACTGGCCGCATATGTTTGAAGCGTATCGAGGCGCGCGCGTGCTCGTGACGGGCGGGGCCGGTTTCGTCGGCTCGCATCTCACCGACCGCCTGCTCGAACTGGGCGCCAAGGTCGTCGTCTTGGACGATCTCTCGACCGGCAAAAAAGAGAATCTCGCGCAGCACGAAGGCAACGACGCGCTGGCCTTCGAGGTCGGCAACGCCAACGACTGGGCCACGCTCGATCGCGTCTTCGACCGGCACGAGCCCGAATACGTTTTCCATCTCGGCGCCTTCTGCGGCGTGAAGCGCGTCGAAGAACGCCCGCTCGACGTGCTCAAGGACATCGACGGCATCCGCGCGATCTTCGAATTCTGCAAAGATCGCAAGGTCCAAAAAATCCTGTTCTCGTCTTCATCCGAAGTCTACGGCGAGCCCGTGCAGCTGCCTTCGCACGAACACGGCGCCGTCAATCCGAGCCCGCGCGATCCGTACAGCCTGGTAAAGATGCTGGGCGAAAACCTGACGCATCATTATTACCAGCAATACGGCTTGAAAACGGTGGCGCTGCGCTTTTTCAACGTCTACGGCCCGCGCCAAGAAAGTTCGCCGTACGGCTTCGTGGTCGGCATCTTCCTCGATCGCGCGCTCAAGGGCTTGCCCCTCCAGATCTTCGGCGACGGCACCGCCACGCGCGATTTCGTCTTCTACAAGGACAACATCAACACGATCCTGACCGCCATGCTGAAGGATGAAACGAACGGCGAAACCATCAACGTCGGCAAAGGCATTCCGACCACGATCCAGGAGCTGGCGGAAAAGGTCGCCGCGGTTTCCCATCGGGATCCGAAAATCGAATACTTGCCGGTCCGCAAGCTGGAGATCAAGTACCGCACGCCCGACGTGCGCAAGATGCACGAGCTGATCGGCGTCAAAGCCGAGACGCCGCTCGAGGTCGGCTTGAAAGAGACCTACGCGTACATGAAGAAGAAGCATGGCCTCGCCTAAACGCGTCCTGGTCTACTCCGCCTTTTACGAACCGTTCGTTTCCGGCGCCGAGCGGATGGTCGTCGAAACCGTCCGCCGCCTGGCCGGGCGGTTTTCGATTGCGGTCGTGACGGCCAGGATCGACGCGAAGCTTCCGAAACGCGAAACGAAAAAAGGCGAAGACGGTTCTTCCTATGAAATCGTCCGCCTCGGCTTCGGAACGAAGTGGGATAAATTCCTGTTTCCGCTGCTCGCGCCGCTCTGGACGCTCGGACAATCGCACGATCTCGTGCACGCCGTGATGGAATCCTACGCCGGCATCGCGCTGTGGTGGTACCGCGCCTTGGGCGGCAAAAAGCCGACGATCCTGACTTTGCAATCGGGCGATCTCGACATGCCGGAAAAGAACAAGAAGATTCCGCGCTTCGTGTGGACGCGCATCCACACGTCTCCGACGGTCGACGTCGGCATTTCGACGGCCTTGACCGCGCGCGCGGAAAAACTCGGCGCGCGCGGCGCGATCACGATTCCGAACGGCGTCGATTTCAGCCACCTGGCCGCCGTGCCGCGTCTCGAAAAGAAACCGCATCGCGTCGTGACGGTCGCGCGCCTCTCGCCTGAAAAGGGTCTCCCCTTCCTGATCGACGCCATCAAGATCGCGCGGCACGCGGTACCCGACGCCGAGCTCGTGATCGTCGGCGGCGGCGCGCTCGAAGCGGAGCTCAAGGCCTTCACCAAAGAACAATCGCTGCAGGAGGTCGTCCATTTCCTGGGCGCGAAACCGAACGTCGAAGCCATGACCGAAGTCGCCCGATCCGGCGTCTTCGTCCTGCCCTCGCTCGGCGAAGGCCTCGGCATCGTGCTGCTCGAAGCGCAAGCGCTCGGCGTCCCCGTCATCGGCACGAACGTCGGCGGCATTCCGGACGTGATCGAAAACGGCGCGA
>CAYOJH010000001.1:34668-109225 GCA_964404275.1 uncultured Gammaproteobacteria bacterium | reverse complement strand
GAGGTGTGGACGCGCCCGGCCTTTTCCGTTTCCGGCACGCGCTGGACGCGGTGGACGCCGGATTCGTATTTCATTTCGCGGTAGACGTTCTTGCCTTGGATGCTGAAGATCGCTTCCTTCATGCCGCCCAGGTCGTTCAGGCTCTGCGAGATCGCGCTGACTTTCCAGCCTTTCTTCTCGGCATAGCGCACGTACATGCGGAAGAGTTCCGCCGCGAAGAGCGCGGCTTCGTCGCCGCCGACGCCCGCGCGGATTTCGACGATGATGTTTTTCTTGTCGAGCGGATCCGGTTCGACCAGCGCGTCTTCGAGCGCGAGCCGGGCGGCTTCGAAAGCGGCGCGGATGCGGATGGCCTCGCTTTCGGCCATGGCGCGCAGCTCGAGATCGGTTTCGCTCTTCAGCATCGCGTCCGTGTCGGCGGATTCCTTTTCGAGCGCTTCATAGCGATCCATGAGCTCGATCGTTTCGCGCAAGTCGCTGTACTCCTGATTCAGCTCGCGCATCTTTTTGGTATCCGAAAGCGTCTCCGGTTGCGACAGGAGCGTTTCGATCTCTTGAAAGCGCGCGCGCTTCTTTTTGATTTCGACGGGAACGTTCATAACGGCATGATAACAAAAGTCCGCCCACGAGGGGCGGGCTCTTGCAGCTACTTCGAGGCTTTGGCGGCTTTCTGGGCGACGCGCTTGATCGTGCGAGCTTTCTTGCCGGTGGCCTTGGCTTCCGCGGAGGACTTCTTCGTGCGCTCCTGGAATTTCTCGACGCGGCGGGACGTGTCGACGAGCTTCTGCTTGCCCGTGTAGAACGGGTGGCACGCAGAGCACAATTCGACGTGCAGTTCCGCGACGGTCGCGCCGGTCGAAAAGGTGTTGCCGCAGGCGCAAACGACCTTCGCTTCCGGGAAATATGTCGGGTGGGTGTCGGCTTTCATAGGTTGACTACGGCGTGGACTATAGCAGGGGCTGGCAGAGTTGGCAAGGGTGGGCTAGTCTGGCCGTGAAAGGAGGCCGACATGCCTCGCAGCCTCGCGCTCTTTTTCCTGGTTCTGACGACCTGCGCCGGCTCGGCCAAGCTGGCTCCGCCGCGCGCGCCTCGTGAGACGCTCGTGCAATGCCTGGTCCGCCGCCAGGCCCATCTGTATGGCGCCTCTTGGTGCAAGCCGTGTCACGCGCAGCTCGCACTCTTCGATGATCCGGATACGCAAGCGGCGCTCTACACGGACTGTTCGCCCGACGGGATCGGCTTCACGGCCGCCTGCGAAGCGGACGGCGTGCCCTACGGCACCGTGATCCCGGTTTGGATCTTCAAAGACGGCTCCCGCCTCTACGGCGTGCGCCATCCCGCCGTCATCGCCGCCGTGGCCGGCTGCCCCTATCCCTAGGGGTTTTTATGTAAGCGTTTTGTTATACTGTGGTGGACATGGCCTCCTTGCCCAAACACCATCGTTACGTTCGCACCGTCCTGTTGAGCCTGGCGGTTTTCTTTTTCTATGCCGCCACCGGTTGGCTCGGACTTCGATTGAATCCCGTCAGCGGGTTCGCGACGCTGGTGTGGCCGCCGACAGGCATCGCGCTGATCGCCCTGATGATTTTCGGAGAGGAGCTTTGGCCGGGCGTCTTTCTCGGAGCCCTGGTCGTGAACTTCATCACCGGCGCTTCCTTGCCGGTGGCCCTCGGCATCGCCGTCGGCAACACGCTCGAACCCGTCATCGCCACCATCGCTCTCAAACGGATGGGTTTTCATCTCTCGCTCGATCGCCTCAAGGACGTTCTTGCCTTGATCTTGCTCGGCGGGATCGTCGGACCGTCGATCGCCGCGACGATCGGCAGCCTGAGTTTGTTGGCGGGCGGAATCGTCTCCTCTGGCGCGTCGTTCCTGCTGACCTGGAGGGCCTGGTGGCTCGGCGACGCGCTCGGAGCGCTGCTGCTCGCGCCGCTGATCTTCAGCTGGTTCAGCGATCGCAGGAAATTCAACCTCGCTTCGGTGCGATTTCTGGAGGCGGCGCTCATGTTTTCAGCCTGTGCCGCCCTCGGCGTGGAGGTCTTCGGTCCGGGACTCGGCGGGCCTTCCGCCGGCCCCTCATTCGTTTATCTGATGCTGTTGCCGCTGATTTGGGCCGCGATCCGCTTTCATCCGCGGGAGACGCTTCTCGGCTTGTTTCTTTTGTCGGCCATCGCCATCGCCGGCACGGTCGAAGGCTATGGTCCGTTCGCGCGCAGCACCATCAGCGAAGGCCTGCTCTTCCTGCAAATTTTCATGTGGATATCGGTGGCGACCAGCATGGTCCTGGCTTCAAGCGTCGAGGAACGCCGGCACATTGAAGAAGAGCTGAAGAAAAGCAACGACGGATTGCGGCGCGAGGCGGAACGATTGGGCATCGAAATGAGCCGCTCGGAAACGCTGCTGGCCAGCATCGGCGAAGGCGTGATCGCCGTCGATCAGGACGCCCGCGTCAGCGCGATGAATCGTGCCGCCGAACTCATGCTCGGCTTGGCGAGCGAGAAGGCGCGCGGGCGATCGGTGTTCGAGGTGGCGCCGATGTTCGACGAAAAAGGGCGATTGGCGCCGACGGAACGGCAGCCGCTGCATCTCAGCCTGGAGTCCGGCAAAACCGTCACGACCCCCATGACCTCGAACGACTATTTCATGGACGGCCAAGGCGCGCGTTTCCCGATCAGCGTGACGGCCTCGGCGCTGGTGCCGGAGAAGGACGTGCGCGGAGCCGTCATGGTCTTCCGCGACATCACTGCCGAAAAAAAGGTGGCGCAGTCCAAGACGGAGTTCGTTTCGATGACGGCGCACCAGCTCCGCACGCCGCTGACCAGCGCGCGCTGGTCTTTGGAATTGCTGCTCTCAAGCCGCAAAGAGCTGTCCAAAGAACAGAAGGAAAACGTCGAAGAGATTTACGCCAGCATCATCCGCATGGCCGAACTCGTCAACGATCTTTTGAACATCGCCCGCATCGAGCGTGGCGAGTTCACCCTGGCGCGGGAGAACGTCGACCTGCTCGAAGTCGTCCGCAAGATCGTCGGCGAATACAAACTGCAGCTGAAGGAAAAAGATATCCTTCTCGAACAGCGCCTTCCGGAACGCCTGCCGACGGTCATGACGGATCCGCAGATGATCGCGATCGCGATCGAGGACGTCGTCTCGAACGCCATCAAGTACAACGCGAAGGGGGGACGGGTGGAGATCTCCCTTGCCGAAAAACGCGCCGGGGAGAGCCTGGACGGCCGCCGGGCCAGGCAGGACGGCGTGCTGGCCGTGATCGCGGACAACGGATATGGCATTCCCAAGCACCAGCAGCACCAGATCTTCAACAAATTTTTCCGAGCGAGCAACGCCATGGAACACGACGTTTACGGCACCGGCTTCGGCCTGTATATCGCCAAAGTGATCGTCGACTATTCCGGCGGAGAAATCTGGTTCGATTCCGAAGAGGGGAAAGGCACGACGTTCTATCTCTTCCTGCCGCTCCGGCAGCCGGACGCTTGACAGAGGAGGCCAAGCCCCTTATACTGCGGCCATTACTAACCTCACATTCCCGACAACACTCCTGGGCGCGTCGCTCCGAAAGGATACCGACGTCCCGGCCGGGAAGGTGATAAAAGGAGTTTATCTTTCTATGTACGAGATCCCCGACCTTCTTGAGTTTCTCAAGACGGGCGCCCACTTCGGCCACCAGGTTTCGAAGTGGCACCCGAAAATGAAGCCGTACCTGTTCGGTTCCCGGAACGGCATCCACATCATCGACCTGGAAAAGACCGTCGTGAAGTTGAAGGAAGCGCTCGACGCCGCGCGCGACATGACCGCCAAGGGCGGCGTGATCGTCTTTCTGGGCACCAAGCGCCAGGCCGCGCCGATCGTCGAGAAGTACGCCAAGGAAGCGGGCGCGCCGTACATCACGGGACGCTGGCTGGGCGGCACCTTCACGAACTTCCCGGAACTGAACAAGCTCATCAAGAAGCTGAACGAGTACCGTACCAAGCGTGACACCGGCGGCTTCGACAAGTACACCAAGAAAGAACGCGTCGTGATCGATCGCGAGATCGCGGACATGGAGCGCAAGGTCGGCGGCATTTCGTCGCTCACCAAGCTGCCGGAAGCGATCTTCGTCATCGACGCCAAGCACGAGAAGACGGCCATCGAAGAAGCCCGCGCCAAGAAAGTCCCGATCTTCGGCCTGATCGACTCGAACATCAACCCGGAAGACATCACCTACGGCATCCCGGCCAACGACGACGCCGTGAAGTCCATCGAACTGTTCACCCGGCTCTTCGCCGAAGCGGTCAAAGAAGGCCGCAAGCTCCGCGAAAAGGATATGGCCGTCAAGAAAGCCGAAGCCGTCAAGATGGAAGCGGCCGCTTCCGAGCCGAGCCGCGTCATCACCGCGTAAAGAAGAAAGATATGATCGACGCCAAGACCGTTTCCGAATTGCGCGCCATGACCGGCGCCGGCATCGTTGAGTGCAAGAAGGCGCTCGAAGAAACCGGCGGCGATCTCGCGGCCGCCGCCGAGCTGCTTCGCAAGAAGGGCATCGCCAAAGCCGGATCGAAATCGGATCGCAACACATCCGAAGGCCTCGTCTACGCCTACGTCCACGGCAACGGCAAGGTCGGCGCGCTGGTCGAAGTCCTGTGCGAAACCGACTTCGTCGCCCGCACCGACGGCTTCAAGGAACTCTGCCACGAGCTGGCGCTCCAGGTCGCGGCCATGAATCCGCTCTATGTCTCGAAAGAGATGATCCCGGACGAAGTCGTCGAGAAGGAGAAATCCATCTACGCCGAAGAGTTCGCCGGATCGAGCAAGCCGTCCGACGTGATCGCCAAGATCATGGAAGGCAAGCTCTCGAAGTGGCACTCCGACGTCTGCTTGATGAACCAGGCCTACATCAAAGACGAGGACAAGACCGTCGAGGAACTCGTCAAAGAGACGATCGCCAAATGCGGCGAAAACATCCAAGTCAAGCGCTTTACGCGCTTCGCGATGGAAGCCGCCACCCAGGTTCCCGGCTAAGCCCGGAAAATCGCCCACAGGGGCGGTTTTTCTTTTTGTGCTACGTTGGAAGACGGACTGCGTCAGGAGGACGTCATGTCGCAGCGTATCGCGATCTGTGCCTTCTTCGCCTGGATTTGCTCTTCCTGCGTGTTCATCAGCAAGCCCGATCCGGCGCCCGGCGGAAATCATCCGCGCCGGACGCTGCGCCTGTGGGTCGACAGGGATCCGCGGCTCGACCGCGCGCTGACCGTGGCGGCCTGCAACCGTTGGAACGTCATGAACGTGACGTGCGTCGACGCCGATAGCATTGGCGCGTCGGACGTGCGCGTGTCGATCGACGGACGCGACTGCCGCCAGCGCGACGACAAGGGCGAGCTGACCGGCTCCTTCACGCTGGCCGAAGCCTATCGCGACGGCCGCGTGCGCATGATGTGGAACTGCTTGAACAAGGACGGCGCCGGTTTCGAAGCGCATCAGTACGGCGCGGTCTTCGCCCACGAGATCGGGCATGAGCTCGGCATCTGGGAACACGTGGCCGCGACGTGCGACGCGAACGCTCCGAAGCACCGCGGCGACGGCAAGCCGATCTGCGGCCCGGCGCTCTTGAACGCCTACTATCACAAGGAGATCTCCTTCGTGACGGCGATCGACGCCTTGGCCTACGACGAGCGCGAGACCGACCTCAAAGCCGTGCCCGACAAGATGGAAGACGCGGATCCTTCCTGCGTCTACACCGCCCCCGCGCCGTGAGCGCGGGGTTTTTATGTACTTCACGCGGCGTCCTTCGCGCCCTATACTGTGCGAGTATGTCTCTGTGGAGGGTGAAACATACGTTGTCTCCGCTCGTTGAAGCCGCGCTGGTCGCCGTTGTCGCCGCGTACGGCCTTTTCGCGATCTGGTACGCGTCGCTCGCGCCTTTTGACGTTTCTTCAACGGCCCTGCTCAGCACGGTGCCGCAGCCGGTGCCGCTCGATATCGATGCCTGGACGCGTCACGACGTGCCGAGCGAGGGCTATGCTTTCGCGGCGCCGCCGGACTGGCTGGTCGAGGCCGCCGATCCCGCCCGCGTCCGCCTCGGACGGTCGTCCAAAGAACTGGAGACGGCTCCCGCTTCCGGCGAAGGTGTGATGATCGGCTCGGTCGCGCTGGCCGATCGCCAGGACGTTTCCGACCTGGCCGCCCAGGATTTCGCCGGCACCCGCGCCGCGTTCTATGACGTCTCCGTCGACGGACATCCTTCCGTCTTCGCGATCGCGTTCGAGAACGGCCGGGTCAAGCGCCAAGCGATCTACGTTCCCGCCGGCAAAGGCTCCGCGCTCGTCGCCAGCGCCGCCTCGGCGGATCCCGCGGTCTTCGCCGCTTTCGTTTCCACCATAAAATTCTACACGCCATGATCAGAATCGCCATCAACGGGTTCGGCCGCATCGGACGCAACACCTTCAAAGCCGCCTTCGGACGCCTCAAGGATTTGGAATTCGTGGCCGTCAACGACCTGACCGACACGAAAACGCTCGCGCATCTTTTGAAGCACGACACGAGCTACGGCACCTACGATCACGACGTGAGCTATGACGCCACGCACGTCATCGTCGACAACAAAAAAATCCTGGTCACGGCGGAAAAAGATCCGACCAAGCTTCCCTGGAAGGACTTGAAGATCGACGTGGTCATCGAATCGACGGGTCGTTTCACCGACGAGGTGGGCGCGTCGCAACATCTGACGGCCGGCGCAAAACGCGTCATCATTTCCGCGCCGGCCAAAGGCGGCAACGTGCCGACCTACGTGCTCGGCGTGAACGGCCATGAATACGACGCGAACCACATGGTCATCAACAACGCCTCATGCACCACCAACTGCATCGCGCCGGTCGCCGACGTCATTCATGAAGCCTTCGGCGTGAAGAAGGCGCTCATGACCACGATCCACAGCTATACCGCCGACCAGAACCTGCAGGACGGCCCGCACAAGGATCTGCGCCGCGCTCGCGCTGCTGCTGCTAACATGGTCCCGACCTCAACAGGCGCTGCCATTGCCGTGACCGAAACGCTGCCGGAACTCAAGAGCCTCTTTGACGGCCTTTCGATCCGCGTACCGACGGCCGTTGTCTCGTTGGCCGATTTTACCTTCGTCGTCGGCAAGCCGACATCCGTCGAAGAAGTGAACCTGGCGATCAAGAAAGCCTGCACCGCCGTGCGTTTCAAAGGCGTCATGACCTGGACGGAAGAACCGCTCGTCTCCTCGGACTTCATCAAGAATCCGCATTCTTCGATCGTCGACATCGGCCTGACGCAAGTCGTCGACGGCGATCTCGTCAAAGTCGTGGCCTGGTACGACAACGAATGGGGCTACTCGAACCGCCTGGCCGAAATGGCGGAACGCGTCGGCAAGTCGATCAGATAATGTCTCGGAAATACTCGTCGCCCGTTTACGATTTTGAAATTCCCTGGCAGATCTTCGATCTCGCCATTTTCTTGCTGCTCGCGGGCTTCGGCGCGCTGCACGCGTACGGGCACCTCCGCGATCATGCGCTTCTCAGGGTCGTGAGCGGCCTCGGCTTCCTGACGATCTTCTACGGGTCCTTTATCGAGCCGCGTCTCTTGAAGATCCGGAAGTACGCAATCGGGAAGGGGACGAACACGCTCAGGATCGCGTTCCTGTCCGATCTGCACGTCGGTCCGTATAAGGGCGTGAAATGGATGCGGCGGCTTGTCCGCAAGACCAACGCGCTCAAGCCGGACCTGATCCTGCTCGGCGGCGATCTTCTCTATCACGACGGCCGGGATCTCCCGAAACTTGAACCGCTCAAGGAACTGCGCGCGTCGCACGGCGTCTACGCGATTCTTGGAAATCACGATGAGCATCACGCCACGGCCGAATCTGAGGCCTGGTTCGCGGCCGCCGGATTGCCGCTGCTCTTGAACCGCTCGGTTCGGCTCGAAAAAAACGGCGCGTCCTTTTCCGTCGCCGGCGCGGATGACGACTGGTTCGGCGAAACGGATCTCGAGGCCGCCTTCGGCGACGTCCGTTCGGACGAGCTGGCCATCGTCATGCTCCACAACCCGGATCTGCTGCCGCCGGCCTCGCGCCTGTTGAAGGCGCGGCAAGGGAAAACGGTCTTTTTCTGCGGGCACACCCACGGCGGCCAGATCCGCCTGCCGTTCATCGGCTCGGTCTGGCTCTTGCCGCATCATCTCCGGCGCAAATTCGATCGCGGAGTGTTCGACTACGAAGGCTGCGCCCTGATCATCGGCGCCGGCACAGGCGAATCCGGACCCCGCGCCCGCCTGCTCTGCCCGCCGGAAATCGTGCTGACGGAGGTGAGGTTTTAGTCTCTTGACAGCGCAGGTGGCATTCGTGATAGGCCAGCATCTATAATCCTTCTATATGCCGACCATGCTCACGAACGAAGATTTGAAGGCGATTGGAAAGGTCGTTGAAGGCGTACTCTCCGACCCGGAGGGTGTCATCAACACCAAGTTCGACGCGGTTCAAGAACAGCTCGATGGCCTCGACAACCGTCTCACCAACCTCGATCGAAAACTCGACCGCACGGACGGCAAGGTGAATATCCTCATCAACGTTCTGGAAAAGAAGCGCATCATTACCGAAGACGAAAAGCACACCGTACTGGCATGATGCCGACTCCCCGCGTGGGGAGTTTTTGTTTTTCGCCGCCCGCCCAAAAACCTTGACAAAACCGCATTTTTATGCTATTCTTAGGCCTATCGTACCTTTGAGGCGAGGCCCGGGTCCTGCCATGCCGGCGGGAAAAATGTCCTTGGACCCTTTCCACGCGTGAGACTTTGTCTCACGCGTGTTTTAAATTCCTGTAGGAACTGGATTCCGGCTTTCGCCGGGATGACATGGAGATGCTATACTTTCACGCGTATGGCAACGTCTCAACGCTGCGAACGGATTGTGATTCTCGGGGCCGGTTTCGGCGGTTTGACGACCGCGGTGCGGCTTTCGAAGCGCTTGGGGCGGCGTTCCGGTTGCGAGATCACGGTCATCGACAAGCACACGCATCATCTCTACCGCCCGTGGCTCTATGAAGTGGCGACGGGGGACGCGCCGGAGTCGCAATTGGAATCCGGCGTGGCCACGCCGTATGAGGATCTGCGCGCGCACCTCGCCTCGGCGGGCGTGAGGGTCGAATACCAGGAAGTGCTCGGCGTGGACGAAGAAGCGAAAACCGTGAAGCTGGCCGACGGGCGCGCGCTGCCGTTCGATCAGCTCGTGATCGCCGTCGGCACCGAACCGGATTTTTACGGCATCGAAGGCCTCGAGCAGCACGGCGTTCCGATGTACAGCTTGCAAGACGCGCTCCACGTGCATCGCAAGCTGCGCGCGCTGATCGAAATGAAACGTCGCAATGAAATCCCGTTCGTGCGCGTCATGGTCGGCGGCGCGGGGCCGACGGGCGTCGAATTCGCTTGCGAGGCGGCCGGTTTCATGCGGACGCAGGTGAAGAAAGGCATGCTTGGCGCGGGCGAATATTCGATCGAGCTCGTAGAAGCTTCGCCGCGCCCGTTGCCGATGTTTCATCCGCAGCTTTCCGCCTGGGCGAAAACGCGTCTCGAAAAGCTCGGCGTCAAATTGATCCTGGATGCGTGCATCAAAGGGGTTCACCGAGACCATGTCGTGCTTGCGCCGCGTCCGCTCAAGCCGGGCGAAACGATGGACATGCTGATCTGCGATTTCAAAAAAGAAAACCAGAAAGAAGTCACGATGGACTTGCTCGTCTGGTGCGGCGGCTTCCGCGCGAATCCGGTCGTCAAGAATTTCGGCCTGGCGCTCGACGCGCGCAGCAAGGTCCAAGTCGAAGCGACGATGCGGGTCCAGGGTCGTGAAAACGTCTGGGCGGTCGGCGATTGCATCGCGCTCTCGGATCCGAAATCCAAACGGCCCGTGCCGCAGCTCGCGCAGGGGGCGATCCATCAGGCCGAACTCGCCGCCGAAAACATCATCCGCATGATGGAAAAGAAACCGCTCGCGAGCTATACGTTCCCTGCCATGCATGCGCTTGTGCCGATGGGCGGCATGTGGGGCGTGGCCGACGTCTACGGTTTCCGCTTCAAGGGCTGGCTCGTCTGGCCGGTGCGCCTGGCGGCGGACGTGCGCTACTTCGTGACGACGCTGCCGTGGAAGAGTGCCTGGAAGCTGATCCGCGCGCCGCTCACGTTTTTCCGGCGCAACAATCTCTGACATGAAACTTCGCACGCTTGACGATCTCAAATCGATCCGCGGCAAGCGCGTGTTCCTGCGCGCGGATTTCAACGTGCCGGTCTCGCGCGGCAAGGTCAGCGCCGACGAGGATTGGCGCATCCGCAAAGTCGTGCCGACGATCGAGCGCTTGATGAAAGCCGGCGCGCGCGTCGTGATCGCCGCGCATCTCGGGCGGCCGGACGGCAAGAAAGTCGCTTCGCTCAAGCTGGATCCGATCGCCAAGCGCCTCTCGCAACTCCTGCGCCGCGACGTCGCCAAGCTGCCGGACTGCATCGGCCCAAAGATCGAAGCCGCCGCCTCGGAACTCGCGAACGGCCAGGCCGTGCTGCTTGAAAACCTGCGCTTCCACAAAGGCGAAGAAGCCAATGATCCGTCCTTCGCGCAGGCCTTGTCGCGTTTGGCCGACGTTTACGTCGACGAAGCCTTCGGCACCTGCCATCGCGCCGCCGCCTCGATCGTCGGCATCACGCGCCATCTGCCGTCGTACGCCGGACCGCTGCTCGTGGCCGAAGTTGCCGCGCTTGAAAAAGCCATCGACGCGCCCTTGCATCCGTATCTCGTCGTGATGGGCGGCGCGAAAGTTTCCGACAAGATCGGTGTCATCTCGCAGCTGCTCTCGGCGGCCGATCGCGTGCTGCTCGGCGGCGCCTTGATCGCGCCGTTCTTCAAGGCCCAGAGCCACTGCATCGGGCTCACGCCCTGCAGCGAGGCCGATCTCGAAGCGGCGCATGAGCTGATGAAGCATCCGTATTTCAAAAAATTGATCCTGCCGCACGACGTCGTGATCGGCGATCCCAAAAACCTGAACGGTTCGGCGCACGTCGTCGATCTTCAGACGGAGCCGTTCGATCTCTGCCGCGATCACGAGGCGATCCTCGACATCGGGCCCAAGACGATCTCGGCCTACGCGTCCTACATCCGTTCGGCGCAGATGATCGTCTGGAACGGCCCGCTCGGTCTGTTCGAGGCGCCGAAATTCAGTCACGGCACGCTGGCGATCGGCCGGCTGATCGCGGCGAGATCGAAAGGCAAAGCCTTCGGCATCGCCGGCGGCGGAGAGACGGCGGTCGCGCTCTTTCGCACCGGCTTGGCCGATTGCATCGATCATCTTTCGACCGGAGGCGGCGCGATGCTCGAATTCCTGGAAGGCACGCCGTTACCCGGACTGCAGCCGTTGCGTATTGACGAATAAGATTCATCATCACTCACCACTATGGAAGGCAACATGTGCGGATGCGGAAACGGAGGAGGCTGCGGCAACGGCGGCGGTTCTTCCGGTCGGCGCCGCGGCTTGAAGGGATTGAAGGGCGCGCTGATCGTCGTCGGCATCGCGTACCTCGCGATCCTGGCCGCCAACGCCGCCAAGCAGAACCAGTACATCGGGCGTCCGAGCGGCCAGCGCGACACGATCGCGATCAACGCCGAGGGCAAGGTCAAGGCGCTGCCCGACATCGCGACCGTCTCGATCGGCGTGCAGACCGAGAACAAGGAAGTGTCCGCGGCGCAGAAAGACAACACGGCCAAGATGAACGCCATCATCGACAAGGTCAAAAGCTTCGGCGTCGCGCCCGAGGACATCCAGACCAGCAACTACACGATCTATCCGCAATACGATTACGTGAATGGCAAGCAGGTCGACCGCGGCTACCAGGTGCAGCAGTCGATCGACGTGAAGATCCGCGACCTTTCGAAGATCGGCGACGTCCTGGCGGCCGCTGGCGCGCTCGGCGCCAACACGGTCGGCGGCGTCTCGTTCACGATCGATAATCCCGAAGATCTCCGACAGCAGGCGCGTCTCCAGGCGCTCGAAAGCGCCAAAAAGAAGGCGCAGCAAATCGCGGCTGCGGCCGGCGTGAAGCTCGGCAAGGTCGTCGGCTTCACCGAGAGCTACGGCGGCGCGCCCTCGCCGATCTACTTCGACAAGGCGGCGATGGGCATGGGCGGGGGAGCCGTCTCGCCCTCGGTCGAATCCGGTTCGCAGGACGTGATCGTCGACGTGAGCGTCAATTACGAAATTCTTCCGTAGCAGATCCCTCGGCTTCGCTCGGGATGACAAAAAGGAAGTCGGGATGACAAAACTATGCCCACCATTAGAGACATTAAAGGCCGCGAGATTCTCGATTCGCGCGGCAATCCGACGGTCGAGGTGAAGATGACGCTGTCCGACGGCACGATCGCCAAGGCGTCGGTGCCGTCCGGCGCTTCGACCGGCATCCATGAAGCGCACGAGCTGCGCGACGGCGACAAGCGCCGCTACGGAGGGCTCGGCGTTTTGAAGGCGGTGAAGAACGTCGATGGACCGATCGCCGACGCGCTGCGCGGCATGGAAGTGCAGGAACAGCGCAAGCTCGACGCGCGCATGCGCGATTTGGACGGCACGCCCAACAAATCCAAGCTCGGCGCCAACGCGATCCTGGGCGTCTCGCTCGCGGCCGCCAAAGCCGGCGCGGCCTCGCTGCAGCTTCCGCTCTACCGCTATCTCCGCGACATCTATGATCTGCCGCGCGAAGGCGGCTACAAGCTGCCGCTGCCGATGATGAACGTCCTGAACGGCGGCGTGCACGCGAACTGGAGCATCGATTTTCAGGAGTGCATCATCATCCCGAAGCAGAAAAAATTTCGCGAGCGCGTGCGCTGCGGTTCCGAAATCTTCCACGCGCTGAAAGCGATCCTCAAGGACAAGCACTTGCCGACCGGCGTGGGCGACGAAGGCGGCTTCGCGCCGAAATTGAAGAAGAACGCGCAGGCGTTCGAATTGATCGCGCTGGCCGTCAAGAAAGCCGGATACAAGCTGGGCGCGGACGTGGGCTTCGGCATGGATCCGGCCGCTTCGGAATTCTTCGACACGAAAAAACGGAAATACGAATTGCGCGCCGACGGCCGCAAGCTGGACGATGAAGGCATGGTCAAGATGTGGGCTTCGTACGTGAAGCGCTGGCCCTTCGTCTCGATCGAAGACGGCATGGCGGAAGACGACTGGCACGGCTGGAAGATGCTGACGGATGCGCTCGGCAAGAAGATTGCGCTGATCGGAGACGACCTGTTCGTCACCAACGTCGATCGTTTGCGCCAAGGCATCGAGCGCGGCGTGGCCAACGCGGTCCTGATCAAGGTCAACCAGATCGGCACGCTGTCCGAAACGATCGAGACGATCCGCCTCGCTCAGCGCAGCGGCTACAAGATCGCCGTCTCGCACCGCTCCGGCGAAACCGCCGACACGACGATCGCCGACCTGGCCGTCGCCGTAAACGCCGAGTTCATCAAGACCGGTTCGCTCTCGCGCAGCGAGCGCCTCGAGAAATACAATCGCCTGATGGAAATCGAAGACGAGACGAATGCCGGCTAAACCGTCCGACAACGCGCGGCCGATCGTGCTCGTCGTCTGCGACGGCTTCGGTTCGGCGCCCGCCGGACTGCAAGGCAACGCCGTCCTGATGGCCCGCACGCCGAATCTCATGAAGCTCTGGGAGGAGTATCCTCACACGGAGCTCTTCGCGCACGGCCAGCACGTCGGGCTGCCCAAGCATCAGCCGGGCAATTCTGAAGCGGGCCACATGAATCTCGGCGCGGGGCGGATCGTCAAGCAGGACGCCGTCTACATCAGCGAGGCGATCGAAGACGGCACTTTCTTCAAGAACACCGCCTTTCTCGAAGCGCTGCGGCACGTCAAGAAATACGGCACGCGCGTGCATCTGATGGGCCTGATCTCTTCCGGCAATTCTGCGCACGCGAGCATGGATCATCTCTATGGCCTCTTGGAGCTCTGCCGCCGCCAGAAGATTTCGGACGTCGCGCTGCACCTCTTCACCGACGGCCGCGACAGCCCGCGTTTCGCCGCGCCCGCCCAGATCCACGAGATTGAAGCGCGCCTCAAGCCAGGCGAGCGCATCGCGAGCGTCATGGGCCGCTTCTATCCGATGGATCGCAATCGCAATTGGCAGCGGATCGATCTGGCCTATCATGCGATCATGAGCGGCGAGGGCTTGGCGGCGCCGAACGCCGAGACCGCGCTGCTTCAGGCCTACAACCGCGGCGAAACGGACGAATTCGTGGTGCCGACCGTGATCGTCGACCGGGATCACGTTCCGCTCGCGACGGTCCGCGACAACGACGCGATCTTCTTTTTCAACCTGCGTTCCGACCGCGCCCGCCAGCTCGCCAAGGCTTTCCTGCTCGACGATTTCGAAAAGAGCGTGCCCGGCGCCTTCAAGCGCCGCCGCCGCGCCAAAACCATTCGCTTCGTGGCCATGACGGATTTCGGTCCCGACTTGCCGTACATCCTGACGGCCTTTCCGGGCCGCGAAATCAAGAACGCGCTGCCGGCCGTGCTCAAGGACATGAAGCAATTTTACGTCGCCGAATCCGAAAAGTTTTCGCACATCACCTTCTTCTTCAACGGCGGCTACCCCGACACGCAATTCGGCGAGGACCGTGAACGCATCGAATCACTGCGCATCCCGCGCTACGACATGGCGCCGGAAATGAAAGCGCCGGAAGTCACGGACGCGGCCATCAAGCGCCTCCGCTCCGGCCGCTACGCGTTCATCGGAATGAACCTGGCCAACGCCGACATGGTCGGGCATACCGGCAACCTCGAAGCCGCCGTCAAAGCGGTCGAAGCCATCGACGAGTGCCTGGGCCGCTTGTGGAAGGAGATCGACGCCAAGGACGGCGTGCTGATCATCACCGCCGATCACGGCAACGTCGAATCGATGATCGACGTCTCGACCGGCGCGGTCGACACGGAACACTCGGCCAATCCCGTGCCGTTCATCGTCGCCGGCAAGGAAGTCAAAGGCTACCGCGAATTGCCGCGCGGCGTCTTGGCCGACGTCGCCCCGACGATCTTGGACCTGATGGGCATCCGCCCGCCCGACGACATGACGGGACGCTCGCTCCTCAGCGATTGAAACGCCGACCTTGACGGGTCGGCGTTTTCGCGATATACCTCGGCGCGAGGAGGATTGCGATGGCAACGAAGCCCGATGCGAAGAAGATCTGGAAGGCGCTCGAGAACGACGCCGCATTCATGAGCGAAATCCCCGAACAAGCCGTTCCGGTCATCCGCGAGCTGGCGGCCGCGCTGCCCGGACTGCTGGCCGATCACCTCGGCAAGACCGTCACGCTTTCGTCGCTCATGGAGGCCAAGCTCGCGATTCTCGAGCATATGCTCGACCAGGGCTTCATTAAGAAGATGCTCGAGGCCACGCCGGCCGAACAGCTGCCGTTCCCGCTGGAAGAGATGCTCGAGATGGCGACGGAAGCGCACACGCAAATGCGCATGCCGATGATGGAAATGATCCACAACCTGCCGGCCTTTCTGGCCCAGGCCGGTACCGACGAACGCCTGGTCATGCGGCACGGCGTCAAGCTGAACGCCGAGAACCTCCGCGCCTACGACAAGAAGTCGCTCACGATCGGGCGGCTACTCGAGACGCAGCCCGCGATCTTCATTCGGGACGATCGGGACGCATAACCGCTGATCCAGCGGTTTTTTTCATGCTTGAAAAAAAGGCCTTCGGAAGCTACACTTTGGAAGCTATGCCAACCCCGAAACCCCTCGTGCTGCTGATTCTCGATGGCTGGGGCGTCGCGCCTCCGGACCAGGGCAACGCGCTCGCCATGGCCGACACGCCGCGTATCCGCGCGCTCGCTTCGAACTATCCGGCCATGACGATCCTCGCTTCCGGCGAAGAGGCCGGCTTGATGTGGGGCGAGATGGGCAACTCGGAAGTCGGCCACCTGACGATCGGCGCCGGCAAGGTCTACTACCAGAGCCTGCCGCGCATCAACCGCGCGATCCAGAGCGGCGAGTTCGCGCAGAACGCCGTGTTCCTCGAGGCGATCACACACGTGAAGGAAAAGAAATCGAAGCTGCACCTGCTCGGCCTGACGTCGATCGGCAACGTGCACGCTTCGCTCGACCATCTTCTGGCGCTGCTCGATCTCGCCAAAGCGCAGAACGTGAAAGAAACGTACCTGCACGCGATTCTCGACGGCCGCGACACCACCTTTAACGCCGGCATCGACTTCGTGACCACCGTCCAAGCGCGCATGAAGCAGAACGGCGTCGGCAAGATCGCCACCTTGGCCGGGCGCTTCTACGCGATGGATCGCGACAATCGCTGGGACCGCGTCGAGAAAGCCTATCGCGCCATGGCCGAGGGCCAGGCCGACGTCATGAGCGACAACCCGCTCCGGGCGATCAAGGAATCCTACGAGAAAAAAATCTACGACGAGGAATTCATTCCGACGGTCATCACGGAGAAGGGGAAACCCGTCGCGAAAATCGAAGACGGCGACGCCGTCATCTTCTTCAATTTCCGTCCGGACCGCGCCCGCGAGATCACCAAGGCCTTCGCCCTGCCGGCCTTCGACAAGTTCGCCCGGACGTACATGCGCGACCTGATGTTCGTCACGATGACGGAATACGAAAAGGAATTGCCGGTCCAAGTCGCCTTTCCGCCGGAACCGATTTCGAACTGCTTGGCCCGCGTCATCTCCGAAGCGGGCATGAAGCAGCTCCACATCGCCGAAACGGAAAAATACGCGCACGTGACGTTCTTCCTGAACGGCATGAAGGAAGACCCGTTCCCGGGCGAAGACCGCGTGATCATCCCGTCGCCGAAAGTCTCGTCGTACGACCAGCAGCCGGAAATGTCCGCGCCGCAGATCGCCGACCGCATCGTGAAGGAGGTCAACAACGGGACGTACGACGTCGTCCTCGCGAACTTCGCGAACGGTGACATGGTCGGCCACACCGGCAATTTGAAAGCCACCGTCAAGGCGGCCGAAGTCATCGACCAGTGCATCGGCAAGATCGTCGACGCGACCCTGGCGAAAAACGGCGTGGTGCTGATCACCGCCGATCACGGCAACGCCGAAGAAGTCGTCAATCTCCAGACCGGCGCGATCGACAAGGAGCACTCCACCTACCCCGTGCCGCTCATCATCGTCGGCCGCCAGTTCGAAGGCATGGCCGGCGAAGCCCAGGAAATGGTCGGCGGCGACCTGAGCCTCAGCCCGCCCGTCGGCATGCTCTCTGACGTCACGCCGACGATTCTACGAATCCTGAACATCCCGCAACCGAACGAAATGACGGGAAGGCCGCTGGTCTGAATCAAAAAAGAGGCGTTCCGCCTCTTTTTCGCTAAAGTGATTTCGTATAGCGGCAACTTGGAAAATTTGAGCATCCCAGAAACTTGCTGCCATCGTTGCGATTAGCCCTTTCGGTTAACACACCCCCGCATGCAGGGCATGATTCTCGTTTAGCCGATACTGCCGGTATTGATGACGCGGCCGGTATTTTCCCAAGCATGCCGTTTTGCCGGACGAGGCTCACCAGCTCAAGGCCGTCGATGAGTTCAAGCGGTTTGCCTTCAGCGAACAACTCTGCCTCGGTGGTAAAAATATTCGTTGTGACAAAGAAGCCCTTGCCATCTGCGTTTCGACCGATCATCGCCCCAAAGAAATCCCGCACGTCCGTCGGCCTGACCTTGCGGGTGATGAATTTTTTACACTGCACCACGTAACGGCGACCGCCTTTCGTCATTTCGATATCGATGCCTCCATCGCTTTTGCCGCCGACAACTTCCGTTTCGTATCCGAGCGCCGCGAACATTTCAGCGATGAATTTCTCAAACTCGCTCGGATGCATGCCTCGCATCATTGCAAGGATTTTTTGATTATCGAGCCACCCGCCGTCGCCGCCCTTCCCCCTGCGGAATTTTCCCAGGATGAAGTCGATCAACGCATGCGAGATGATCATGCCTAGCATGATCGCGTCATCCATGCCGCCTGATTTTTTTTCCTTTCGGATCGGCTGTCCGTAAGTAAAAATCCCGGTAAGGAGGCCGAGCACCATGGCAAATACCAACAAGATAAGAAGTATTTTCAAGAAAGGCCAAGCGATGCTGAAAAAAATGGCGCTAGGGAAGTCGAAAGAAGTGCTAGGCATAGTCATGCAAGTATACATGAAAAAACGAGCTTCGACCGCGCGATGTGATCGTGGCCGGTTTTTTGAATCTCTTGCATGAATGACGCGCGTTCTGCTAGGACCGCGCCATATGGAACAATATGGCATCGTCCCGGCAGAACGCATTGCGGAGAAGATCCACGTATTTCGCGGCCGGAAGGTCATGTTCGACCGCGATTTGGCCGATTTGTATGGCGTTTCCACGAAAGTGTTGAATCAAGCTGTGAAGCGCCATGCGGAGCGTTTCCCAGAGGATTTTATGTTTAAATTGCATCAAGATGAGCTTAAAAACTTGAAGTCACAATTTGTGACTTCAAGTTGGGGCGGTCTTCGTAAATTGCCACTCGCCTTCACTGAGCAGGGCGTCGCCATGCTTTCGAGCGTTTTGAACAGTCCAAGGGCCATCTTGGTCAACATTCAGATCATTCGCACGTTTACCAAGCTGCGCGAATTCCTGGCGGAGAATGCAGATCTTCGTTTAAAACTTGAGGTCTTGGAACAGCGCTACGACAAGCAGTTCAAGATCGTCTTCGACGCCATTCGGCAGCTTTTGGCGGAGCCGCCTTCAAAAAAGGAGGAGATCGGTTTCAAGACTTGACACGTCATTCGCGAATGACGTGTCTTGACCGCGGACGTTTTTTGGTCCAAGATGGGTCGTTATGCGATTTCAGCCGCTCAGGCCGGACATGAGTCGGAACCAGTGTTCCTCGGCCAAGAAAGCCTATGAGACCGAGCGCCAGGCGCTCGAGGCCAAGGCCTACGCCGAAGAAAAGAACGGCGTGGACTTGAATGTCTATCAATGCGCCGAATGCTTGCAGTGGCATTTCACTTCTCGAACGTCATGAAGAATTTCACGCTCCAGCACCAAGATAAAAACTCGCGCGCCCGCGCGGGCATTTTGCATACCGCGCATGGCGACGTCGAGACGCCGGTCTTCATGCCGGTCGGCACGCAGGCGACGGTCAAGGCGCTCGACGCGGCCGACATGGAAATGTTGGGCGCGCAGATCATTTTGAATAATACGTATCACTTGCACTTGCGGCCGGGGGAGGACGCGATCAAAGCGCTCGGCGGCGTCCATGCCTTTCAAAATTGGAACCGCGCGATTTTGACGGATTCGGGCGGTTATCAAGTTTTTTCTTTGGGCGCGAAGAAATCCGCGCACGGCAATCTCGTGAAGATCGACGAGGACGGCGTCACCTTCAAGTCGCATCTCGACGGTTCGAGTCATCGCTTCACGCCGGAAGAGGCGATTCGGATCCAGCAGAAGCTCGGCGCGGACGTGATCATGGCATTCGACCAATGCACGTCCGACAGCGCTTCCGAGGAAGAGGCGCGCGCGGCGATGGAGCGCACGCATCGCTGGGCGGACCGCTGCCTCGAAGCGTTCAAGGATAAAAAAGACGCGCCGACGTTCACGCAGCAGCTCTTTGGCATCGTGCAGGGCGGCGTGCATAAAGATCTGCGTCGCGCTTCGGCGGAGTTCATCGCCTCGCGCGGCTTCGATGGTTTCGCGATCGGCGGCGAGTCGGTCGGCTACAATATGGAAAAAACGCGCGAGATCCTCGGCTGGATCGAGGATCTGATGCCGGAGGACAAAGCGCGCTACACGATGGGCGTCGGCCTTTCGCCCGAAGATCTCTTCGACGTGGTCGAAGGGGGAGCCGACATGTTCGATTGCGTTTCGCCGACGCGCGTCGCGCGCAACGGCGCGCTTTTCAACCGCAAGGCCGGGCGTTCCAAAAAATACCGCATCGAGATCGGCAACAAAGCGCACGAGCTCGACACGCGTCCGATCGACGAGGAATGCGCCTGCTTCACGTGCAAGCACTACACGCGCGCGTACCTGCGCCATCTGTTCCTGGCGGAGGAGCTCGCCTATTTCCGCCTTGGCACGCTCCACAATCTGCACTTCCTGCTGAACCTGATGCGCGAAATGCGCAAAGCGATCCTCGAAGACCGTTTCCTCGACTTCAAGAAGGACTGGATCGTCGAATAAAAAACCCGCCTCGGTTCGCGAGGCGGTTTAGTTTCCGCTGAACTTGCGCGTATCGGCTTCGAGCGCGGCGTTGCCGGCCGCGCGCAGGACCGCCTTCAGGATGATGATGGCGCGGTCGCGGTCGACTTCGGGATGGCGATAGAGCAGGTAGGAAGGCTTGCCGTCCGGATCTTGCGCCGCGACGAAGGCCGCGGCGATGACGGGCGGTCGCTGCTGGATCTGCAGCTCGCCCTTCTCCTCCATCGAGATCACGATCGGCAGGGCGTCGATCCGTTCCGCGAGGGCCATCATCGTGGCGTCGGGATCGGCGGCGATCTCGAAGACTTTCGCCAGCATGCGCGGGCCGCCTCCGACCATCGCGCAGGCGAAGGCGGCGGCGAGCATGTGCCGTTCGGACGTGGCCGCGTCGGCGTCGCCCTCGAGCACCTCGGCGATCAGGAGGCCGTTATGCACCTCATAGACGAGATTGAACTTCACGAGCTCGCGCTCGCCGGCGAACACGATGTTCGCGTACAGCGCGAGCGCTTCTGGCGTCATCCTTTCCATGGGAACCTCCGGAAAAGGGCTGCACGCAGCTCACCACGCGGGATCCGGCGCGTCAAACGAAAAAACCGCCGAAGCGGTTCAGATGGGAATCAGCTCCCGCCTTTCGCGGCCGCCGCCTCGTTTTCGCGGATGCGGCGGATCACCAGCTTGAGGCGGCCGATCGCCGTCCTGCGATCGTAACGCCGGTTCCAAGCGACGCCGATCGCGCGTGCGCCTTGATACAGGCCGAAGTAGGCGAGTGCGAGCGTGGTCGAAGGCGGAACCGTTTCGGCCACGACCGCCATCGGATCGCTTTCGGACTCGGGCCGGTCCTCGATCGCGGTCAAGAGCGTATCGCGATGGAGCAAGTCTTCATTCGTTTCCGCGGCGGGATAGATGAAATACTTGAGCGCGCCGTTCGCGACGGTTCCGAGAGACAGGATCGAGAGCCAGGTCGCGCCGACCGTTTCGTCCGAACCCTCGAGCGGCGCGTGTTCGAGTTCGCCGCTTTCCAGGGCGTGGAGTCCGGCCACGAGCGTGCGACCGCCGTGATTCGGCGGCAAAAGATTGTCCCACTCGGCCATGGCCTCGGAGACGCTTTTCAGATCATCATCGTCTTGCGACACGGGCGCCTCCTTTCAAGGTGCTGAACCCATTGGAGCATCCGGGCGGCGGGCGGTCAACCTCTAGAGGATCAGCATCGCGTCGCCGTAGCTGTAGAAGCGGTATTTTTTCTTGACGGCTTCCTTGTACGCCTTGAGGATTTTCGGGCGCCCCGCCAGCGCCGAAACGAGCACGAGCAGCGTCGATTTCGGCAGATGGAAATTCGTCATGAGCGCGTCGATGACGCGGAATGTGAAACCGGGACGGATGAAGAGATTCACGTCGCCGTGCCAGGCGCAAAGCTCGCCGCCGCATTGCTGGACCGCGCCCTCGAGCGCGCGAGCGGTCGTGGTGCCGATGGCGATCACGCGGCGCTTCTCGATCTTCGCTTTCAAAATTTCCTTAACCGTCTTGGTGGGAATCTCGACCCACTCGGCATGCATCGTGTGCTCCTCGAGGTCGTCGGCGCGAATCGGCAGGAAGGTGCCGAGGCCGACGTGCAGCGTGACTTCCAAAAAGATCACGCCCTTCTTTTTCAATTTGGCAATCAACGGTTTCGTCAGATGGAAGCCGGCCGTCGGCGCGGCGACGGAACCGACATGCCGCGCGTAGACCGTCTGGTATTCCGCCGGCGTTTTGGGCTTGCGGGTGATGTAGGGCGGCAGCGGCACTTCGCCGTGCGCGTCGGCGAGCCGGATCACTTCGTCTTTCTTCAGTCCGAAATCCACCAGGATCGACCCGTCCGCGTCTTTCCACTCGACCCTCGCGACGAAGCCAGAGGCGATCTTGATCAGCGAGCCATGCGCCAGTTTGCGTCCCGGTTTCGCCAGCGCGCGCCAGAATTTCCCTTCGGGACGGACGAGGAACAGCTCGACCTTCGTCTTTCGCGCATCGTTCAGCTTTCCGGTCAGACGCGCTTTGAAGACTTTGCTGACGTTCACGACGAGCACGTCGCCCTTTTCCAAAAACTCGGGAAGATCCCGCACGTGCCGGTGCCGGAGCGCATCCTTCATCCGATCCAACACCAAAAGCCGGGCCGACTCGCGCGGCGAAGCGGGTTTCTGGGCGATCAGCCTTTCGGGCAGGTCGTATTCGAACTCGGCGGCGCGCATACGGACTTCATTCTAACACATGGGGGTTGACAAATTGCGGCGATCGGCGGAGGCTGGCGGGGGAGGAATCCATGCATCCGAACGATCAGGAGCACGAGAACGAGCTGGCCGACGCCGCGCGGAGGAAGGCGGTCGCGGCCTATGGGCGCGACATCGAGAACGCCATCGCGCAGGCGCGCTGCGATGTCGCGACCGCGCGTCGGGAGCACCGGGTTGACTGGTCGCCCGAAGAGAATGCTCGCTACGAGCAACTGCTCGAACCGTTCGCGCCGGACAAGATCTATATGACGGTCTACACGGCCGTCGCCACGTCGCTCTCGAACGGCGCCCCCTGCGTCCTGGCGCAGTTCACGACGGACGGGGCGCTCGACGCGGTCGTGGCGTTTTCCGCCGCGATCGAGGCGGTGCGGCGCATCCGGGAAACAGGTCGCGAAGCGCAATACCGCCTCGCGCCTCCTTCCGGCGAGCTTGTTTGCCCCTTCCTGACCTATCAGGTCAAGCTCCTCGATATCTGATCATTCTCAGAGCGGCCTTCTCCAAGGCCGTCTTTTCTTTTACACTGGCCTCGCATGCCCGAACTTCCCGAAGTCGAAACGCTCCGCCGTCAGATGGAAAAAGCGCTGGTCGGGCGCAGGATTTTGGGCGTCGAAGTCCGCTTCGGCAGGAAGATTCAGCCGTCGCCCTCCGCGCTGGTGAAAGCGGCGATTGGCGCGAAGTTCAAGGCCTTTGGCCGCCGCGCGAAATTGCTGTTGCTCCATCTCTCGAACGGCTGGACGATCGTCACGCATCTGAAAATGACCGGCTCGTATCTTTTGAAAAAGGAAACGGTCGTACCTTCGAAGCACGTCCATGTCGTATTTCGTCTCGATAAGAAGGAACAGCTGTGGTTCGACGACGTGCGCAAATTCGGATTCCTGAAACTCGTGAAGACCGCCGATCTCGAAAAAACGATTTTCGACAAAGAAGGGTACGGCCCCGAGCCGCTCGATCCGTCGTTCACGTTCGCGCGTTTCAAGATGTGCGTGACCGGACGGCCGAGCAAAAAAATCAAACCGCTTTTGATGGAGCAGACCTGCATCGCCGGCATCGGCAACATCTACGCCGATGAAGCCTGCTGGTACGCCAAGGTGCATCCGGAGCGCACGGTCGGCTCGCTTTCCGAAAAAGAATTGAAAGACGTCTACGAAGGCGCGCTGAAATCGATGAGGGCGTCGGTGAAGCGCCTCGGCACATCGGCCGACAATTTCCGCGATCTGTACGGCGAAAAAGGCGAAAACGTGCCGCATCTCTGGGCCTATGGGCGCGACGGAAAACCGTGCCGCCGCTGCGGCGCGCCTTTAAAGAAGATGTGGGTTGCCCAGCGCGGCGCGCATTATTGTCCCGTATGCCAACGACCGCCGCGATCCGCAAAGTGATCGAAATTTTGAAACGGGATTTTCCCGGCAAGGGCGCGGTCGAACTTGATCGCGCTGAGGATGTGCTTTTGGCGACCGTCTTGTCGGCGCGCACGCGCGACGAGCAGGTCTTGAAGGTCTATCCGAAGTTGCGGAAAAAATTTCCGACGCTCGTCTCGTTGACCAAAGCCTCCGTCCCCGAAATCGCCGACACGATCAAGGAAATCGGTTTGTATCGCGCCAAAGCCAAATCCATGAAGGGGATCGCGGAGGCATTGCTGCGCGATCACCAAGGCAAAGTGCCTGACACCACGGGGACACTGATCGCGTTGCCGGGCGTCGGCCGCAAAACGGCTAACTGCGTTTTGTGTTATGCTTTTAAAAAGCCCGCGATCGCGGTCGACACGCACGTGCATCGCATCGCGAATCGCCTCGGCTGGACGCGAACGAAGGATCCGCTCAAGACGGAGCTCGCGCTCATGCGCCTGATCCCGAAAGACCTGTGGCTCCACGTCAATCGCGTGTTCGTCCAATTCGGCCGCACGATCTGCATCCCGGGACGCCCGCGCTGCTGGAAATGCCCCGTCGCCCGTTTCTGTGCCTACCCTCACAAGACTCCGAAGCCATGAAGAGAGGCTTTACCCTCGTCGAACTGCTCGTGACCGTCTCGATCATCGGCCTCTTGGCGGTGACGGCTTCGACGTCGTACCAGTACGTCCGCGCGCGGGCGCGCGACACTCGCCGCGTGTCCGATATCTCCGCGATCCACAGCGCGATCGAGTTGTATTTCGAGCAGAACAGCAAGTACCCCGACGCGCCGCATGCGGGGCTGGTGCTCGGTGCGGACGACGCCAAGATGATCTCGGATGGCGGCATCACCCGCGATGGCGCGCAGAAGGGGATCGTCTACATGCAGAACGTGCCCTACAACATGCTGCCGCACGGCGTGCCGTACCTTTATCACGCCAAGCACAAGGACGGGAGCCTGTGCGATCACGACTGCGAAAGCTACGAAGTGTCCTTCGAGCTTGAGACGCCGACGGGCGAACTCGCGGCCGGACCGCACCTCCTGACCGACACCGGCATCTTGGGTTCTGAACGCGGCGCCAGCGGCGTTTCGACGTTCGCGACCCTCACGCAGTACCTTCCGACGCAGGAACAGATCGCGACGGCCTTCGGCACCGCCCAGGAAACCGCCGCGCTCGCGCGCCAGGCGGCCATGCGTCCGGACGTGCAGGCCGCGAACCGCATGCTCATCGCGCCGGCCGCCGCGCTCGGCGCCCTGGCCAGTTTGATCGCGGCCGCTTCGGGCGCTTTGCCGCTCGGCAGCGCCGGTCAGTTCGCCTTCGTGCTCTTCACGCAGCCTTTCCTGCTCTTCGCCGGCCGCAAGAACCGGCAGTGGGGCGTCGTGTTCCGCTCGGACACGCGCGTGCCGATCGATCTCGCCACCGTCCGCTTGATCGACACGCGGACCAACCGGGCCGCCGCGACCAAGGTCACCGATAAAGATGGCCGTTTCGCCTTCGCCCCACGGATGGGGGACTACCGGCTGGAGGTCGTGAAACCGGGTTTCATTTTCCCTTCGGCCGCGCTTCAGGGCACCGCCGAAGTCGGACTGTATACCGACCTCTATCACGGCACGATCCTGCACGCCGACGGCAGCGGCCAAGCGCTGACGGTCAACGTGCCGCTCGATCCCGCCCAAGCGCCGCTGACGGAGGCCCGCGACCTGCTCACGGAACGCAACAAGAAATCGCTGCGTAAAGCCTTCGCGCTGGTCGGCCCCAGCCTCGCCGCGCTCGCGCTGGCCGTCACGCCGTCGGTGCCGATGCTGCTCCTCTTCCTGATCCAGCTGTTTTTCTATCAGCTGTTCAAGCGCTTTTCCGAACCGCCGAAGCCCAAATCGCAAGGTGTCGTGCATGACATCGACACGCGCAAGCCGATTGCCGGCGCGGTCGTGCGCGTGCTTTCGCTGCCCTATCACAAGGTGCTTGAAACGCAGCTGGCCGACGCGCAGGGCCGTTACCATTTCAACGTCGGCGCGGGCGTCTATTATCTGACCGCCCTGAAGCCCGGCTACGAAAAGACGGAAACCGACGAGATCGATTTCACCAAGAACGACAAGCCGGCCTGGATCGCCGCCGATCTGCCGATGCGTCGCGCGGTGGAAAAGGCGGGTTGACAAATGCGACAATGTCGCAAATACTGGGGAGGTATGAAACGATCCCTTCTCTTCCTCGCGCTGCTCGCGGCCGCGGCCGGCCTCGTCGGCTGGCGCGCGCTCTCGCTTCGAAAAGCGCCGGCCGCCACGGCCTCGGCCTTGCGCGTCGTCGCCACCTTTTATCCGTTGGGCGATTTCGCTTCGCACGTCGGCGGAAACCTGGTCGACGTGAAAGTGCTGGTGCCGCCCGGCGGGGAACCGCATGACTACGAACCGACGCCGCAGGATCTCGTGGCGGCGCATGACGCGCAGGTCGTGCTGATGAACGGCGGCGTCGACGCTTGGCTCGACCGCGTCGTGCCCGATCTGCGCGCCTCGGGCGTCCGCGTGATGCGCGTCCAAGACGCGTTCCCTTCGATCGGAAAAGATCCGCATGTCTGGCTCGTTCCGGATTTTGCCGAACAGATCGTCGGCATGATCCTGGGCGCGTTCGTCGCGGCGGATCCCGCGCACGCGGAGACGTATCGCGCCAACGCGACCGCGTACATCGCGCAGCTGGACGCGCTCGACGAGTCGTATCACAAGGGTTTGGCGAGCTGCGCGACGCGAACCGTCGTGGCGTCGCACGACGCGCTCGGCTACATGGCGGAACATTATCAGTTGACGATCATCCCGATCGCCGGACTCTCGCCGGACGAGGAGCCTTCGCCGAAGCGGATGGCAGAAGTTGCGGCCTTGGCCAAGGCCGGACATGCAAAGACGATCTTTTTTGAAACGCTCGTGAGTCCGAAGCTCGCGCAGACCATCGCGCAAGAAATCGGCGTGACGACCTCCGTCTTCGATCCCGTCGAAGGCTTGACGCCGGACGAGCTGGCCGCCGGGAAAGACTATCTCTCGCTCATGCGTCAGAATCTTGAGGCGCTCCGATCCGCTTTAACCTGCTCATGAATCCGCCTTTCGCCATCGAGGCCCACAACCTGACCTTCTCCTACGGAGGCGCCGACGTGCTCAAGGACGTCGATTTCGCGCTGAAAAGCGGGGAGTATTTGGCGGTCATCGGACCGAACGGCGGCGGCAAGACCACGCTCGTGAAGCTCCTGCTCGGACTGCTCAAGCCGGCGGCGGGGGAGATCCGCATCTTCGGCCGGCCGTCGTCCGATCCGCGCGCGCGCGCCGACGTTGGTTACGTGCCGCAGCGCGTCTCCGGCAACGCCGCGGATTTTCCGGCCACGGTCCGCGAGATCGTCGAAAGCGGCCGCACGCCGCGGCGCGGGCTGTTCCGCTTCTGGACGAAGGAGGATGAAACCGCCGTGCGGGACGCGATGCGCACGCTCGGCGTCGACGCCTACGCGAAACGGAAGATCGGCGCGCTCTCGGGCGGCGAACGGCAGCGCGCGTACATCGCCCGCGCCCTGGCCGCCAAGCCGCGCATCCTGGTGCTCGACGAGCCGACTGTCGGCGTCGACGCGGCCGCGCAGAACGTCTTCCGCGAATTCCTGGCGAAAGCGAATCGCGAGCTCGGCATGACGATCGTCTTCGTGACGCACGACGTCGAGTTCGTCTCGCGCGAGACCACGTCGGTTCTGTGCCTCAATCACGAGATGGTCTGCCACGGACGGCCCGGCGAATACCTGAAAGAAGATTTCCTGGTGCAGCTCTACGGCCGCGAGATGAAGCTCGTCGAACACGAACATCATTCGCACTGATATGCTTTTTTCGATTTTCCACTACGATTTCCTGGTGCGCGGATTCGTCGCCGCGCTGGCCGTGGCGGTCATCGCGCCGACGATCGGCATCTTTTTGGTCGTGCGCCGCCAATCGTTCCTGGCCGACACGCTCGCGCACGTTTCGCTGGCCGGCGTGGCGCTCGGCCTGCTCCTCGGCTTCAATCCGATCGCCGCGGCCATCGCGCTGGCGATCTTGGCCGCGCTTCTGATCGAGCGGCTGCGGGCCAAGGGCGGCTTGTTCGGCGAATCGGTGCTCGCGCTCGTGCTTTCGGGCAGCTTGGCCTTGGCCGTCATCCTGATCGGCGTCGCGCATGGGTTCAACGCCGGCCTCTTTTCCTACCTGTTCGGCAGCGTGACGACCGTCTCGCGGGCCGACGTCGCGACCGTGCTCGCGCTCGGGGCGCTCGTGCTCCTCGTGATCATCGCGTGCTACAAGGAATTTTTCCTGATCGGCCTCGACGAGGAGTTGGCGGCGGCGGGCGGCTTGCGCGGCGGCGTTTTCAACGCGCTCTTGGCCGTGCTGGCCGGCTTGACGATCGCCCTGTCGCTCCGCATCGTCGGCGCGCTCTTGGTCGGCGCCTTGATGGTCGTGCCGGTGCTCTCCGCCGCGCGCTTCGGTCTCGGCTTCAAAAAAACGCATCTGCTGTCCGTGGCGCTTTCGCTCGTCGCGGTCGTGACCGGCTTCTTCCTGTCCTACGCGCTCGACCTGGCGGCGGGCGGCACGATCGTCGCCGCCGCGATCGCCGTCTTCCTGGGCTGCCTGCTGCTCGGCCGCGGCTGAGCCTTTTCAAAAGGCCGTTCCGCGGCTATGATGTCGGCATGTCCATGACCTTGGACGTTCGGATCTTCAGGCTGTTGAACGGGCTCGCGGGACGCAATGTCGCCCTCGACGCCGTTTTCATTTTCGGCGCGAACAAACTGATCATCGTGATGGTTGCCTTGGTCCTGGCGTATGTCGCCGTTTCCTGGAAGACCGACCACTTCGAGGGCCGCGTCGAGAACCTGTTCCACGTCGTCATCGGAAGCGTGCTGGCGTTGATCGTCGAGATCGTCATCGGCTTCCTCTGGTTTCGGCCGAGACCGTTCGTGACCTTGCCGAACGTCGTCAAGCTGATCGAAAAATCGCCGCTCGAAAAATCATTTCCGTCCGGCCACGCCAGCGTCGCTTTCGCGATGGCCTTCGGCATCTGGCTGCATAACAAGAAATGGGGCTGGCTGCTTCTGGTCCTCGCCGCGGCGGTCGGTCTCTCGCGCATTGCGGCCGGCGTGCACTATCCCTCCGACATCCTCGGCGGCCTGGCGGTCGGCTACCTGTCCGCCCGCTTGGCGGCGCCGATCAAGAAAGGCGTCGAGCCGTATCTCGAATTGCTTCCCGTCTTCCGGAAATACAAGAAGCGCGACGCATGAGCCTTTACGCGATCCTGCTCGCCGGCGGAAGCGGCACGCGCTTGTGGCCGGTTTCCAGAAAAAAAACGCCGAAACAGCTCCAGCCCATCTTGGGCGCGGACACGTTGCTGCGTTCGACGTGGAAGCGGCTCCGCCAAGGCCTGCCCGCTTCGCGCATCCTGGTCGTGACGAACGCCGCGCAAGCGGAACTCATCCGCCGGGACCTGCCCGAACTTCCCGATCGGAACCTGCTGGTCGAACCGATGAAGCGCGATACGGCCGCGGCCGTGGGCTTCGGCGCCGCCGTCGCGCTCGCTCGCGATCCCCACGCGACCATCGCGACCATCAACTCCGACGCGTTCGTGAAGAACGAAAAAGAATATTGGCGCGTGATCCGCGTGGCGGAAAAAACCGCCCGCAAGACCGGGCGCCTGGCGCTCATCGGCATCCGCCCGGCCTATCCGGAAACGGGCTACGGCTACATCAAAATGGGTTCTCAGCCGATGCGTTTCGCGCGTCCCGGCGGACATGACGACGTCTTCGAGGTCGAAGGCTTCCGCGAGAAGCCGGATCTCGCCACGGCCAAGATCTACGTCGCGCAGTGGGAGTATCTTTGGAATCCGACGCTGATCGTGGCGCAGGCGGAGACGCTGATGGCCGCTTTTCGCGCGCACTTGCCGAAAATCTGGAAACGGCTGGAATCGATCCGCAAGGCGTGCGACAAGCCGCGCTACGCGAAGACGCTCTCTCGCGCCTTCGAAGCCATGATGCCGATCTCGATCGACTACGGCCTGCTCGAAAAGGAAAAGAAGATGCTGGTCGTGCCGGCGGATTTCGGCTGGGCCGACGTCGGCCATTGGCGCGCCGTCCACGACGTTCTCTCCGGCAAGCCGGACGCGAACGTCACGCGCGGCAAGCATCTCGGCCACGAGTCGAGCGGCAACTTGCTGTACAGCTTCACCGGCAAACTCATCGCCACCGCCGGCCTCAAGGACATGATCGTGCTCGAAACGGAAGACGTCATTCTGGTCTGCCCGAAGGAGCGCGCCCAGGACGTCAAACGGCTCGTCGAGGCGCTCGAAAGAAAAAAAATGAAGAAGTATCTCTGACATGAAAGCCCTGCTTGCCGGCGTGTTGATCGCCTTCGGACTCGGCGGAGTCCTGTTTTTGCGTTCCGACCGGCCGGTGTCGCACGCGACCTCCACGACGCTCTACGTCATCAACAAAGGCGACGGCGCGCGCACGATTTCCGAGGGCCTCTTGAAGGCCGGGCTGATCCGCAGCAAGAACTACTTTCTGTTCACCGTCTGGCTCCGGCACGACCAGCCGAAATTCATGGCCGGCAGCTACGAGCTTTCGCCGTCGATGAAGACGAGCGAGATCGAAAAAGCGCTGGCCGGCGGAAAACCGATCTCCGACGAGCGCGAAGTCACGATCCTCGAAGGCTGGACGCTCGACGACATGGCCGACGCGCTGGAACGGCAAGGCATCGCTTCGAAAAAAGAATTCTTCGCCGAAGCGGGTGAGAGCGCGAAGTTCGCGAAGCCGGGTTCTCTGCCCGATTGGGCCGCTTCGTATCCGGCGCTCCAGGATAAGCCGGCCAACGCCTCGCTCGAGGGCTATCTCTTCCCCGACACCTATCGCATTTTTTCGGACGGCGGCGCCAAGGCGCTCGTGCGGCGCATGCTCGACAACTTCGAAGCCAAGCTGACGCCGGACCTCCGCGCGGAAATCGCCGCGAAGCATCGTTCCGTCCGCGATATCGTGATCGTCGCCTCGATCATCGAGCGCGAAGTGCGCGGCGACGCGGATCGCGCGATGGTTTCGGATATTTTCTGGAAGCGCATCGACAGCGGAGGAGGCCTGGAAGCGGATTCGACGGTCAACTACATCACCGGCCATTCGACGCCTTCGGTCACGTATCAGGACACGAAAGTCGACAATCCTTGGAACACTTACAAGTACAAAGGCCTGCCGCCGGGACCGATCGGCAACCCGGGCTTGTCCGCGCTCGTGGCCGCCATCCGCCCCAAGAGCAATCCGTACTGGTATTTCCTGACCGACAAAGAGGGGAACGTGCACTACGCGAAAACGCTTCAAGAACAAAGCGCCAATAAAGCGAAATACCTGCGCTGACATGCTCGCCTTGTTTTCCACCGTCCTCATCGTCATGGCCGTCGCCGCGCTCGCTTCCGGCACCGAAGCGGCGCTCTTCAGCGTTCCGTACTCGCGGGTCCGCGCCATGCTGCAGGCCAAGCGCCGCGGCGCCAAGGCGCTCGTGCGCGTCAAGGAAGACATGACTTCGGCGATCGGCACGATCGTGATCGTCAACAACGTCGCCACGATCGTCGGCTCGGCCCTGGTCGGCACCGCCGCGCACCACGTGTTCAATTCGACGATGCTCGGCCTCTTCTTCGCCGTCTTCACGCTGGCGATCATCGTCGCGTCCGAACTCATTCCGAAGACGCTGGGCGAAGCGCACGCCGACCGGATCGCGCCTCTGGTCGCGCCGCCGGTCCTGCTGTTGACGCGGGTCTTCAAGCCGATCCTCTGGCTGATCGACCGACTGGTCAAACCGTTCCACCGCCAGCCGGCCTTCAAGGCCAAAGTCTCGGAAGAAGAGATCAAGATCATGGCGCAGCTCGGCCATGAAGCCGGCGCGATCGAGCACGACGAGTCGTCGATCATCCGGCGCGTCTTCCAGCTGAACGACATCACCGCCGACGACATGATGACGCTCGTCGAACGCGTCGAGACGATTCCCGGCGACATTCCGCTCGGCGAGCAGCGCCAGCGCGTGCTCGAGCTGCGGCATTCGCGCGTGCCGGTCACCGGCGAAACGGCCGAACAAGTGCTCGGCGTCGTGCTGACCCGCGACCTGATTTCGGCCGTCGCGCGCGACGAATTCCAAGCCAAGCCGATCGACTTCCTGCAGGAAGCGATACGCGTCCGGAACGACCTGCCGGCCGACGATCTTTTGCCGCTGTTCCAGAAAAAGGAACAGCACCTCGCGATTGTCGAAGACGCCGACGGGAAGCTGGTCGGCGTCGTCACGCTCGAAGACGTGCTGGAGGAATTGGTCGGCGAGATCACCGACGAGAAGGACGTGCGGCCGGAAACGATCAAGCGCGTCTCGAAAACCGAGATCCTGGTCAGCGAGGGCACGGAGATCGCCAAGGTCAACCACTTCTTCAACACCGCGATCGCGCACGATGGCACGGTCGGCGACTTCGTCATGGAAAAATTCGGCAAGCGTCCCAAGGTGGGCGACGCGCTTGACGAAGGCGGCCTGACGTACGTAATCTCCACAATGTCGCGCACGCGACCGCAGCTCATTTCCGTCCGCAAGCGCGGATAAAGGAGGTTCGGCATGGCCGAACGCAGTCTCGACCTGACGCAGAAGCTCCGTTACGCGCTCGAGGAAGGCCGTCCGGCCGAATGTCCGGACGATTTTTCCAAACTGATCGCCGCCGTGCTTGATCTTCCGGATCCCGAGAAGAAGCACTACACCGCGCTCTGCGGGATCGTCGTCGGCACGTACATGCAGGGCGAGATGACCCTCTTCGCGAACTGGGCCTGCGGCGCGGTCAGCCCCGCCCCGCTCATGCGGCGCAAGGCCGTCCGCATGCTCCGCACGCACTTCGCGGACCTGTTGAAAGGGCCTTAGCCATGGACGCCGAGGCGCTCAAGCGGCTCAAGGAAGATCTCATTCGCCAGATCGACGCCTGGGACGGCTCCGACCGCGGCTTCAGCGACATCGTCCGCAACGCGATCGACCTCGATAAGCGGGTGGTCGTCACGCTGCGCAGCGCCCGGAAGGAAGACTACCGGGCGATCAAGGGCTGGGGCGCCGGCCGCGACCTGCCCGACGCCTGCGGCGAAGTCGTCGCCATCATCCGCGGCTATTTCCAGAACGTCTGACGCCCCGATCTCATCGGGGTTTTTTCTTTATCCCTTGCCACGCAAAGCGCGACCGACGTGGCTTGACGAAAAATCGCATTCTGCGTAGGGTCCTCGTTGCCGCTCCCCGGCGGTTGTGACGACGAGACCTTCCCCACCTGGAGGAGATCGAGACCATGGAGAAGCGCGGAGAGAAGAGCCGGACGAGAGACGACCTTGTAGCACGGCTTCGCAGCGTATTCAGAGAGCTGCGGCCTGCTGATGACGAAGACCACTTCGTCCAAATGATCGGCGTCATGCTCGGAGTGACGCCGGCCATGCGCTGGCCGATTGCCCGCGCGGCAGGATTGCCGCATGGGCGTGATCGCGATGTGGACGGCTGGGCCAAAGGGGATGGCAAGCCGAACGCAGCGCAGCGCCAAGCGATTACCAAGGTCCTTCATACGGAGTACAAACAGCTCGTCGGCGAAGAGTGACTCTGCGGCAGGAATGGTGGTTCCCGCCGTTTTTATTTGCCTTGTTCGCCGTCCGACCGCTAGACTGCGAGGCATGAAGACGTACGTCCTCAAGAAATCCGGCGGCGCGCCCGAATTCCGCATCGACTACGCGGCGGAATTGAACGAGGAGCAGCTCGACGTCGTCGTGAACGGCGACGGGCCGTGCCTGGTCTTGGCCGGCGCCGGTTCCGGCAAGACGCGCACGATCGTCTATCGCGTGGCCTATCTTTTGGAAAAAGGCGTCGCGCCCGAGCAGATTCTGCTTTTAACGTTTACCAACAAAGCCGCGCGCGAAATGCGCGAACGCGTGGCCGAGCTGATCGGCGCGGAACCCTCGCGCCTCTGGGGCGGCACGTTCCACCACGTCTGCCATCGAATTTTGAGGGAGCGGGGAACGCGCGTCGGCTTGCGCGAGGGCTTCACGATTTTGGACGCGGAAGACGCGAGAGACTTGATGAAAGCCTGCGTGCGCGAGATCGGCGTCGATACGAAAGCCAAGCGCTTTCCGTCGCCGGCCGTCCTGCTTAGCCTCGCCTCCTTTTCCTTCAATGCCGGCGTTTCCGTGCCGGACGTCGTCGAAGCCAAGCACCCCGTTTTCCGCGATCAGCTCTCCGCCATCGAAGACGTGATCGCGCGCTACATGTCCAAGAAGCGCGCCTCGAACGCGGTCGATTTCGACGATCTCTTGCTCCTGACCGCCAAGCTGCTGCGCGAGGACGAAGCGTCGCGGCTGCGGTACGCGGAACAGTTCCGCTACATCCTGGTCGACGAGTATCAGGACACCAACCGCGTGCAAGCCGAGATCGTCTGCCGGCTCGCGACCGTGCACGGCAACGTGGTCGTGGTCGGCGACGACGCGCAATCCATTTATTCGTTCCGCGGCGCCGACATCCGCAATATTTTGGCGTTTCCGAAACTGTTCCCCAACACGAAAACCTTTCGTCTCGAAACCAACTACCGCTCGACGCCGGAAATCCTCGAGCTGGCCAACGACGTGATTTCGAAGAACATCGAGCAATTCCCGAAGGCGCTCAAGAGCGTGAAGCCTTCGTTCGCCAAGCCTTCCGTCGTGAACGCCGTCTCCGGCGCGCAGGAAGCGGAATTCATCGCCCAGCGCATCCTGGAACTCCATGACGAGGGCACGCCCTTCGACGAAGTCGCCGTACTCTTCCGCGCGACCTTCCATTCGCAAGCGCTCGAATTCGAATTGATGAAGCGCGGCATCCCGTACGACTACCGCGGCGGCATGAAATTCTTCGACCGCGCGCACATCAAGGACGCGCTGTCGTTTTTGCGCATCACGGTCAACAAGGACGATGAAGTCGCCTGGATGCGCGTGCTCTCGCTCCAAGTCGGCATTGGCCCGGCCACGGCCGTCCGCTTGCTCGAACGCGTCCGCGCGCTGCCGACGCTCGACGACGTCGGCGATGAGGTGGCGATCGGTTTGCCGAGCCGCGCCGCTTCCGGCTGGCGGAGTTTTCTCAAAACGTTCGGCGCGGTGCTCGACGCGCGCCCGTCGCCTTCGGCCTTGCTCCGCACGGTCGCCGATTCGGAATACAAGGTCTATCTCGAAAACGAATACCCGGATTATCGCGACCGCTTGGAAGATCTCGAACAGCTGGCCGGTTTCGCCGAACAGTATCCGGACGCCGAATCCTTCTTGGCCGACGCCGCGCTCCGCGACGATATCGCCGCGGCCGGCAAGAACGCGCGCATCCTCCAGCCGACCGACACGAGCGAAGGCAAAGTCGTGCTCTCGACGATCCATCAGGCCAAAGGGCTCGAATGGGACGCGGTCTTCGTCATCCACATGACGCAAGGCGCTTTTCCGAACAAGCGCGCGCTGGTGGAGGGGGACGCGGGTTCCGGCCTCGAAGAAGAGCGGCGCCTCTTTTACGTCGCGGTCACGCGCGCCCGACGCGACCTCTGGCTGACCTATCCCATTTCCGTCGGCTACGGCGACTTCTCGTTCGAGCCGAAATCGGAATTCCTGCAGGAACTTTCGCCACGCCTGGTCGACGAGATCCGCATCGAAGAATCCTACGACGATCTGCCGACCATCACCTACGACGAGAGCGGCGATCCGATCCAGCGGAAAGGACTGTTGAAAAACATCGACGAGTACTGATCCGGCCTCACAAAGAAAAAAAGCCCGGGACGAGTCCCTAGGGCTTTTTGGCGCCGCCGTCCGCGGCGTTCGTGACGCCGGCGTGGTGGGTCAGCTTTTGCAGCAGATGGGCGCCGAAGAACGCGATGAACTTTTCGCTGCTCTCCTCGAGCGGAGCGATCTGCTCGGGCAGGCGAAAGCGTCCGCCGCCCGCGCCTTGCTTCGTGCCGCCGGTGCTTTTTCCGAACAGGCGGTGCAGCACGTCGTTGACGTTGCCGCCCTCGCCGTTGCTGCGGATCGAGTAGCGGATCTCCGAGCCGCACAGCCCCCAGACGATGGTCGTGTGCGACCCTTCGTACTTGTGGAGGTGGTCGGCGTAGATCGAGATGTCGTCGCCGTCCTCCTCGGTGAGATGCGTGCTCGGATGCGAGATCTGATACTCCTCGATGTCCTCGCAGTTCGTCAGCACCTCCGCCAGGATCAGGCGGCAGCGCTTCGTCAGGCGATAGTTGCAGCACTTGGAGAACAGCTCCGTCTGTCCCTGCTCTCGCGCCTGCGCGTAGGCTTTGACGTCCTCGTCCTTGACGAACTCGGAGGCCAGCCGGTTGGAATCGGTATAGATGCCGATCGCCGCCAAGGTCGCCAGCGTTTCATCGATCGGCACTTCGAGCTTCTTCGCCAAGATCCACGCCAGGGTCGTGGCCGCCACGCTCTGGGCGTTCCACATGAAGCGTTCGCGCGGAGATTTGTCGGGCACCTTGCCGTTGGTGTGGTGGTGGTCGATGAAGCCGACGAAATGCTCCAGCGAAAACTTCGTGTTCGCCAGGCGCGTGTCGGGCAGCTTGGACGAATCGATCAGCATGTGCAGGCAGCCTTCCGGCATCTCCTCGATCTTCGTGATCTCGCCCGAGAGGTTGAACTTGTCGAAGATCTTGTGGTTCTGCCGATGGCCGACGGTGCCGGCGTAGTAGATGCCGGCCACTTCGAGACCGAGATACTCGAAGACGGTCTTCATCAGCTTGGCGCAGGCGACGCCGTCGGGATCGATCTGGGCGATGATCAGCGCCAGGTGCGCCTTCTGCTCGACGCAATTTTTTACGAAGGTTCGGAAAGAATCGAGAGACTGGGGCTTCAGCTCCAGCTCCCTGATGTACGTGGACATGAATGAAAGACCTCGTGTTCCGCTCGGAACGAAGCCACGATACACCCTTTACGTCTTTCGTCAATGTGCTAGATTTCGGGCGGAGGCATCTATGGCGCAGCTTGTTCCCGGCAAGGAATACGAAAAAAAATTCCTCGTGCGCGTCAACGAGATGCCGCGCGGTCTTTTGAAGGACGGACAGGAACTCGAACAGGGTTACCTCTGTCTTTCGCCTCAGATCCGGGTCCGCCTCATCGGCAGCGAGGGCGTCTTGGAACTCAAAGGCGACAAGAACATCGAGGTCGAGCTCGGCCGCATGCCGCTGGCGGAAGGACGCCGCTGGCTGCGCGAGCACGCCTCGAGGATCGCCTCGATCATCACGAAGGAACGCTTCGAAATCCCGGCCGGCTTCGACGGCCTGAAATGGGAAATCGATTTCTTCCGCGGCGAGAACGAAGGCCTCGTGATCGCCGAGCTCGAGACGCCGCGCAAGAAGTACGGATTGAAGCGCAAGCATCGTCCGGCCTGGCTGGGCCGCGAAGTCACGAAGGACGCGCGCTTCAAGAACAAGAATCTGGCGCAGCATCCGTTCGGCGATTGGCCGCAGAGCGACAAGGAGCAGATCTTCAAACTCATGGGCGTTTAGCCCATTTTTTGTATGTGGATAACCGGGGTTGTGCCGGGGGACTGAGGCTCTATACTAGAGGCGCATAAGGAAATGCCTATGGCTGCACTGAACGTCATGGTTGAAAAAGGAGAGGGCGATTTCCTTGTGTTCGAGAAGGGCTCTTCGTAAGAAGAGTTCTTTTCGTTCGCTCGCTCTTTCCACAAAAAAGTTCGCATCCGGCGGTGCCGGAACAGGAGTACGTCATGTCGGACAACATCAAGGACCGTAACGGCGACAAGGTGGTCCGCATCGGACTCATGTCGCGCGTCGATTTCGGAGGCGATGGTTTTCGGCGGGGACTCCTCGAGCTCGCCGCCGAACGCTTCAAAGCCGAAGACGTCGCGTTCGTCATCCTGGCCGGCGGCCTCATCGCCGCCAAGGCCGTCAAGGACAAGCTCTCGAAGCTGCACAAGCAGTCGAAGGAGACGTCGAAGTCGGCCAAGGCCGTATCGACCGAGCTCTACGTCCTGGAAAACAGCGACGAGACCGCCGTCAATGCCAAGGCGATCGAGCGGCTCCGGAAGGAGCTCGCCAAGCTGAACCGCAAGATGGCGCAGCTCAAGGCGAAGATCGACGCGCTCACGCCCGAGGCGATGGCGGAGGCGCTCGAAGAGTGGCTGCCGCGTTTCACGGACGGCAAGGGTCGGCCGATCAAGCTGTACTTCATCCCGTCTCCCGTCTACGACAAGGAAATGGGCGAAGAGACCGCGCTGAAGCTCGCCGATCTGCGCAAGCAGGGCGAGTTCCGGGTGCTCAAGCCCGGCGGCGACCGTCTCCCGCTCTGGGAAGGCAAGCCGCACGAGCGCAACCTCGAAGCGCTGACGCTCGACAAGCAGGCCTGGCTCCGCGGCGATTATCACTCGACGCCGGTCCAGCGCCGCATCAAGGACAAGCGCCGCCAGACGTCGTCGGGCGTGCGCGTGGACTTCCAGGTCGTCGGTTCGGTCGGCGTCTCGATCATGAAGCCCGAAGGCAACTGGCCGATCGGCTTCGTGGCCGTGCCCGCGCTGCATCGTCTCGACGACACCGGCGTGGCCGAAACGCAAGTCGGCGTCCAGGTCCTGGAGATCGAGCACGTTCGTCGCAACCCGACGATGCGCAGCTTCTCCTTCAAGGATCTGCTGAGCCGCGAGCGCACCTTCATCGGCATGCCGCAGGATCCGTCGTCGAAGCAGAAGGCGTGTCTGGAAGTGCTGCGCCATCACGGTCGTTCGACGACCGGGCGCATCGCCGACGAGACCGGCCTCGACAAGGAAGATGTTCGCAAGACGCTGAAGGAGTTGCTCGCGACCAAGGACCACAAGCGGTACGCGACCTGGTCCGGACTCGTCTACGACGAGCCGTCCGATCGCTGGGACTTCAACCTCGAGTGGGTCCAACGCTCCCTCCGCTACGGCACGCCGCAAGGCGAGCTGAAGAAGGACGTGGTCGTGGCCATCTGCTGCATGCACGCCGGCTCGCGCGACACCGACTACAAGCACTTCCGCGAGGAAGTGCCGAGGGTCATGCTCGAGCGAGGCGCGAACATGCTGGTCAGCGCCGGCGATCACGTCGAGGGCACGTCCCACGACATGATGATGAAGGACGAGATCATTCTCGGCTTCGACAACACCCGGCAGGAGCGGCTGGCGGCGCACATGATCGCCACCGTGCTCCACAAGGTGTTCCAGACGCGCTTCGACGCCGCTTTGAAGGCGTCCGCGCCGAAGAAGCGCGAGGAAATCGCGGAGCTGGTCCGGCAGATGCTGCCGATGTTCCGCTACGTGCCGGGCAACCACTGCGGTTGGATCGGCCGGAGCGGCGTGAAGCCCCTGGTGACGATGGTGCATGAAATCGTGGAGCTGCTCACGCAGTGGATCGAAGATCACCTCGGCTCCAAGGGCCTGTCGATCGACCGGGTCATGCGCCTGGTCGAGAGCCGCATCGAGACGGTCGGAGACGGCAAGTTCACGCTTCCGTCAGGCCTCCTGATGGGCATGACCCACCCGCACATGGGCGGTTCCGAGACCATCTCGAGCTCGGCGCAGAAGTCGCTGATGCTCTACCGGGATTGTCCGGTGGTCGTCATCGGCAACTTCCACACGGCCGTCGTCGTCGAAGAGTGGGATCAGAAGCTGGGGCAGCGCATCTGCGTCCAGATTCCCACCATGAAGCACGGCAGCCCGTTCGAGCACAGCAAGCTCAAGACGGTCGACCAGGGCTTCGGCGTGCTGGAAGTCGATTCGATCAGCGGCCGGATCGTCGGTACGCGGACGACCTTCTACAGCAACGACAAGATCAAGCCCGAAGAGAGGCGCTGGGACAGCGAAAAGCCGTTCCATGACTTCCTCGATCAGCAGGGCTTCAAGCGGTAAAACGCCCCTGCACCGTACGGTGCAGGGTTTTTCTTTTGCTTACCTGGTCGGCGGCGGCGTCGCGCTCGGCTGTCCGGCGGCGGGCGTGAAGCCCGAGGAACCGGTTTTGACCAGCGTGATGTCGAAGCCGAGGTCTTTCTTGATGACGGAGGCGAGTGTCGCGTTCTTCAACGTGTAGACGTTGCCGCGGCCGCGCGGATCGAGCAGGAAGCCGCCGAAGACGAACGATTCGGCCGTTTGCGCTTTGTCCGACACGTTCGCGACGGTCGCGCCGCCGGCCGCCAGCGTTTCGCGTTCCAAAGGCAGCGCGGCGAAGAGCGCCAGGCTGCCGCTCGTCGGCACCTTGGCGTCAAAGGCGAACGTCGCCGTCTTTTTTCCGAGCAGGACCGCTTCGACCGATTCGTCCTTCATGGCCAGTTCGGCGGCGGGGGAGAATTCGAGCTTCAGGCGGTTCCAATGTCCGGCGGGAATCCGCTCGCTCAAGGTTTTTTCGACGATATCGGTCTGGAGCATGACGCGCTGATTGCCCTCGAAGAACGCGACCTCGAGGCCGTCTGCGTCCGTGACCGTCGCCTTGACCAGCGTCAGTTCGGCCCGGACCACGTTTGTCGGCAGCGCGGCGGGAGCGGCGAGATAGAGGTTGAGGGCGGCGTTGCGCGGCTTCTGGGCGAGCGGGACCTCGACGGTGGATGTCGCCGGACCCGTCTTGGAAGGATGGCCGAGGCGCGGCGCGATCAGGAAGAACCAGAGCGCCAGGCCTCCAACCACAAGAATCGCGGCGGCCAAGAGCAAAGAAAACGTGGAACGTTTCATACCGTTCCAGTATACACGTCCTTGGGGAAAAGCGTTGTTGACATTCGAGGGGTCGAAGACTAAGGTTGGACCACATTTTCGCCATGAAAACCGCCGAATCCGTCACCGAAGGCCATCCCGACAAGGTCTGCGATCAGATCGCGGACGCCTTGCTCGATGAATACCTGCGCCGCGACGCCAAGAGCCGCGTGGCGCTGGAGGTCTTCGGCTCGCACGGCATGCTGATGGTCGGCGGCGAAGTCACCTCGCAGGGCGAAGTCGACATCGAAGCGATGGCGAAGTCGGTCTATCGCCAGATCGGCTACGACGACGAGCTTGAAGTCTTCGTCAACATCGAATTGCAATCGGGCGATATCGCCCAAGGCGTCGATACGGGCGGTGCGGGGGATCAGGGCATCATGTACGGCTACGCCAGCGCGGAGACGCCGAGCTTCATGCCGGCGCCGATCGCGCTCGCGCACGCGCTCTCGACGCGCCTGGCCGAACTCCGCCGGCATGATCCCGCCTTCCTCTGGCTCCGCCCCGACGGCAAGACGCAGGTCACGATGGACCGCGGTCGCGTCACGACGGTCGTCGTTTCGGCCCAGCACGCGCCCGACGTCGCCCAGGAGCAGATCCGCTCCCAACTGATCGAACGCGTCATCGTTCCGATCATCGGTTCGACGGACGGCGTGGAGGTCCACGTCAATCCGACCGGCCGCTTCGTCGTCGGCGGCTTCACGGCCGACACCGGTCTGACCGGGCGCAAACTGATGGTCGACACCTACGGCGGCATCATTCCGCACGGCGGCGGCGCCTTCTCCGGCAAGGACGCCACCAAAGTGGATCGTTCGGCCGCCTACATGGCGCGTTTCGCCGCCAAGAACCTGGTCGCGGCCGGCTACGCCAAGAAATGCATGGTCTCGATCGCGTACGCGATCGGCAAAGCCGAGCCGGTCATGCTGACGGCGCGTTCCGAAGACGGCCGCGACCTCTCGCCGCTCCTCCAGAAATATTTCGACTTCCGCCCGCAGGCCATCATCGAGCGGCTCGATCTCCGCAGGCCGATCTTCCGCGACTCCGCCGCCTACGGCCACTTCGGCCGAGAGCAATTTCCGTGGGAGAAGCTGATCGAACTCAAATGATGAAAGAGAAACCCCGATCGAAACGTCGGGGTTTGTGGTAGAGTAAAGCCATTCTATGCGCGCGCGAACGATCATCCTTGGCGCGATCTTCACCTTGCTGCTTGCCGCCGCCGGGATGGCTTTCGCTTTACGCGGCGTGATCCGCGAGGCCGTGACCGCGCGGATGAAACCGGCGCTGCCGGCCGCGCAACCCTACGAGCCCCCGCCCGCCGCGCCGACGATTCCGCCGCCAACAACGCCCGCGCCGCAGCCCAAGCCGATCGCCGGCGAAGCGAACCTGGCCGTGCCGTTCACGCCGCAGGCGCCGCACGCCGATTGGGGCCTGCCGTATCAGGAAGCGTGCGAAGAAGCGTCCTTGATGATGGCCAACGCCTACCTGACGAACGCCGGCGCCTTCACGCCCGATGAAGCCGATCGCCAGATCCTCGCGCTCGTTGCCTGGGAGAAACAACGTTTCGGCTACTACGAAGACACGACAGCCGAAGAAGTCGCGACGATGGCGCGAGAGTACTATAAATTTCCGCGCTCGAAAGCGGTGAAGATCTCGTCGATCGAAGACGTCAAAAATGAAATCCGGAAAGGCCTGCCGGTGCTCCTGCCCGCAGCCGGACGCGAGCTGCGCAATCCGTACTTCAGCGGCGCGGGCCCGCTCTACCACATGCTGGTCGCCAAAGGTTTCACCAACGACGGCAAGATCATCACCAACGATCCGGGCACGCGCCGCGGCGCCGACTATCTCTACGACCCCGCCGTCTTGTGGAACGCCATCCATGATTGGAACGGCGGCGACGTCGCGCACGGCGCCAAGGTCATGGTCGTCGTCGAAAAATAATTTTCCCGTATGGAATTTCCCACCTTCAATCTCGAAGAGCTGTACCAAGCGGTCAAAGAGCGCGCCCTGGCCGAAGGCGCCTACGCGCCGGAAGAATGGTCCGACATGATCGATGCCGTCATCCAGGATCGCGAAGAGTTCGCCGAAGTCCACGCCGACGAGGAACTCTCGGCCGTCAAAGAACAGCTCAAGGAGCGCTACCCCGAGTTCAAAAGCGAGATTCCGGAAGCCTGAACGCAAAACATCCCGCCTGACGGGATGTTTTTCATGGTGGGTCGGCCGGGGATCGAACCCGGGACCATCAGCTTAAAAGGCTGTTGCTCTACCGACTGAGCTACCGACCCGAGCGCACGTAACGTATCAGAAAAAAACTGCCCTGGCAAGCCTCATGCTATACTTGCGGCATATGGCCTTCGCCTTCTCTTGGGAACTTCCGGCCGCCGTGATCGGAGCCGCCGCGGTCTGCGTGGCGGGTTTCGCCTTCGTGACAGCGGTGGCCCGCGCGCATCACGGGCCCTCGCACGCCGAACTCGCGATCCTGGGCGTCCTGGCGATCGCCGGCATGTGGACTTGGAGCACGCGCGACGCGCTGGCCCAGCGTTTCTTCCCGGGCGACACGCAGGTGCTCGACGAGCGCGTGGCCTCGCAGATCCTGACCCACGGCGATTGCGCCGCCTACGTCGCGGCAACGGGGGAGGGAAGCGACGACGGTTCGACCTGCACGGTACGGGTCTGGTCGATGCGCGGGCGCTATGTCGCGCCGACGGCGCCGCGCAAATCGTTCGAATCGCCGTGCGACGTCACCAAAGATCTCGAAACCCGCACCTGGACTTTCACCGTCGGTTCGCTCAAGGATTGGTGCGAATTTACTCCACGGTGACGCTGCCGCCGCGGTTGATGCCGATGACCTCGTACCAGACCTGGCCGGATGCGAAGGGAATTTTCTGTCCGTTCGCGTCGATGACGATCGTCGGAGCTTGCGGCGAAGCTTTTTTCCACGTGCCCGCGACGGCGCGGCCGTTTTGGAAGACGGTCGCCTTGCCGGAGCCGAGGCTCTGGAGGCCGATCAATCCCTTGGCGTGCGGATCGTTGATCGGCACGATGTTCATCTCCAAGACCACCACGGTTTTCGGCGCGATGGCGAGGCCGTCGCGTTCGTGCGCGAGCATGCCCGCGCGCCAGAGATCATAGCTTTTCGTCTTGGCATCCCACTGGAATTCCGCCTGCTCGCCGTTCTCTTGCGAGACGAGATCGACGCGGATGGCCGGCGTGCCGCTCGCGGCGTCTCCACGCGGCGTCAGGTCGATCGCGTCCGTCGTCGCATGCCAAGCGTTCGAAGCGATCAGCGCGCGCATCTTTTCGGAAGACGTGTAGGCGTTGTGCGGCGCGTCGCGGCGCGTGTCGCGCCAGAACGTCAGGCTGTCGGCGATGCCGTCGGCGTTATCGAGGCCGAACGCGCCGTTCGCCAGATCGGAGAGCGCTTCGTCGCTGCCGCCGATGTGCGCGTAGGCCGCGTCGAACTCGCGCGCCCAGGTCAGGAAGTACGGCCGCGCGCTGCGGACCGGACCGATCTCCGTCGCGCTGGCGCTGCGGAAGATCGCCATGTCGCGGGTGAGCCCGCCCTCGACCGGCGCTTCCCAGACGACGTCGGCTTTGGCGATGCCGGATTGTGGGCGCGCGTCGGGATGATTGTCGATCATGACCGCGAACGGACGCGTGTGGTCGGGAGGCGGCGCGACCGGCGCGGTCGCGACCGGCGCTTTCGGTTTGCGCGCCGCATGCTTGTAGCTGCTGGCGCGGGCGAGCAGGGCGCCTCCGGTCAGGAGAAAGGCTGCCAGAATCAGGGCGATTTTTTTTGGGGAGAAGGTCATACGCCTGCCATCGTAGCGTTCGGAATCGTGATTGACAAACTCCGTTTTTCCTGATGGAGTGGGCCCAGGTCATTCGAGACCAACATCAGCCAATAAACCGAGGAGGAACTCATGCCGACACTGCGCAAGGCGACGCTTGTCATGAGCGATCACCACCTCGGGGAGGGCATGCCCAAACTCGAGGACTTTCCGAAAGAAAACGAACGCGCGTATCTCGAGATGCTCGAGACGCATTTGGAGCTGATCGGGCCCGACGTCGACTATCGCCACGTCATCGACGGCGACTGGTTCGACTATCATGCCGTCCGCTTCGAAGGGCGCTACGGCGTCGTGCCGACCGAAACGGCCGCGCTGGCCAAAACCGACGCGATCTTGCGCGCGCATCCCCGATATTTCTCGGACCTGCGCGGGCTGATCGAGCGGTTTCCGCGCTTCAGCCTCGAGATGCTGATCGGGAACCACGATCTGGATTTCGCCTGGGCCAGCGTCCAGGAGAAGCTCCGCGCCGTTCTCGCGCCGGCCGGGCAAGGCCAGCGCGTCACGTTCGGACGCGAAATTCCGATCGGCGAAACGGCGCTGATCGTCCACGGCGACCAGTTCGATCCGTTCTCGGCCAACCCGCCCGCATCGGACACGTTCAAGGAAGACGTGAAGATCAGCCGGAAGGTCATCGCCTTCATGCTGATCCTCTCGCTCCTGCTCGCCAGCACGCTCGCGGGCTTGATCTTCGCTTGGGTGCCGTACACGGTCGGCGGCGTCGCGCTCGGCGTGATCCTGTCGTTCGTGATGCTCTTCCTGGTCTTCCGCTGGATCGCCGGACATCTGGCCTTCCAATGGTCGAGCAAGGAACTCGTCCTGAACGTCCCGACCGCGTCCTACATGAACGCGGGGCTCGGCACGAAGCTGAAAGGCGGGCTGTTTCCGGGCATCGGCCGCCGGGTCGATCACGGCGACGAATGGATCATCGGCGTGGCCAGGAAATGGCACGCCTTGCCGCTGCTGCTGCCGATGCTGGCGATGGAAGCGATCGGCCACAAATTCTTCCACGCCTTCCGCCGGCCGCGCGAGAAGTTCAATCCGCGCATGATGCTCGACTTGATCGCGACCACGTTGCACGCCGACCGCATCGAAAAGGAACTCAACGTGTTCCTGGCCGAGCGGCCGCAGGTGCGCCATCTCATCGCCGGGCATACGCACGGCGGAGGCATGATGACCTGCGAAGTCGCCGGCGCGCAGGTGATCTATTACAACACCGGCACGGCGATCCGGCAGGTCAACGCGTCCAAGCCGACCGTCGAGTGCCGCACGCGCTGGACGAAGCTCGAGACGTTCTTCCGCCGCATCGGCTACTACTGGACGCACGCGCCGCTCAAGGCCGCGTTCGTCACCGCGGCGTATGCGACGCTGCCCGTCACGCTCTTCCTGCTGCCGCCCTTGCCCTTTCTGCACGCGCTCCGTTGGCCGGCCGCCTTCCTGGCGACGTTCCTTCTGCTCTGGTGGCAATTCGCCGCCGAATACAAGGACGGCCACTTCTTCCGGTTCACGCCGGCCGAAGTGCGCGAGTACGATGACGGCTCGGTGGACGTGCGCCTCCTGTCCTACGAACCGGCGACCAAGCGCTTTCTCCGCCTGACCGGCGAAGAAGCGGCCTGGGATCACCGCTAGTCCGCGTTCCGACGCGGACTTTTCTTTTGGCTTGATTTTTAGGCGTATTTCGGCTACGCTGCACGGGACTATGACGAGCGCAGACCTCCTGGCGGAACTGAAACGCGCGCACGAAACGTTTGACGCGACCCGGCGCGAAATCATCGGCCTGGCCGCCAAGGCCCAAGGCGCTTCGAAGCGCGCGATTTTCGCGATCCAGCGCGACGATGAAGCCGGCGCGAAAGCGCTTTTGGCCGAAGCCGAAGACGCGTTCGAAGCGATTCGCGCCAAAGCTTCGGTGAACGCGCGTCTGGCGCATGAAGGCTCGTATCGCGCCGCGCTCGAGGAATACGCCGAAGCGCGTTTCGTCGCGCAGCTCGCCTGGAAAGGCGAGGTTTCGGCGCTTGAAGGCTTGGACGAGGAGACGCAGATCGGCGGTTTATGCGACGCCGTCGGCGAAGCGGTCCGTTTGATGACGTTCTACGTCACGGCCGGACGCGACGCCGAAGCCAAAGACATGAAGGCGCGGATCGATCGCGTCGTCATCGGCCTCGATGCCATGGATTATTCCGGCTACCTTCGCACCAAGTACGATCAGGCCCGTTCGCATGAGCGCAAAGCGGAAGAGATTCTCTATGAGCTCTCGCTTCGCGGCCGCTGACCTGCACCAGACGGTGCAGGTCGCGGATCAGCGCGTGGCGGCCATCGTGCCGGCCTTTAACGAGGAGAAGACCGTCGGAGCCGTCGTGCGCGCGCTCAAGGCTTCGCCGTCCATCGACGAAGTGATCGTCGTGAGCGACGGCTCGGGCGACGCGACGGCGGAAGAAGCGGAACGCGCCGGCGCCGACACGGTGCTTCGCCTCGAAAAAAACGTCGGTAAAGGAGACGCGCTGCTTCGCGGCGTCCAGGCGACCGAAGCGAGCACCCTGTTCTTCTGCGACGCGGATTTCCTCGGCCTGACGCCGATGCACGTCGAGCGGATCCTGGCGCCCGTCATCAGCGGCCGCCTCGTGATGTGCACGGGACTCCGTGATCGCGGGCCTTTCGTCACAAACGTCATCTCGCATTTGCCGCTGCTTTCCGGAGAGCGCGCGCTGCTGCGGGACGTCATCGAATCCGTGCCGCCGCGTTTCCTGAAAGGCTTTCGGGTCGAGATGGCGCTGAACTATGCCTGCCGCGCGCACGGCTGGCCGTACGGCTCGATCCCGACCCTCGGCGTCGGGCAGGTCCGCAAGATGCAAAAGATCGGCATCGTGCGCGGGCTCTGGGCTTACGTGATGATGGTTTGGGAAGTGGCCGAAGCGATGGTGAACGTGCACCTCGCGCGAAATGAATTTTTGCATAAATGACCATGGAATTCCGCGGCAAAAACGTGACGGTCATGGGCCTCGGCTTGAACCAGGGCGGTTTGGGGATTTCCAAATGGCTGCTCGCGCAAGGCGCACGCTTGACGATCACGGACCTGAAAGATCGGCACGCGCTCGCGCCGTCGATCGAAGCCTTGGAACGCGAGCGCAAAACGCTCGGCAAGAAAGCGCACGCGATCCGCTACGCGCTCGGCGCGCATCGCGCGGAGGATTTCAAGAACGCCGACCTCGTCATCCAGAATCCCGGCGTGCCGCGCGATTCACGCATCCTGAAGCTCGCGCGAAAGGCGGGCGTGCCGATCGAATCCGACATGTCGATTTTTTTCCGCCTCTGCGCGCATCCGATCATCGGCGTCTCCGGCACGAAGGGAAAAACGACCGTGACCGCGCTGCTCGGCGCGATGCTCGAAGCGGCCTTCGGCCGCGCGCTCGTGGCGGGCAACATCCGTAAATCGCCGCACGGCGCGTATGTCATGGAATCGAAGCGCGAAACGCCGATCGTGCTCGAACTTTCGTCGTGGCAGCTCGAGAGCTTGAAGCCCGCGGAACGCAGCCCGAACATTTCCGTGCTGACCAACGTCCTGCCGGATCATCTCAATCGCTACGACGGCATGGCCGACTACGCCGCCGCCAAGGAACTCATCTACGCCTGGCAGCTGCCGACCGACATCGCCATCGTGCCGTACGACAACGCCTACACGCGCAAGATGGGCGCGCGCGTGCGCGGCGAGCGTTTCTGGGCTTCGATGAAACCGCTGTCCGACGAGGAGAACGGCCTGTTTTACCGCGGAACGAAAGCCGTCATCCGCGCACAAGGCGTCGAAACGGTTTTATTTGAAATGAAGGACGCGCGCTTGCCCGGAACGCACAATTTGTGGAACGCGCTCTTGGCAGGCGGCGCCGCCTTCCTGCGCGGCGCGAAACCGGCCGCGATCCGCAAAGCGCTCCGCGCCTTCAAAGGCGTGCCGCACCGTCTCGAGCGCGTGCATGATCTGCGCGGCGTCACGTACTGGAACGACACCGCCGCCACCACGCCCGAGGCTTCGATCGCCGCGATGCAGACGATCTTCACGCGCAAGAAGGGCGTGCTGCTCGCCGGCGGCGCCGACAAAGCGTTGAAATTTTCTGAATGGGCCAAAGTGGTGAAGCGTCACGCGAAAGATATCATCCTCTTTGAAGGCACCGCGACGCCGAAGATGGCGGCCGCGCTCAAGAAGGCCGGCGTGCCCGTCGGCGCGACCGTCGCTTCGATGAAAGAAGCCGTCGCGCACGCCGCCCGCGCCGCCAAAAGGGGAGAGGCCGTCTTGCTCTCGCCCGGCTGCGCTTCATTCGGACTGTTCGTCAATGAATTCGATCGCGGCGATCAATTCCGCGTCCAGGTGAAAAAGCTGCGCTGAGGCGAGGGCCGTAATATTCCGGTTCCGGCATCCGTCTAGGCTGGATGCCACGCCATTTTTGATCGCTTCCTATGATGATGCCTTCCGCGTCGTTCGCGCGACGCACGCTTTTCACGTACGCTTTTCTCCTTCTTTGTCTCTTCGCCGGACTTTCGGGCGCCCATGCCGCTCGCGCAGCCGAGGGGCCGAACCTTGTGCCGAACGCCTCGCTCGAAACGCAAAGCGGTTCCGCGCCGGCTTCTTGGACAGCGGGCCGTTGGGGGACGAACGCCGCCGTTTTCCGCTATCCCGTTTCCGGCGTCGAAGCCGGCAGCGCCGCCGAAGTTCAATTGACTTCGCGCGCGAGCGGCGACGCCAAGTGGTATTTCAATGAGGTGCCGATCTCCGGCGGCGCGACCTACACGTATGCCGACCAGTACGAATCGAACATCGACACCTACGTGACCGTGCAGTACCGCCTGTCCGACGGCACGAACAGCTGGGTCGATCTGGTGACGCCCGCGGCCGCCGCGAACTGGTCGATGGTCCAGACGACCTTCACGGCGCCGGCCAACGCCACCGCCGCGACCGTCTTCCATCTGATCAACGCGGTCGGCGTCTTGCGCATCGATGACATTTCCCTGCGGCAGGAGCTGCCGGACAGCAATCTTGTGCCGAACCCTTCCCTTGAGAATCAAACGGGCTCCGCGCCGAGCTCCTGGGCGGCCGGCCGCTGGGGCGCGAACACGGCGATCTTCCGCTACCCGGTCGCCGGCATCGACGGCGCCAGAGCGGCGGAGGTCGAACTGACGCAGCGGACGAGCGGCGACGCCAAGTGGTATTTCAATGAAGTGCCGATTTCCGGCGCGACGACGTACACCTTTTCCGATCAGTATCAAAGTTCGATCGGCAGCCATGTGACGGCGCAATACCGGCTGTCGGACGGCAGTTACGCGTGGATCGATATCGGCGCTCCGGCGACCTCCTCGACCTGGGCTTCTTTCCAAAAGACGTTCACGACGCCGTCGAATGCCGTCGCGGTCACCGTCTTCCATCTGATCAATGCCGTCGGCGTCTTGCGGGTGGACGCCTTTTCCTTGAAGCAGGGAAGCGGCGACGCGACGGGAACCTTCTCCGAAGGCTTCGTCTCGCTGAATTTCGACGACGGCTGGAAGACGACGTATCAGAACGCCATCCCGATCCTGGACGCGGCGGGCTTCAAGAGCACGCAATACATCATCACCGGGCGTTTCTCGTTCTCGGGCTACGTCAACCAAACCGAAACGGTCGACATGTATCATCGCGGGCACGAGATCGGCGCGCACACGCGGACGCATCCCGACCTGACGACGCTCTCCGATGCCGACAAGCGGACGGAGATCGCCGGTTCGCGGCAGGATCTGCTCGATCTCGGCATCATGCCGGTCAGCACGTTCGCGTTTCCGTTCGGCGCGTACGACGCCTCGACGACGGCGATCGTTCAGCAATCCGGTTTCGCGGGCGCTCGGACGTCGGACGGCGGGTTCAACGCCAAAAACGGCAATAGCTATCAGCTCAAGCGCGAACCGGTCGAGTCCGGCACGACGCTGACGCAGATCGAAACATGGGTGCAGCAGGCTCGCGCCCAAAAACTTTGGCTGATCCTCGTCTTCCATCACGTCGATGCGAGCGGGGAGTCGACGGCCATCACGCCGGCCCTGTTCCAACAAATCGTCGATTATCTGAAAACGAACGGCGTGCCGGTCCGCACGACCTCGCAGGGCCTGCAACTCATGGCATCCTAGCCATTACCCCCCCCATTCGTTTCGTCCGTGTAGAGCGTTTTTGAAAGCGTTTGGATGACGCCGACCAGATCGATATAGTTGCCGCCCTCCGTGAAAATGCAGAACGTGTACGGCCCGCTCTTGGGATAGACGATGCCGCACTCGTTCAGCTCGCGATTGAGGAGCGCGCCGGTCTGGTCGAAGACGCTGCGTTCGCCGTATTTTTCGATCACCGTGTCCGGCAGGACGGAACGCGCGCCTTTGGCGAACGTGGTTTGCGACATGAGCCTCAAAGCCTTTTCGGAAAGATCGCGACTGAGGTACGAAGAATTATAAAGCATTCGAAAGATTGCGGCGAAGCTTTTCGTGTTGACGAAGTCGCGGTTCTCCATGCTGTTCTGCTTGGGAATCCTGATGCCGAGATCCATCAAGACCCGTTCGAGAAAGGCGGGATCGATGTTTTTGTACAGGGCGTCGGTGGCGTTGTTGTCGGAGTACTTGATCATCCGTTCGATCAGGTTCTCGACCGTGTAGGACTGCCCGGGCTTGGACAACAGCATGGGATCGGCGTTGGCGAGCTCCTCGGCGCCGTTCAAATCCTGATCGCCGATCGTCACGCTTTTCGAAAGCGCGTCGGGCTCGACTTCCGACAGCTTGTCATACGCCACCATCAGCGGAACTTTCAGGAGGGAAGCCGGTTCGTACGCATCCTGCTCGTTCACGCTGACGTAGCGAAACGTCTTGAGGTCTCTCGAAAAAACGGAAATCCTTTTGGCCTTGCCGTCGCGGAGCATCAGGTCGATCTGCGCGCTCGCGTCGGCTTGGGCTTTCTGCAAGCGGCTGATGGTCGCGACCAGCGTGTCGCAATCGGGCTCCGGATTCACGAAGGCGTAATGCGAGGAGCAGCCTTTCTTTTCGGCCGCCAGGCGATCGAGATTCAGGATCGGACCCCAGACGACAAATCCAAGCCCGAAGCCGGCCGCGAGGAAGGCCAAAGCCCAAAAAATAAAAAACCTGCTCTTTGCCGTCGGCTCCATGATGAAGGCGTCGATAGTTCGGGGGCGGTTGTTTCCACAGCGTAAACGATATTCGACATTTGCGCCACTCACGGTTATGCTTCCGAACGTATCTATGCTGTCTTCCGTCAAAAAATTCGTGCCGAAGCCGCTGCTTCAAGCCTACCATTGGGCGCTGGCCTATCTGGCGGCCGCTTGGTACGCCTGGCCGTCGCGCCGGATGGTCGTGATCGGCGTCACCGGCACCAACGGGAAGACCACAACGGTCAATTTGATCGCGCGGATCTTGGAAGAAGCAGGGGAGAAGGTCGGGCTGACCTCGACCGTGAATTTTCGCATCGCCGGGCATGACGTCCTGAACGAGAAGAAAATGACGATGCCGGGCCGCTTCTTCCTGCAGAAGACGCTGCATCGCATGGCCGAAGCCGGCTGCCGCTACGCCGTGATCGAGACCTCTTCGCAAGGCCTCGATCAATTCCGCCATCTCGGGATCGAAGTCGACGTCGCTGTCTTCACGAATCTCACTCCCGAGCATATCGAAGCGCACGGCGGATTCTCGAATTACAAGAACGCCAAATTGAGGCTCTTCCGCCATCTGACGAAGCGCGGCCGCAAGACGCTGCCGATGCGCGGCGACGTCAAAAAAACGATCGTCGCGAATTTGGAATCGGAACACGCGCTGGATTTCCTCGGCGCGGCGGCTGACAAGAAATACGGCTTCCTGGCCGACGGCGCGGACAAGCCGCCCGGCGCGGTCGTCTGGCCGATGGCGATCGTCAAGGCGCTCGATCTGCGGCTGAATCCGGAAGGCTCGAGTTTCGTCGTCCGCGAAACGCGTTTCGAGATCAAGATGCCGGGACGCTACAACGTGCTGAACGCGCTGGCGGCGATTTCGGTCGGCCTTTCGCAAGGGATCCCGCTCGACACGATGGCCAAGGCGCTCGCCAAAGTCGACAACGTGCCCGGACGCTTCGAACGGATCGACGAAGGCCAGGACTTCGCGATCATCGTCGATTACGCGCCGGAGCCGGAATCCCTCCGCCAGGTCTACGCGGCAGTGGAACGCCTCCCGCATCGGAACATCATCCACGTGCTCGGCTCGGCGGGCGGGGGACGCGACGTCGCGCGTCGCCCGATCCTGGGGCGCCTGGCCGGAGAGCACGCCGACATCGCGATCGTCACTAATGAGGATCCGTACGACGACGATCCGCGCATGATCATCGAACAGGTCGCCGCCGGCGCGATCGAAGCCGGAAAAAAAGAAGGCGAAACGCTGTTCAAGATCGACGACCGGCGCGCCGCCGTCGAAAAAGCGATCGCGCTGGCCGGAACGGGCGACGTCGTGCTCTTGACCGGCAAAGGCGCCGAACAGGCGATCGTCGGCCGCGGGGGCAAGATGACGCCCTGGGACGAACGGAAGGTCGCTCGCGAACTGGTGCGACGGCGGCTCGGCAAGCTACAATGAGCGCATGAATCTGGAACGACGCCTCGGATTGAAAGACGACGAAACGCTGCTGGCCGTGGCGCGGCGCGCGGCTGTCACGCTGTTCCTGCCGGGCTTGGCCACGGCCGTTTTCGCGCTCGCGCCATTCGTCTTCCTGGTGCCGCTCTTGCGCCTGGCGACGATCGGCTACGTGCTGATCGGCCTGTCGCTGCTCGTGGCACTTTCGATCGCTTCGCGCGTCTGGTGGGATTGGCAGGGCTCGTTCCTGGCCGTCACCGAGCGCCGCCTGATCCTCGTGCATCAGCACGGCGTGTTCGACCGGCACGTGGCGGAGATGCCGTATTCCCGGATCCAGCGCGTTTCATATCGCGTGCACGGATTGTTTCCGACGCTCTTCCGCTACGGCACGCTGCTCATCGAGTCGGCCGGCAACGAGGATCCGCTGACGATGGAAAACATCCCCGGCCCGCATCGGCTTCAGGATCTGATCAACGAGCTCCAAAGCGGAACCCATGGCGGCTTCGGCGACGTTTTGCAATCGGTCTCCAAGCTGGACGCGCGCCAGCTCGGACTGCTGAAATCCGAAATCGACCGCACGATCCGGCTCCTTCCTCCCGAGGACCGCGCGTGATAGGATTGAGGCGCCTATGCGCACGAAGACCGTCTCTCCCGAACGCCGCCTGGGCTGGCTGGTGGCCGGACTGGCCGCCGCCTCGCTGCTCGCCGGCGCCGGTTTCGTGAGCGAAACGCTGCGCGCGCGTCAGATCGATCTCGAAATCCGCGATCTGAAAAACGAGGCGGACGGCTTGCGCGTGCGGAATTTCCAAATCTCCTCGCTGCAGACCTCCTTGGAAAGCGGGGAGTTCATCGAGCGCGAAGCGCGCATGAAGCTCGGCCTGCAGAAAGAAGGCGAACACGTCGTCGTCCTGACCAAAGCCGTGCCCGCTCCCGCGGCGTCAGGGCCCGCCGCCCGAAGCCCCGGCGAAGGGTGGTCGAACGCCAAGAAATGGTGGATGTATTTCGCCGATCCCCGCGCTTTTGAAGACTATGCCCGCTCCCGCACCAGCGACAACCAACCCGCCCCTTCCGCCGCCCTCTAAAAAGCCGACGCGCCGCCGCGCGGCCTGGATCGCGGCCGCCGCGCTGGCGATCCTGCTGGCGCTCTTCGGTTTCGGTTTGTACCGCTACCAATGGCATGGCGGCGTGGCGGAAGTCGTCACCAAGGTGCTGCCGTATCCGGCGGCGATCGTCGAGGGACGCGTCATCCGCTACTCCGATTTCCAGGACGACGTCGCGGTGCTCCAAAAATTTTACGATGATCAGCGGCAGCAGGCCGCGCCCGGCTCCGTCTTTCCGACGAAGGCCGAAATCACGTCGCGCGTGCTCGACCGCCTGATCAAGGATCAGCTGGCGTTTTCGCTGGCCGACCGCTACCACGTGACCGTCACGAGCGACGAAGTGAAGAAAGCCTACGACACGACGATCCTGGATCAGGCTTCGCTCGGCACGGCCACCGGCAAAGCCAAGGCCGAAGCCCAGGCCGCGAACACCCTGCTGCAGCTCTACGGCCTCCGGCCTTCGGAATTCCAGAACAGCGTGCTCTATCCGTTCCTGATCCGCCAGAAACTCGCGCAGGCACTGCGGAATGACGACGCGCTCAACGCCGAAAAGAAAAAGAAAGCCGAAGCCGCGCTGGCCGAGCTTGAGGCCGGCAAGCCGTTCCGCGACGTCGCCTTGGCCTACAGCGAGGATCCGGAAGCCGCCGCGACCGGCGGCGAACGCGGGATGATCGGTCGTGGTCTTCTGCCGCCCGAAGTCGAAGCGGCCGCTTTCGCGCTCAAGCCGGGCGAAACGAGCGGCGTCGTGAAGAGCGCGCTCGGCTATCACGTGCTGCGCGTGACCGCGCGCCAGGAAGCAAACGGTCAGGTCATGAAGGTCCAGCTCGAAGAAATCCTGATCCGTCCCATCCAACTCGACGATTATCTGGAAGCGCAGCGGAAAACCGCCTCGATCGTGATCTTCGTGCATTGATGTTTCCGGGCGCATCCGGTACCCTTGACGCGCGCTCGACCGCGCGGGTATCGTACATCGGTAGTATGCGACCTTCCCAAGGTTGAGAGACGGGTTCGATTCCCGTTACCCGCTCCACGCCACCTTAGCTCAGCCGGTAGAGCAGTGCTTTCGTAAAGCAAAGGTCCGGGGTTCGATTCCCCGAGGTGGCTCCAAAAAAAACCTGACATTCCGTCAGGTTTTTTTGCCGAATGTAAGCGGAGGCTCGATTCGCCGTCTCAGCCAGACGTATGCGCACTTCAACGAAAATCATCACTGCCGTCCTGGGAGCCATCCTCATTGTCGGAGGCGTCATCGTCGCAATGCGCCGGTCGAATCCGAGCGGATCGCCGGTCGGGTCCAGCGCCACGGGAACGCCGGGCGCCGCCGTCGGTGAGGGCGCCAGCGGCACGTCCGGCGGCGTCGCGGCCGAACCGGAAGCGCCCGCGACGCCGATCGTCGTCCCGCCGCTGCCTTCGCCGCTCTGTCCCGACGTTCCGGCGATCGCGCCGCCGATCGGATTCGCGCGCTCCATCCCGGTCTTCCTCTATCACGGGGAAGGCAATGAGGAAGGGCAGACACCGCTCTCGGTCTTCGTCGACCAGATGTGCGCGCTCAAGGCCGACGGCTGGCGGACGATTACGATGGCCCAGCTCAAGGCCTTCATGAAAAACGGCGCCAAGCTGCCGGACAAATCGTTCATGCTGACCTTCGATGACGGCAGAAAGGACACCTTCGGTCCCGTCGATCCCGTGCTGAAGCAGCTCGGCGACACGGCGGTCATGTTCGATATCACCGGCTTCTCGATGCCGGACGATCCCTCCAGCGTCCCTGCGAATTTCTATCTTTCGAAAGACGAGCTGCGGACGATGGCAGAGAGCGGCCGATGGGATCTCGAATCCCATGGCAAAGAGGATCACCGGATGTACGACATTCGCACCTCGAGCGGCGCGACGGCCAAAGGCCACTTCTTGAGCAATCTGTTCTGGCTGCCGAAGGCGGGTCGTTTGGAAACGGCGGACGAATTCACGACACGCATCACGAACGATCTGACGCTTTCCAAGCAAACGCTTGAAAAGGATTTCGGCCAATCCGTGATCGGCTACGCCTATCCGTTCAACGACTTCGGACAGGACACGCTGAATTTCCCCGACGCGCAGGCGATCATCGCGCGGGTCGTGCCGTCCATCTACACCTTCGCCTTTTACCAGACGTGGCCGAGCCACGGCGACGCGTTCAATTACGCCGATCCGTCGCAGATCATGATCAAGCGGTTCGAGCCCGGCACGCTCGGCAGCGGAAAAGCGTTGCTGGATATTTTGGATGCCAGCCGCGTGAAAGACCTGCCGTATCGCAGCAGCAGCTTCGGACAGGAGTGGGTCGGCACCTGGGGCACGATCCAATCGAACGGCACGCTTTCGCTCAGCGCGCCTTCGACCACGAATGGCGCGGAGGCGGCCTTGAACGGCGCGCAGCTTTGGAAAGACTATTCCTTCACGGCGAACGTCGATTGGATCGCCGGCACCGACGTGTCCTTGGTCGCGCGGCGTCAGGACGGCGCGACATTCTTGGCCTGCGATTTCTCCGATGCGCAAGCGACTCTCGAACGCCACGTCCAGGACGCGCAAACCAATATCGCCACCGCGCCTTACGCGTTCTCGGGTTCCAAGAGCGACGCGACCTTCCGCATGGACGTCAAAGGCGCGACGGCCAGCTGCTACGCGAACGGGAAGCTGGTCGTGAGCGGCAAGGCGACCGAGCCCGTCTTTCGGACCGGCGGCATCGCGCTCCGGGTCTGGAATCAGGAGGCGGGAATCGCGAATATGCGCGTAAAAAGCGTCAGCGTTTCGGGGCTGTAAGGGCGGGCGGGGCGGCCGGTGTGCTATACTGGCCGCATGATCCGCCTGAAGAACGTCACGAAGATGTACGGTCCCGACATCGTCGGGGTCAAAAACGTCAACGTCCACATCCGTCCCGGCGAATTCGTTTCGATCGTCGGACAGAGCGGCACCGGCAAATCGACGCTGGTGAAATTGCTGATCGCCGAGGAAAAGCCGACCTCCGGTTCGCTCGCGATCGGCGGTTGGGAGATCGGGCGCATCCGCGACAAGGACGTGCCGGGCTTGCGGCGCCAGATCGGCGTCGTCTTTCAGGATTTCAAATTGCTGCCGAAGAAAACCGTTTTCGAAAACGTGGCCTTCGCTCTTGAAGTCGCCGGCGTGCCGGGCCGCCGCATCCGCGAAGTCGTGCCGCACGTGCTGCGCATCGTCAACCTGGCCGGCAAGGAGGCGCGCTATCCGGAGCAGCTCTCCGGCGGCGAACAACAGCGCGTCGTGATCGCCCGCTCGCTCGTGCATCGTCCGAAGATCATCGTGGCCGACGAGCCGACCGGCAACCTCGACTCGATCCACACGGGCGAGATCGTCGACATCTTCCGCAAGATCAACGAGTTCGGCACAACGGTCGTGATGGTCACCCACAACCGCGAGATCGTGAACGCGCTGCGCAAGCGCGTGCTGACGATCCACGCCGGCGAGATCGTCGCCGACCACGAAGAAGGCAAATACCTGATCTGACCATGTTCACGACTCTCACCCGCGTCTTCAAGTTCGCGCTCAAGGATTTCTGGAGGAATCTGGGCTTGTCGCTCATGACGATCTCGATCCTGATCTTGACGTACTTGTCGCTCAACCTCCTGGTCGTCGTCAATTTCTTCACCGACGCCGCCATCCACGTGATCGAGAATCGCGTCGACATTTCCGTCTATTTCGGGCCGAGCGTTTCGGACGACCGCATCCTCGGCGTGCGCGGCGAGCTGACCTCGCTGCCGGAAGTCAAGGAGGTCGAATTCATCTCGCGCGACCAGGCACTCGCGCAATTCAAGACGACGCACGCCGATCAACCCGCCATCCTGGCCGCGCTTCAGGAAGTGGGGGACAACCCGCTCGGCGCGGTCCTGGTCGTCAAAGCGAAGGACGCCGCCAGCTACGGCCCGATCCTGCAGGCCCTCGACAGCCCGTCGATCAAGAGCCTCGTGACCGACAAAACCGTCGAGGATCACCGCGCCCTGATCGAAAAACTCACCTCCGTCACGAACAAGGTCCAGCGCGCGGCTCTGGCGCTCAGCCTGGTCTTCGCGCTGATTTCGCTGCTCATCGTCTTCAACACGATCCGCGTTTCGATCTACATCCATCGCGAAGAGATCGCGATCATGCGGCTGGTCGGCGCCTCCAGCAATTTCGTGCGCGTGCCGTTCCTGATCGAAGCGGTGCTGTTCAACCTGATTTCCCTCGGCGTAGTGGCCGCGCTCGTCTTTCCGGCGCTCGGCGTGATCGAGCCGTCGGCCCGCGCCTTCTTCAACGCCGACGTGGCGATCGGCGCCTATTATCGAATGCATTGGCTCGAGATTTTCGGCTACCAATTCGGCGCCGTGACGTTCCTGAGCTTCGTCGCCACCGCGCTTTCGATGCGAAGGTATTTGAAGAAATAAAAAACCGCGATCAGGGCGGCATGCCCATGTCGCGGAAAACGAGGAGAAGCTCGTCGGTGATCGGCTGGCCCGGAAAATGTTCCGCGGCCAGTTTTTCGAGCGCGGCCCGGTGCTGATCGATGAAGGCGCGGTCTTCCGCCTGGCGGCTGCCGTTCCAGAGCATGTCGGAAATGATCTTGCGGGCGTCGGGCACGACGCGCACGTAGCGGTTGTACGCTCCGGCGACGTGCACGCGCGGCGGAATGATCTTCGGCTCCGCGCCGGACACGCGCATGATCTGCGCGATCTCGTATTCGAGATCCTCCTGCGTGTGGCGCCGGATCTGCGGAGCGAGCACGCTGTGGCAGCGCGCGGACATGCCGAGCTCGGCGGCGATCGCGTCGAAGGCGTCATTGTGCTTCTTGGCGTCGTCGACGCTGAAGACGTGCATGTCCGGATCTTTCTCGAACGATTTCAGGATGATCCGGTAGCTTTCCGCCTTCGATTGATGCCCGACGAAGAGCTGCCAGCGGATCGGCAGTTGATGCTGCACCAGGAAGAAGGTGACCCGCAGCGCCAGGAAACTGGAGCGGGCCGTGACCACGTCCTGCGATTGGAAGAGCGTTCCGCAGGCGCGGGCCAGCCGCAGCCACGGGCCGTCCTCCAGGATTTCCAGGAGCAGGCGCTCTTCGTGCGCGAAGTATTTCTCCACGTCGAACTTCAGAAGCCCGAAAGCGTCTTCGCTCCGTCCGGAGACCAGCACGTGATCGACGTCCCAGATGACGTGCACCTTCTTGCCGGCCTCCGCGAGCCGGCGGATGCGTCGTCCGGTCATGCGGACCAAGGCGGCAGCGCGGCGCACTTCCCACGGCGTGCTCGGTTGAAAGGGCATCGGAACTCCTTTTGTCCACACGGACGTCCAGACTTTAACATGAAAAAACCGCCGGTCAATGGACGGGCGGGTTCGCGTCGGGCGCGGTTTCTTGGACGTGGAGCAGCCAGCCGTCCGGATCGGCGACGGTCGTGACGCGCAGCCTGCGAGGCGGATCATGGTACGAAACCGGATCGCGCCGGAGTCCCCATTCGACGCAGAGCGCGAGGACACGGTCGAAAGCCTCCGTCTCGACGATCAGGAAGCGGCCTTTCGTCGGCGGCGACGGATTTCCATTGGACGTGGACGGGTAGAATTCCCAGAGATACGTTCCGAAATCCACCGAATAGTGGACCGGCCCGCCGTCATGGGATTCTTCGACGAGCGCGTATCCGAGCGTTTCGTAGAAGCGTTTGGTGCGTTCGAGATTGCGGACCTTGATGACCTCGACCGTTTTTGGTTGCATCGGTGCCTTCCCCGTGTGGCCTGCGACCACGGTAAAGGCACGGCGGGCGACTGTCAACGCGGAAAAATGCTACACTGGACGCTCATGCCGCTCTGGATCCTCTATTCGCTCATCGCCGCCGCCGCGATCGCCTTCACCAGCGTGATCGACAAGGCCGTCTTGTCGAACTGGATGACGAAGCCGACCGGCTCGTACTTCGTTTTCGGCGCGATCGAAGCGCTTTCCGGATTCGCCGCGCTTGCGATCCTCGGATTCCCGCGGCTGCCGCTCGCGCCGCTCCTCGTCACGCTCGCGGCCGGCGCGGCCTTCGCGGCCTCGTCGCTCTGCTATTTCCAAGCCGTCAAAGTCGAAGAGATTTCGCGCGTCGTGCCGCTCTACGATCTCACGCCGGTCATCGTCGCCATCCTGGCGGCCGGATTCCTGCACGAAGTTCTGTCGCCCGTGAAATACCTCGGGGTCCTTCTTATCAGCGGCGGGGCGATTCTGCTTTCGCTCAAGCGCTTGCGCGGCTTCCGCTTCGGCAAAGGCATGGCCTGGATGCTTCTGTCGGTCGGGCTCGTGGCCGTCGGCGTGGTCGCGATCAAATTCGCGCTTGATTCGCTCGACCCGTGGGCGATCTTCGCCTACAGCAAGCTCGGCACGCTCTTCGCGACGGTGCCGTTCATGCGCGAAGGCTACGGCGTCTTCCGGTCTTCGGTGCGCACGCACGGCGCGCGCGTGCTTGTGGCGACGCTCGTCAGCGAGGGCGTGACTTCGGTCACCACGATCTTCATCCTCTTCGCCGCCTCGACCGGCTACATCACGCTCGTCAACGCGGTCGTCGGCACCAATCCGCTGTTCCTGCTGCTCCTGACCGTGCTGATCAGCGTCTATCGCCCGGCCATCCTGCGCGAAGAATTGAATCGCAAATTGCTGCTCCGCAAGCTCGTCGCGATCGCGTGCATGATCCTCGGTACCTGGCTGGTGGCTTGATGAAGGTCCGTCACTGCCCGCGCGTCGCGCGGCAGGTCTTTTCGTACAGGCCCCTGAAAATGTTGTCGGGATCGACGATCTTTTTGACGGCTTGGTAGTTGTCCTTGTTCCAGACCTTCCAGAAATCCTCTTCGGAATAATAATTCGGCGTGATCAGCGTCTTGAGTCCGCCGATCTCGAGCAGCTCGTTCTCGAACAGTTTGTAGTAATTTTTTCCGTCGTTCCGTTTCAAGCCGTAGATGGCGATGTCGAGATAGAGCTCGTCGGGCGCTTTCTGCACGAATTCCGGATTGATCCATTCGTAGAGATGCATGCGCTTGTACGGCACGCACCAGAGCGGGAAGAAGTCGATTTCTTTTTTGTACCAGTCGAAGAACTCGGTCATCCGCGAGAAGGGGATAAAGGTGTCGAGCGTGACGGGGATCGCGTCCTTCGGCAGCCAGCGGCGCAAGAAGTAGACGAGCTTGAGGATCCGCGACGAGTCGATGAATTTGCCGAACACCAGGCGGCCGAGCCATGACTTCGGCGTCACGTTGGTCACGCCTTTGTCGTAGCGGAAGAAATAATCGGCCGTGCGCAAGTAATCCTCTTTGCGCTCTTTGGTGCTCAAGTAATAGACGCGCATCCAGTCGTATCGATGCGCGTAAGGCGCTTCGTCGACGAACTGCCCGAGGCTGAGTACGAGCTCGGTCGGCGAGTGGATGATGCCGTCCATGAAATCGACATCGCGCGCCTCGTAGCGTTTCCAGATCGCCGCCTTGTACGCTTCGAGGTCGGGATATTTTTCATACGTGACTTTGACGAACGGCTTGGCCGGGATGAGCTTGAAGGTCAGCTTGGCGATGACGCCGAGCGTGCCGAAGGTGCCGTGCGCCATCTCGAAGACCAGCCGATGCGCGTTCTCGGGCGCGCAGATCAAGACCTCGCCCTTGGCGGTGATGATTTCGTATTCGAGGCAGGTGTCATGAAAACCGCCATGCACGTACGACATCGATTCGATCGAGCAACCCGCGACCGCGCCGCCGATCGTGATGGTCTTGAGTTCCGGCACGACGATCGGCACGAGACCGTGTTTGAGCGTCGCTTCGACCAGATCGACGAAGGTCACGCCCGGTTCGGCCACGCAGACGCGGCGCTCGGCATCAATCGACAACACCTGATCGAGATCGCTGACGTCGATTTTCTCGTCGCCGAAACGCTTGTCGTTCAGCTTCGGTACCTCGTGGGACACGGCCCGCTTCTTCAAACTGACCGGCTCCGTGCTCGTCCGAGCTTTAAGTTGCGCAGCGATCCGGGCGACTTTTTCTTGATGGGTGGGCATAACGGACTGATGATAGCACAACACGCGGCTGGACGTGATTCAAAAAATTCATTAGATTAGGAACGCGTTCGGGGATCGTCCAATGGTAGGACAGCGGCCTTTGAAGCCGTGAATCTTGGTTCGAATCCAAGTCCCCGAGCCATCAAGGCCCGACCGTTCGGTCGGGTTTTGATTTTGCGCAAAAGAAAAACCCTGTACCGTCCGGTACAGGGTCAGGGCACGAGGTGGTAGCCTTGCGCGTCTTTCTTGATGGTCCAGTCGCTCGCCAGCCGGAAGGTCGGATCGGCGTCGATCGCGGCGCGCAGCTTGGCGGCGAAGACGGCGTGGAGCTCGGCGATCTCGTCGGCCGTGAAGGGCGTCGGCGTGCCAGCGATTTCCTGCCAGGTCTTGCCGCCGAAGGCGCGGATCGGTCCGGTCGGTTCGAACGTGTCCGTCAGACGGGCGCCCGCACCTTCCTGCTTCTCCCAGAGATAGAGCGTCTGCGCCCAACCGCTGAAGAGCTGTCGGAGGCCGGTAAGGGCTTCCTCTGCGTAGAACTGCGCATCCTCTTCCGGCGTCGTTTCGATCTCGGAAACTTTTTTGCCGCGGATCTGTCGGAACCCCTGCTTCATCTGCTCGACTTCGGCGCGATCCTCATCCGAAGCGTCATCGGGCAGCGCGAATGCGTCAGCCATCTCGGCTTCGAGCTCTTCGGCGCTCGTCTCGGGCAGGAACACGCCGTCGTTCGGCGGCAGGGCTTCGAAGTAGGCCTTGGTGATCTCGCTGGCGCGGTCGAGCGGATACAGGCCGAGCAGCGCCTCGAATCGCGCCACTTCCGCCTCGCCTTCAGCCGGGTCATCGGGTTCGATTTCGTCGTCTCCGCCGCCGTCGGCTTTTTTCATCTCGTGCTCCTTTGAAAGGACGTTATGGTCAGAATGGAACATTCTTTCGGCGCGCGCAAGGGCGTTGACGTTTTTGCGCGCGGCTGCTATCTTTGCGGCGGCAGATGCACTGCCAATGAGGAGAGAGACATGGGCAAATGGACCGTTCCCGCAATCGTGCTCGGCGTTCTGGTGGTGTTCGGAGGCGTGACCTGCAACGGCTATCAAGCCACGGTCAACGCGGACGAAAACGTCCAGAAGGCCTGGGGCAACGTCGAGAGTTCCTACCAGCGAAGGACGGATCTCGTCCCGAACCTGGTCAAGACGGTGCAAGGCTACGCGGAACACGAGACTGACGTCTTCGAGAGCGTCACCAAAGCGCGGGCTGAAGCCACGCAGGTGAAGCTCACGGTCGACGACCTGTCCGACCCCGCCAAGGTGGAAGCCTACGAGAGGGCGCAGGCCGGACTCGGCGCGTCGCTCGGGAAGCTCCTCGCGATCAGCGAGAACTACCCGCAGCTGCAATCGGCGCCGCTCTATCAAGACCTGATGTCGCAGCTCGAAGGCACCGAGAACCGCATCAACGTGGCCCGGCAGAACTACAACGACGCCGTCGCGACCTACAACAAGGCCGGGCGCGGCGTCATGACGGGCTGCGGCGCGAAGTTCGCGGGCTACCAGCACAAGGAATCCTTCAAGGCCGCCGGCGGCGCCGATCAGGCGCCGCGCGTCGACTTCGGGAAGAAGTGAGGCGACGATGCGCACGCGCATCCTGATGCTCTTCGCCGCCGTCGCGCTGCTCGCGGGTTTCGACCTGCCGAGCAAGCCGATGGGCTACGTCAACGACTACGATAACGTCCTTTCGCCCGCCGCCGCGCAAGCGCTCGAGACCGACCTCGCTTCCTTCGAGAAGGCGACGTCGATCGAGATCGCGGTCGTGACCGTGCCGTCGCTCGACGGCCGGGATCCCATGGAATTCGCCACGCAGATCGGCAGAACCTGGGGCGTCGGCGCGGAAGGCAAGAACAACGGCGTCGTGATGCTCTTCGCTTTCGGCGACCACAAGGTCTTCATCGCGGTCGCCGGCGGCGTCCAACCGTATCTGACGGACGCCGTCACGAGCCGGATCATCCGCAAGACGATCAGCCCGACTTCGAAGAGCGGCCAGCATGCCCAAGCGGTGATCGACGGCGCACACGCCGTGATCGCCGCGCTCGGCACGATGCCGCTCGCCGAACGGACGCCGCCCAAAGCTTCGGCTGCCGTCGACGGCGGCTGGGCCTGGTGGGTCTGGATGTTGATCATCCTCGGCGGCCTGGGCGGAGTGACGGGACTCGCCTTGCTGATCGCTTGGGCCGATGGCGGCCGAGGCGGTTCTTCCTCGGGCGGAGGCTTCTTCGGAGGAGGGACTTCCGGCGGGGGCAGCGACGGAGGCGGCTTCGGCGGTTTCGGAGGCGGAGGCGGCTTCGACGGCGGGGGAGCAGGCGGAGATCTCTGACGCGTCTCGATCACGATGATCGGGACGTTTTTCTTTTTGTGCTAGGATAAGACCATTGCCGGGTAAGAACGCCCGGCAGTCATCCGTCTGATCACATATCTATGCCTGAAGATTTCAAACGCTCAGACGCCGAATGGCAGGAAGCCCTGACGCCGGAGGAGTATCACATCTTGCGCGAGAAGGGGACCGAACCGCCCGGTTCCGGCGAGCTCTACCACAATACAGAGCACGGCACCTACATGTGCCGCGGCTGCGGCGCGGAACTTTTCAAGTCCGACGCGAAATACGATTCCGGTTCCGGCTGGCCGAGCTTCTGGCAAGCCGTGGATCCTTCGAAGATCAAAACGGCGGTCGACAAGAGCTTCGGCATGGCCCGCACGGAGATCATGTGCGCGCGCTGCGGCTCGCACCTCGGCCACGTCTTCGACGACGGACCGAAGGAAACGACGGGCAAGCGCTTCTGCGTCAACTCCGCTTCGCTCAAATTCAAAAAAGAATAATTTATGATCAACGTCGGCATCATTCTCGGAAGCACGCGCCCGAATCGCGTCAGCGAACCCGTCGGCAAATGGGTGTTCGAGCGCGCGAAAACCGTCGAGGGCTGGAATCCGGAACTCATCGACCTGCGCGACTGGCCGCTGCCGTTTTTCAACGAGAAGGCGACGGTCATGGCGCTGAAGGGCGACTACTCCGTCGATCTGGCCAAAGAATGGTCCAAGAAGATCGCCGGGCTCGACGCCTTCATCGTCATCGCGCCCGAATACAATCACGGCTATCCCGCCGTGCTGAAGAACGCGCTCGATTATCTCTACGCCGAATGGAACAACAAGCCCGTCGGCTTCGTGGCGTACGGCAGCGTCGGCGGCGCGCGTTCCGTCGAGCAGCTGCGCCAAGTCGCGGGCGAGCTCCAGATGCATGACATCCGCGAAGCGGTGCATCTCATGAATGTCTGGTCAGCGCTTTCCGCGGAGGGCTTCAAGGCCGACGAGATGCAGGAGAAGAAACTTGCCGGCACGTTGGCGCAGCTTGATTGGTGGGCCAAGGCGCTCAAGACCGCGCGCGAGGGTTGACAGTGCGACAAAGTCGCATTAAGATGGCGGCGTATGAAAAACGCCGCCATTTTTGATCGTCTGCAGCGCGATGGCCATCGTTTAACCGCCGCTCGCAAAGCGATCATCGCGCTCCTGGACGCCTCGCCCTCGCCGATCGGTGCGGCGGATATTTTGACGTCGCTCAAAAAGAAAAAGACGGGCGTCGATCGCGCCACGGTCTATCGCGAGCTGGAATTCCTCGTTGCCGAAGGCATCGCGGAGTCGGTGCGCTTTGAAGGCCGTGCGATGCTCTACGAGCTTGCGGGCACGCATCACCATCATGCGGTCTGCCTGGAATGCGGCAGGGTCCAGGACATCGACGCGGATGCCGAGCTCGAAGCCGCCGAACGCCGTATCGCCACGCGCGCGGGCTTCAAGCTCTTGCGCCACTCGTTCGAACTGTTCGGCCTGTGCAAGAAGTGCCGTTGATATGAGAATCGCTTTCGTGGGCAAAGGCGGCAGCGGCAAGACGACGCTGGCCGCCCTCTTCTCCCGGTATCTCGCCTTGCTCGGCAAGCCGGTCTTGGCGATCGACGCGGACATCAATCAGCATCTGGCCGCCGCGCTCGGCGCTCCGGATACGTTTCAGGCGCTCGCGCTCGCCGCCGACATGCGCCTGCTCAAGGAATACGTGCGCGGCGCGAATCCGCGCATCGCTTCGGCCGACGAGATGGTCAAAACGACGCCGCCCGGACGAGGCTCGCGCCTCCTGCGCTTCAACGAGCGCAACCCGATCTTCACGGCTTTCGGGCGCGCGATCGACGGCGTGACGCATCTCGCGACCGGCGAATTCGAGAGCGGAGACATCGGGGTGAAATGCTTTCACTCGAAAACGGGCGCGGTCGAACTCCTGCTCAATCACCTGATCGACGGGAAAGACGAATACGTGGTGGTCGACATGACGGCCGGCGCCGACGCCTTCGCTTCGGGGCTGTTCGCCAAATTCGACTTGCTCGTGGTCGTGGCGGAACCGACGCGCCAGGCGCTTGGCGTCTGGGAGCAGTATCGCCAGTACGCGGACGGCTACCGCCTTTCCTTCGCGGTCGTCGGCAATAAGATCGAAGATGCCGAGGATGAAGCGTTCTTGCGCGAGCGCGTCGGCGACGCCTTGCTGGCTTCCGTCCCGCGCTCGAACTTCGTGCGCGCCATGGAGCGCGGGGAAGCGCCCGCGATCACGGAACTCGAGCCCCGCGTCCTTGGAGCGCTCGAAAGGCTGCGCGGCGCGCTCGACGCCCGCACGCGCGACTGGCAAGCGATGCAGCGCCAGTCGATCGAGTTCCATCTCAAGAACGCCGTTTCCTGGGCCAACGCCGCGGTCGGCACGGATCTTTCCGGACAAGTCGATCTCGAATTCCGCTATCCGGCCTAGTCGGTCGCCGGTCCCGCTTCCTTGAAAGGGCGCGAGGCCGGCGACGGACGCCGGAGAACAGAAAAAGGGGAGACATGTCGCTCAACGTTCCGCAACCGATCATCGAAGACGCCAAGGCCGGCCGTTCCGTCACGAACGCGACGTTCGTCCGCGTCGTGCACGACTCGCTGCATGACGCGTTCCACATCGTCGCCGATCTGGCCAAGCGGCTCGAAGCCGAGCCGGACGCCGATCGCGCGCTGCACGCGCCTCCGCAGATGGATGACGGCGTTCGCCAGCAGCTCTTGCGCCTGATGGCCGGCACCGCCATCCGCACGGCGGTCGAGGAGCGCTTCGGCGTTCGCCTGGCTTTCCAGAATTGCCACAAGATCGCCGCCTTCCGTCCGGAAGCGGTCGGCGGTACGGCCTGGCGAGAATTCACCTCAATCGAGGCTCAGGTGCTGAACCAGACGCCCGAACGCCGCGATTGCTAGCCCGGAACTCCGGTTCCGGGTTTTTCTTTTTGATGTTACCTTCCGAAAAGCCTTCCGTAGTACACTGGTGAGAGCGCTCCCATGGATTCCAACCGCTTCGCATCGATGTACGACGCGCATGTGCGCGACGTCTATCGCTACGTCTATTACCGCACCCAGCACCGCGAGACGGCCGAGGACCTGACGTCCCAGGTCTTCTTGAAGGCGCTTGCCAAAATCGACACCTTCGATGAAACGCGCGGTTCCTTCCGCGCCTGGATCACCGGCATCGCCAAGCATGCGCTGATCGACCATTACCGTTCGACGCGCGCAACAATCGACATCGAAGATGTCTGGGATCTCAAATCTGACGCCGACGTCGTTCGCGACGCCGAAACCGTCGAACGCGTGGAAAAACTTCGTCCGTACCTGCAAGCCTTGCCGAAAGAACAGCGCGAGCTGCTGCTCCTGCGCCTGTGGGACGGCCTCTCGTACGCGGAAATTTCCGCGATCGTCGGCAAGAGCGAAGACGCTTGTAAGATGGCGTTCTCTCGCGTCGTCGCCAGGCTGCGCAAGGAAATCCCGATCTCGATTCTTCTGCTTCTCCTTTTCATCCGTCTATGATCGATCCAAAAAAACTCGACGGGCTCTTGGAGGAGCTCTACGCGATCGAACCGGCCATGCGCGCCGAAGACGCGTCGCTCCGCCGGCTCGCCATGGAACTTCTCGCCTCCAAGCCCGACGCGCCGATCGACGAGCAGTTCGTCGCCCGGCTCCGCTCGCAGATTCTGACCCGCTCCGTTTCACCTAAACTCACCTTTATGTCCATCTTCTCTTCCAAGAACGCGCGCGTGCTCGTGCCCGGACTGGCCGTTGTCGTGCTGGCCGTCATTGGCGCAGTCGCGTTCAAAGCGCCGAAATCCGGCGCGCCGTCATCCTCGCAGCTTGCGATGAACGTTGAACGCGTCAAAGCCGGCGCCTTCGGCTCATTGGCGGCGACCACCGCGGCTCCAGTCGAAACATCAAAAGCCGCTCCGATGGCCGCATCGGGCGCTCCGAGCGCGACCTCAGACGCCGCAGCGCGCAGCGGAGCTTCCTTTAACGCGGCGGCTCCCATGATGGCGCAAAGTGGTGGCAGTGCAATCGCCGGCAAGGCGGTGATCATGCGCCCGATCGATTGGACGCCGACGATCTACACCTATAGCTACAAAGGCGACGTGATTGAAAATCTGGCCTCGCAAGTCGACGTGTATAAGCGCGTGACGGGCGATCTGCCGGCCGGCCCGCTCGTCTCGCTCTCCGGTCTCAATCTCGGCCTGGTCGATCTGACGAAGGCGAAGGATGCCGGCGTGCAGTCGTTCACGATCGCCGAGAAGGGCGATAACGGCTACGTCTTCACCGTCGATCCGCAGCAAGGCATGATCAGCATCAATCAGAACGTGAAATGGATGATGCCGATGGCCCAGCCGGAACGCTTGCAGCAAGGCGACATGCTTTCGAATGATGACGCGATCAGCGCCGCCAGCGCGTTCCTCGACGCCTACGGCATTTCAAAAGACGCGTACGGCGCACCCGTCGTCAACGATCAGTGGCACGTTCAATACATGGGCATGGCCGCCGCCGATCGTCCGAACTTCTGGTTCCCGGAATCGGTCTCCGTCATCTATCCGACGCTGATCGACGGCAAGATCGCTTACGATCAGAGCGGTCAGCCTTCCGGCATGAACGTGAACGTCGACGTACGCACCAAGCGCGTGACCGGCGTCTGGAATCTGGCGACGCGCAACTATCAAGTTTCTTCGTACGCCGGCGAAACCGACGCCAAGCGCTTGATCGGCCTGGCCGAAAGCACGGATAACTACGGCGGCGGCTATCCGGAGAACGCTAAGAAAGTGGAACTCGATCTCGGTACGCCGACGATCGCGTACGTGCAGACGTGGCTGCAGCAAGGCGACCAGGGCGCCGAAGTCTACGCGCCGGCTCTCGTCTTCCCGATCACGAACGCGCCGGCCGACTACTGGCGCAAGAGCGTCGTGATCCCGCTCGCCAAGGAACTGCTCGACGCGCAGAACGCCGTGCCGACGCCCGTGCCGATGATGGAAGGCGGCGTCGCGCCCGGTGTCATGCCGATGAGGAAATAATATGATCGAACGGATCGGCCGGATCGGCCGCGCGCCGGAACGCCTCGTCTATAAGGAGATGCGCCTCGAGCGCAAAGGTTTCCTGTCGCTCTTCAGCTTCGCCTTCGACGGCGCGCGCCATCGCTTCGACGGCATGGCGCGCGGCCAAGCGGTCGTGATCCTGCCGGTTGACTTCGCGCGGCGCGAGCTCTACATGCTTCGGGAGATCCGCCCGCTCAAGCCCTTCGCGTCGACGTCGGAAGGACAAGCCGCGTTGAAGCGCCTGCTCGATGGCGAGACCGACCCCGCTTTCGAGATCGACGCCGATTCCGCGCGGCTCTACGAAATGGCGGCCGGCATGATCGATGGGGATGAGACGCCGGAACAAGCGGCCGTCCGCGAGCTGCGCGAAGAAACCGGATTGATCGTCGACGCCTCCCGTCTCAAGCGGGTGGCTTCGGCGTTCCCGTCGATCGGAGGTTCCACGGAACTCGTCCACCTTTTTATCGCTGACTTGCCGGCCGCGCATGGCGAAGCGCGCATCGAAGCCGTCGGCGACGGGGGAGAGGAGATCGACATTTTGAAAATGACGTGGGACGACGCCTTCGCGCTGCTTGAAGGCGAGACCTTGGGGATTTCCTCGGGCCTGCTGCTCCGCGAACTCAAGCTCCTGGACACGGGCGGCAAAACGCGCTAAGGTCCCGCTCGGCCATGCTCGGAGGATACATGGAAGATCTTTACTGTCTCCTCGGTCCGTCGATCGGGTTCAATCGGGAAATCCTGCTCTACCGACGTTCGCTGCAGGACCATTGGGGCTTGCCGAGCGCGGACATGGTGCAGGCGTTCCTGTGGTTGTTCGATCCTTCAGAGGAAGCGCGCGCGAAACCCCTCGATTTCAGCCGGCGTCGCGGCGCGCCCGCGCCCGAATCGCTGTTCGTGCAATTGCGCGCGGAATTTCTGGAACGTCAACGCTTTGGAGCCATCCACGACAGCATGGAGAAGATGGCGCCGGAAAGCTGGTGCTTCCTGGAGTATCGCACGATCATCGGACGCGGAAGCGCATGCGATTGGCAGACGCTCGGCGCGCTGATGTACGTCTTCCACCATCTCGACAAGTGAGGATCCGAGCATGAAGGATGATGAAAAGGCCGCGGCCCTCCGCAAAGAAGCGCGAGCGCGGCACCTGCTTCTTAAAAGCTCGAATGACGCCGATTCCCGGTTCACCTTCGCGCTCAAGGCGGGATCCATCGTGATTCCGCGCGACGCGCGCTTCGTGAAGAAGCTGCTCGATCTGGCGGCGGAAATCTGCGGCGAGCGGCAAGGCGAGCATGCCGAGCTGCTCGATCTCCGCGCCGCCCGCGCCGACCTCGAGCCATCCTCGATGCCGCGCGACGTCGTCTGGACCGCCAAGGCCAAAAGCGAAGGCGGCACGCGGCTCGAAGCCTGGATCGACGACCAATTCCTGCTCGAAAAGGCCGTGCGCCTGATCGGGTTTCCGGACAAGACGTGAATCTCCGCGAACGGCCATTGACGGCCGTTCTTTTTTATCCGCCGCCTCTGCTACGATGTGTGCATATGGTCAAGACGCTGACGCTCTGCGTCGTCCGCAACGACACCCACATTCTTCTCGGCATGAAGAAGCGCGGTTTCGGCATGGGGCGCTGGAACGGCTTCGGCGGTAAGGTCCAGCTGGGCGAAAGCGTCGAAGAAGCTGCCAGGCGCGAACTGCAGGAAGAATGCGGCCTTGAAGCCGAAGGGCTCGAAAAGCGCGGCGTGCTGACCTTCGAATTCGCCACCTCGCCCGAGATCCTGGAGATCCATGTGTTCGACGTCACGGCACATCGCGGCGAACCGTCGGAATCGGATGAGATGCGTCCCGCCTGGTTCCGCCTGACCGACATTCCGTTCGACGCGATGTGGCCCGATGATCGCCACTGGCTGCCGCTCTTCCTGGACGGCAAAACTCTCGAAGGAAAATTTTATTTTCTCGATACCGATACGCTGCTCGATTTCACTCTTCGCGAAGGACTTCCTCAACCCGTATGAAAAAACTTTTTCTCGCGACCGCGATCTTGCTGCTTGCCGGCGCCGGCTGCGTCTCCGTTCAGCCTGCTCCGCTGCCGCCTTCGAACGCGCAGCCCGCGCCCCAGCCTCAGCCCGTTCCGGAAGACGCGGCTCACGGTCCGTCGGCCAAGGCCGACGTGATCGTCGTCGACAGCTTGAAGCCCGGCGACGCGGTGACGAGCCCGCTCACGGTCACCGGCAAAGCCAAGGGCTGGTATTTCGAAGCGACGTTCCCGGTTCAGCTGCTCGACGCGAACGGCGCGGTCTTGGCCAGCGGTCCGGCCCAAGCGCAAAGCGAATGGACGACGCCGGATTTCGTGCCCTTCAAGATCACCCTGACCTTCGCGCCGCCCACGACCGCGACCGGCACCCTCGTCTTCCGCAAAGACAATCCGTCCGGCTTGCCGGAACATGACGACGAGATGCGCCTGCCGGTGCGTTTCACCGCCCAGCCGTAAGGCGTTCCTATGGCCGAGGAGCGCGCGCTTGTCATTTACGATGGAGATTGCGCGTTCTGCCGGCTCTGGATCGACGCGTGGCGCGAGGAAACCGGAGATCGCGTTCATTTCGCCCCCTCGCAGGAAATCGCCAAAAAATTTCCCGACGTGCCGCGCGAGAAATACGCGCGCGCCGTCCAACTGATCGACGAAGACGGCACGCGCTACGAAGGCGCAGAGGCCGTCTTTCGCGTGCTGGCCAAGCGTCCCGGTCGCGGTTGGCTGATCCGTGTGTATGAAGCGCCGGCGGTCGCGCCCGTCACCGAATGGGCCTATCGCTTGATCGCGCGGCATCGTCCGCTCTGCCTGAAGCTGACGCGACTCCTGTGGGGAGAAAAGATCGAGCGTCCGCGTTACGGATTGACGGCCCGAATTTTTTTGCAAGCGCTGGCGGTCGTGTATTTCGTGGCTTTCGTCTCGCTCTTGCCGCAGCTGCCGGGCTTGGTGGGGGAGCAAGGCATGCTGCCGGCGGCGTCGTATCTTTCCGCGGTGCACGCGCAGCGCGGCGGCGCGGCTTATTGGCTCGTGCCGACGCTGGCCTGGTTCAACGCGCACGCGGGCGCGCTGCAACTCATGGCGATCGCCGGCGCGCTTCTGGCGCTTCTCGCTTTCGGCGGCATCCTGCTCGCGCCGTGCTTCCTGCTCATGTGGATCCTCTATCTCTCGCTCGTTTCCGTCGGGCAGGATTTCACCGCCTTCCAATGGGACAGCCTCCTGCTCGAAGCCGGATTCCTGGCCATCTTCCTCGTGCCATTTCGGCGCAGCGTTTCCTATCGATCGCGCCTGGAAGCTTCGTCGATCGTCATGTGGCTCTATCGCTTTCTGTTGTTCCGCCTGACGTTTTCTTCAGGCGCCGTGAAGTTGCTCTCCGGCGATCGTTCGTGGAGAAATCTTTCGGCGCTCTCTTTTCATTTTGAAACGCAGCCGCTGCCGACGGCCTTGGCCTGGTACGCCGATCATCTGCCGTCCTGGATCCTGAAACTCATGACGCTCGGCACGCTCGGCATCGAGCTGATCGTGCCGTTCCTGTTTCTCTTGCCGCGCCGCGCGCGGCGTCTCGGCGCGGCGATCACCGTCTGCTTCCAACTGCTTCTGATCGCGACCGGCAACTTCGCGTTTTTCAATTGGCTGACGCTCGCGCTCTGCCTGGCGCTGCTCGACGACGGCTGGATCGAGCGTTTCTGGCCGTACCTCGCGGCGAAAGCGCATCCAGACGCGGCTCTCCGCCCCGCCCGTCAAAAAATCCTGGCGGGCTTGGCCGTTCTGATGATCGCGCTCGGTCTCACGCACCTGGTGCTGTTGTTCACGCCCGTGCCGGCGCCCGCGCTGGCCCTCACGGTCGCGCTCGAGCCGTTCCGGATCTCGAACGATTACGGGCTCTTCGCCGTCATGACGACCTCAAGGCCGGAAATCATGATCGAAGGTTCGAACGACGGCTTGGCCTGGAGGGCGTATCCATGGAAATGGCAGCCGGACGACGTGAAGCGCGCGCCGGGTTTCGTCGCGCCCTTTCAGCCGCGCCTCGATTGGCAGATGTGGTTCGCCGCGCTCGGCGGATCCGAGCAGAACCCATGGACCGTCAATCTGGCGCTCCGGCTCCTGCAAGGCTCGAAGCCGGTTCTGGCGCTCTTCGCCTCGAACCCATTCCCCGACGCGCCGCCGCGCTTGCTGCGCATGACGCTCTACACGTATCGTTTCACCACGCCCGCCGAACGGGCCAAAGACGGCGCATGGTGGCGGCGCGAATTGAAAACCGCCTATCTTCCGACCTTTTCCCTGACGGGAGGTTCTCCATGACGGACGATGACGACGATGACGGAAAGCCGGATCGCCTGGCGGAAGCGCAGGACGCGCTCGACCGCTTGCTGGATAACGGCCGCGCGCTGGCGGAAAAGCTGGCGGAGCTCAACTCGCTCTACCCGGCCACCAAAGCCTTTCTGGCGTTGCACGGCGTGTCCAACGTGATGGAACTCACGCCCGAGCAGCGCGCCGAGCTCATGGCGGTGCTCGAAGCCGAACGGGCCGCCCTCGCCAAACCCTCGAACTGACGTTCGGGGGATTTTCTTGTCGGGTGGCGTGGATCCGCCGCCCCCTTGCCCTGTTCGCCGTTCGGGTTTGTAAGGTGGGACCATGCCCACCATCCAATTTTTCCAGCCGGAAGAAGGCCGTCATTTCGACGGGCCGCTCGATCTGAACGCCCACCTGATCCGCCATCCCGCGGCGACCTTCTTTTTGCGCGCCGGGCCGGACGTGCGGCGCGACGCGGACGTGCGGGCCGACGACCTGCTCGTGATCGATCGTTCGATCGCGCCGTTTCCGGGCGCGATCATCGTCGCGGTGCGCGGAGGAGAGATGCGCATCGAACGATTCCAGCGCGCCGGCGATGAAGAAGAGACGGAGCTCTGGGGCGTCATCACGCACCTGATCCGCGCGCTGCC
>CAYOJH010000001.1:0-34568 GCA_964404275.1 uncultured Gammaproteobacteria bacterium | reverse complement strand
GCGCTGCCATGAACGCGCTTTTCGGCTTGGTCGACTGCAACAATTTTTTCGTCTCGTGCGAACGCGTCTTCGAGCCGAAGCTCGAAGGCAAGCCGGTCGTCGTGTTGTCCTCGAACGACGGCTGCATCGTGGCGCGCTCGAACGAAGCGAAAGCGCTCGGCATCCCGATGGGCGCGCCGGCCTTCGAGTGGCGCGACGTCTTCCGCCAGGGCAACGTCATCGCGCTCTCCGGAAACCACGCCTTGTATTCCGACATGTCCGATCGCGTCATGCGCACGATCGGGGAATACGTCGAAGACTACGAAGTGTATTCCGTCGACGAAGCGTTTCTTAAATTTGTCATCCCGGATTCCAACGTTCGCTGGAATGACATGGCGGTCGAGACCTGCCGTACGCTTCGTGCCGCCGTTAAACGAAACGTCGGAATTCCCGTCTCGATCGGACTCGACGTCACGCGCACGCTGGCCAAGGCGGCGGCGAAATTCGCGAAGCGCCACGCGGATTTGGAGGGCGTCTTTTCGCTGGCCGATCATCCGCAGAAAAACGCCTTGCTCGAGGCGCTCGAGGTGAGCGATCTTTGGGGCATCGGCCGGCAGTATTCCAAAAAATTGATCGGCTCCGGCATTCACACCGCCCGCGCGCTGCGCGATCTGCCCGACGCCTGGATCCTGCGGCACCTGGGCTCGGGCGGCCTGCGCGTGGCGATGGAATTGCGCGGGCAGCCGTGCGGCGAATTCGGCACCGTGCGCGAGCATCGCAAAAGCATCGTCTGTTCGCGCTCTTGCGGACGCCCGATCGCGGCGCTGGCCGAACTCAAGCAGGCGGTGGCGGAACACATCGCATCCGCGGCGGAAACGTTGCGTGGCGAAGGACTGCGCGCCCAGCACCTCAGCGTATTCGTCGGACTGCGCAAGCAGGGCTACGGCATGTCCTATCCGTCCGGCCGCGCGGTACGCCTGGACGCGCCGACCAACGATACGCCCGAACTCATCCGCGCGGCCCATGCGCTGACGGAAGCGCTCTATCAGGCCGGCGTTTCGTATAAGAAAGTCGGCGTGCGCCTGACGGATTTTTTCACCGAGGACGCGCATCAAGCGCGGGTTTTCGGCGGGGGAGAACCCGATCCCAAGCGCCGCGCGGCCTGGGCGGCGCTCGATCGCATCAACGCGGAATGGGGGACCGGCACCGTGAAATTCGCGGCCGAAGGCCTCGCGCGCGGCTGGAAGCCGAAAGCGCAACGCCGCAGCCCGCGCCACACGACGCGCTGGGACGAACTGAAAATCGTCCGTTGAAACGCGGTAAGCGGGGGCCGGAAAGAACGTCTTGGCAGGAGAGCGCGGCTTGTCAGCTGCGCGTCCGCTTGATACGCTGCGCGGAGAAAGTTCGAAACCCTAACCATCTATGGCCATCATCGAAGTCAAAGACCTGACGAAGCGCTTCGGCGACTTCACGGCGGTCGACGGCATCTCGTTCGAGGTCGGGCATGGCGAGATCTTCGCCTTCCTCGGTCCGAACGGCGCCGGCAAGACCACCACGATCAAGATGCTCACCACACTGCTCGTGCCGACCTCGGGCACGATCCGCATGAACGGCGCCGATCCGACCCGCGACCAAGCCGCCGTCCGCAGGAGCTTCGGCATCGTGTTTCAGGACCAGAGCTTGGACGACGAGCTGACGGCCGAGGAAAATCTCGAGCTGCACGGCGTGCTCTACGGCGTGCCGACGAGCCTGCGCAAGAAGCGCATCGACGAGCTGCTCGAGCTGGTCGATCTCCAGGATCGCCGCAAGAGCTTCGTGAAGACGTTCTCGGGCGGCATGAAGCGCCGCTTGGAAATCGCGCGCGGCCTTTTGCATCACCCGAAAATCCTGTTCCTCGACGAGCCGACGCTCGGCCTCGACCCGCAGACCCGCAATCACATGTGGGACTACGCCAAGAAGCTGGCGGCCTCGGAAGGCATCACCGTCTTCTTCACCACCCATTACATGCAGGAGGCCGAACGCGCCGCCGACCGCATCGCCATCATCGATCACGGCAAGATCGTCGCGCACGGCACGGCCGAGGCGCTCAAAGCGCAGACCTCGACCGCTTCGCTCGAAGACGCGTTCTTGGCGCTGACCGGCAAGGCCATCCGCGCCGAAGAAGGCAGCGCGGCCGAGCGCATGCGCACCGCCGCGCGCGCCTGGGGACGCCGCTAATCGACTTCCTATGCAAACCCTTTCCGTCATCGCCATCATCTGGCTGCGCCAACTCAAGCGCTTCATCCGCTCGAGGTCGCGCATCTTCGCCTCGCTCGGCCAGCCGCTCCTGTACTTCGTGGCCATGGGCTACGGCTTCGGGCCGATCTTCCAAAAAGCCGGCGGCGGCAATTATATCCAGTTCCTGGCGCCGGGCATCATCGCCATGACCGTGCTCATGACCTCGATGTTCACCGGCATCGAAGTCATCTGGGATCGCCAGTTCGGCTTCCTGAAGGAGACGCTGGTCGCGCCGGTCCCGCGCTGGACGATCATGCTCGGACGCACGATCGGCGGAGCGACCGTCGCTTCGATCCAAGGCGTCGTGGTGGCGCTGATGGCCACGATCTTCGGTTTCCGGCCCCAGCATCTGGCTCTGCTGCCGGCGGCGCTCGGCTTCATGTTCCTGACAGCCCTGCTTTTCACCGCTTTCGGCACCGCCATCGCCTCGCGCATGCAAGACATGCAGGCCTTCCCGCTGATCATGAACTTCCTGGTCATGCCGATGTTCTTCCTGTCCGGCGCGCTCTTCCCGCTGCAAGGCTTGCCGAGCGCGATTTCGGCCGTGGCGAACCTGAATCCGCTGTCGTACGGCGTCGACGCCCTGCGCGCGACACTCGTCAACGGCTCGCATTTCGGATACGGGCTCGACCTGCTCGTCCTGGGCGTCGGCGCCTTGGTCTTCATCGCGCTCGGCAGCTGGATGTTCTCGAAGATCGAAGTCTGATCGACCGACGAAGAGGCCGCCCGCGCACGCTTGACGCCGGGCGGTTTTTTCGTTAGAGTGATCGCCGTCCACCGCACCTTCCACCCTTCGAGGAGCATCGCATGAAGACCCGCATCATCCCCTACGGCTTGATCTTGGCGACCCTGTCCGCTTTCGCGGCCTGCGCCGCCGACGACGACTCCGCGACCTCCGGGCAGACGGCTACGCTCGGGAGCGATCCCGCGCTGGACGCCTTTCAGGCCCGGCCGCCGCACCACGTGCAGCCCAATGTCTCGTCCAGTCCGACCGGCCTCTCGCCGGCGCGCCTGCGCACGGTCTACAACCTGCCGTCTTCCGGCGGCGCCGGCACGATCGCGATCATCGACGCCTTCGACGACCCGCAAGCCGCGGCGGACCTGACGACCTTCAGCGCCGCCTTCGGCCTGCCATACGCCGTCTTCGAGAAGCATCAGATGGCCAACAAGGTCCGCGCCGACCAGGGCTGGGCGCTCGAGATTTCGCTCGACGTCCAATGGGCCCACGCCGTCGCGCCGAGCGCCAAGATCCTGCTAGTCGAGGCGAGGTCGGCGAGCGGCACGGATCTCCTGGCCGCGATCGACTATGCGCGCAGCCGGTCTGACGTCGTGGCCGTTTCGATGAGCTGGGGCGGAGGAGAATTCTCGTCCGAAGCCTCGTCCGATGCGCGCTTCACCAGCGCGTACGGCGCGACCTTCTTCGCTTCATCCGGCGACAACGGCGTCGGCGCGAGCTGGCCGGCTGTCTCGCCCAACGTGGTGGGCGTCGGCGGCACGACGCTGACCTGGAACACCGACGGCAGCTTGGCCGCCGAAACCGCCTGGGGCGGAAGCGGCGGCGGCGCGAGCGTCTACGAATCGATGCCCATCTGGCAGACGGGATACGGGCTCTCCGGCGGAAAACGCCTGACGCCCGATATCGCCGCCAATGCCGATCCCGCCTCGGGTTACAGCGTTTACGATTCGTACGGCTACCAGGGCCAGAGGGGCTGGTTCACGGTCGGCGGCACGAGCGGCAGCTGCCCGGTCTGGGCAGGCATCAAGTCGCTCGGACTGTCCGCCGACGATCCGAAGTTCTATCAGGACGCCGCGGCGAACGCTTCCGCCTTCTTCCGCGACATCACGAGCGGTTCGAACGGCAGCTGCGCGACATGCTCCGCCGCCGCCGGCTATGACCAGGTCACCGGCCTCGGAAGCCCTCTCACGACCGCGTACTGATCTCCATCCGCCGATCTCGATCGGCGGTTTTTCTTTTGATCGGCGTTCGTGGGATACTGGATGCGCATGCTGATCGATCCGCCCTCAGCCAGCCACCTCAAGCTGTTCCCGTTCACCGAGGCGTTCACCTTCGTGTTCGTCGGCGGTTTCGTGATCCCGTTGCCGCAAGAGGCGATCCTGCTCGCGATCGGTTTCTTCTTCGCGGACAAGGGCTTGCCGCTTTCGACCGCGGTCCTGGCCTCCGTCGCGGCCGTGATCTTTTCCGACAACCTCTTTTTCCTGTTCAGCTGGTTCGGGAGCCCGCTGGTTTTGCGGATCAAAAGGCGGCTCAATCCGCAGACCGTCGAGAAATATTCGAGGCAGATGCATGCGCACGCGGGCCGCACGATTTTCTACCTGCGTTTTATTCCCGGCGTCCGCGTGCTGGCGCCGCTCTTGTCGGGACTCTTCCGCGTGTCCGTCGCGACCTACGAATTCTGGAATGCCGCCGCCGCGATCATCTACGTGCCGGCCTACGTGGCGCTGGGCTATTATTTCCATGGCAGCCTCGACGCGCTGATCGGCAGCGTCGAGACGGGACAGCATGCCGTCTTCGGCGTGCTCCTGGGCGCGCTGGTCATCGGCCTCGGTTGGAAAACGTACCGCCTCCTCTTCAAGAAAAAAAACTCCCCGTGAGCGGGGAGTTTTTGGAACATCAGTAGGTCTGGGTCGTGCCGCCCTGCGATCCGCCGCCAGTCGTTCCGCCCGTCGCGCCCGGGACGCCCGGCGTTTGCACCTGGATCGTGGTTCCGCCGCTCGGCGTCGTCGCGGCCGGAGCGCTGCGGAAGGCCGGAAGGACGTAGATGGCGAACAGGACGGCCAACAGCACCAGCACGATCAGCGCCACCGCCGTCACGGCCGCGGCGTTGCCGCTCTCGCTCGGCGTGGTGTTGTTCCGTTCCATGTAGACTTCAGCCATAGAGAAAGTTCAAAAGAGAATAAAGGCCGGTCACTTCTTCTGACGGCCTGAAACCCGGTTTCTTTCACCTTGAGCCGGCTGAAATTCAGGAAGCGGCGCAGAGGTTATAGGCCTGCACGCTGCCGTTATAGACCGTGATTTCGCCCTGGAGCTGGGCGATCAGGTCGTTGATCTGCTTCACGAGCGCGTTGTACTGCTCGACCTTGGCGTTGTAGGCGTCGGCCTCGGCGCGCGAGCGCGGGTGGGGCGAGTTGTCGATGTCGGATTTCATGGCCGCGGCGTCGGCTTCAAGCTGATCGAGCCGGGCTTTGCCGTCCGTGATCTGCGCGGCGAGAGCGGAATCCGGCTTCGGGCACGCCGATTGGGGCCGCCCGAATTCCTGGACGGCGATCCAAGTCCGATGGCCTTGATACATGCCTTGGCCCACCGCGATGCCGATCTCGACGTATTTCGGTTCCAAAATATTCGCGCGATGTCCCGGACTGTCCATCCAGGCCTGGACGAGCGCCTGATCATCCTTGAAATTTCCGAGCGCCAGGTTTTCTCCGACCATCAAGTAGAGATAGCCCGATTGGCCGGCCAGCTTGCCGGGATCGACGCCGTCCGGCGAAACGTGTTCGAAGTATTGCTTGGCGAACATGTCCTTGAGCTTCGTTTGGGCGGCGGCGTTCAGGGCGGCGTTGTATTTCAATTCCGCGTCGCCATTCGCCTTGCGATTCTGGTTCGTCCAATACAGCACGCCGTCCTGCGTCAGGTGCGCGGAAGCGGCCTCAGCGGCGGAACGGAGCGGGGGAGGCGCCGAAACCAGCGAACCTTCGGCTTGCTGGACGGTATCGGCCATGTGCTGCTCGATCACGGCCAGCTGGCTCGAGACGTCAAAACGATCGCCATAGAGATACCACCAGGAAATGGCGACGAGACCGGCGAGACCGAGGATGAGGAGCAGGCGCTTTTTCATCTTGGGAAGATACGCCTATGGTATCATGTTGTACACCTTCCCATGACCCTCGACGATTTTCTCTTCTATTTTCCGGGTTTTCTTTCGGTCCCGATCATCCTGATCGGCTTCGTGCTGGCCTGGGTCGTTTGGCGCCTGGTCGCCGATTGGCGGAAAGGCGAAAAAGCCAAGGGTGTGGAAAACTCCAAAAAAATGTGATAGACTGGGTCCGTATTCCCTTATAAGGGACGTGTTAAACGTATCGGTATGATGAAGGGTAAAGGCATGTGCGCGGTTCATAAGGCCGCCAGGGTTCTGGTGCTCGTCGGAGCGCTGAACTGGGGACTGATCGGCGTCGCCAAGTACAACCTGGTCATGGCGCTCCTCGGCGCCTGGCCGACGGTCGAGCGCGTCGTCTACGTGCTCGTCGGCTTGGCCGGACTGGCCATGCTCGGCGTGGGCCGGTGCTGCATGAAGGACGGCTGCAAGTGCGAGAACGGCAACTGCGCGCACTGCGGCATGGAAGAAAAGAAGCCCATGATGGGCGGCCAGCAGATGTAAAAAACGGAAACCGGCTCCTGGACACGGGAGCCGGTTTTTGATATCACGACAGCGGACGCACCCAAGGAGGACGCATGCGTTTCATCGTTGCCGAAGGTTCTTTTCACGAAGCGGGGCGTCAGGTTGGCGCGGCCTTTGCCGGAGATCTTCCGTTCGTCCTCGCGCAAACGAAGCTGCTGCTCGTGACGCATGCCGCCGCCGGGGGTTTGGCACAGCTCCGCTCTTCGGCAGAAACCTACATGCTCTCGACGGGCGAGCGGTTTCCCGAGGCGTACGAGTACCTGGTCGGCCTGTCGCGCGGCGGGGGCATTTCCTTGGAGGACCTGGCGCTGATCGCTTTTTCGGAAGAGATCATGACCGAGTTTTGCGCGACGCCGCCCCAGAAATGCTCGACGCTGGCGGTCCCGACCGCGCATGGCTGGCTGATCGGCCACAACGAGGATTACGAACCGCAGTATTATGGACGGCTGCTGACCGTCGATCTGCGGATCGCGCATCATCCTCGCACGTTCCTGCTGACCTATCCCGGTCATCCGGCCTGCTCGCTCAACGAAGCCGGCCTTGCGATCACGAACAATTCTCTCTGGCCGGAAGCGGCGCCCGGACTCTCGAAGAATGCCAAGCATTTCCGCGCGGCGCTGGCGGAAGATATGGAGAAGGCCTTGCTGGACCTCGCGGTCGAGCCAAACGCGCTCACGACCCACTATACGGTGGGCTGGGGTCCGGGCGACGAGCTCGTTTCGATCGAGGTGGGAAGCGAACGCGCCTCGCGTACGCATCTGGCGGTCGTGCAGATGTCGCCCGACGGGCCTTTCTGCCACGCCAATCATGTCCTCTATCTGGACTTGAAACATCCGGATCCCGCCGTGATCGCGAACAACCATTCGCTGAAGCGGTACGAAAAGCTGCTGGCGATCCCCAAGGCCGCGCTGCCGCGCACGCCCGAAGCGCTGCTCGGCCTTCTCTCGACGAACGATGGCTTGCTCCACCGGACGCCCGCGCAGAACGCAACCAGCGTCACCTTGGCCTCGATCGTCATCGAGCCCGCGCGCCGACGGATGTGGATCCGCGATGCCGATCCGACCGCCGCGGAGCGCGATCTGTACCTGACTTTCGACAAGAACCCGCTCAACTGAGCGGGTCTTTTTTCTGCGCGCGGCTCTTCGTCCGGACGGTCAGCCGTGGTATACTGGGCCTCGATATGATCGATTTCCGACAACACGCGATGACGTTCGTGATCGGCGGCGCCATGACGACGCTGATCGTCGCGCTCGAAGAAAGCGGGCATCGCACGCTTTCCGGATTTGCCGCGCTCTTTCCGATCTTCACGTTGACGGCCTACCTTTTCCTGGGCGAAACCAAAGGCGGCGCCGCCGTCGGTCAGCACAGCTGGTTCGTGCTGGTCGGAACGCTGGTCTCCTGGATTCCATACATGCTGACGATCGCGCTGCTCGCGCCGCGCTACGGCACGGCCAAAGCGGTTCCGGCCGGTTTGGCGGTTTTCCTGGTGCTGACGTCCGGGTACTTGTGGCTGGTCAGCCACTATCGCTGGTTCCGCTGAGCATGGCCTCGAAAAAACATTCCGTCGTCCTGCCGTTGTTCCTGGCCGCCGCGCTGCTGGCGGGCTTGGCGCTTTGGGCGTATGACCGCGCGCACGGCATGACGCCGTTTTCGCGCGATGAAGCGCGATCGAACGCGATTCAGATGCGCGATCAATCCGTCGGCAAGAACGTGACGGTGGCCGAAGCCTCGCTCGCGGCCGGTGGCTTCGTCGTCATCCAAGACGATGAAGAAGGCCCGGGACAGATCCTGGGCGCGAGCGGTTATCTGAAAGCCGGCGAAGCGAAAGGCTTGCGCATCGCGCTCAAGAACGCGCTCGCGCCCGGCTATGATTACGCGGTGCTTTATCGCGACAACGGCGACAAGAAATTCGATCCGGCCAAAGACTCGCCGGTCAAGGACGCGCAAGGCAGCGTGATCGCCGCCCGTTTCCTGGTCTCGCCGTAACAACCGCCGCATGCCGCATCACGCCCAAGGCGCCTACGGAAAACTGCTCGATGCGATCCGCGAGCTGATTTTCGGCTTGGAAGACGGCCTGGTCGCCACGATGGGCACGGTCGCAGGCGTCGCGGCCGGCACGGAAAACGGCCGCATCGTCGTGCTTTCGGGCTTGGTGATCATCGCCGTCGAGGCGCTCTCGATGGCGGCGGGTTCCTATCTCGCCAACAAATCGCATCGCGAGATGCTCGAAAAGAAAATCGCCGATGAGCGCGAGGAGATCGAGACCAAACCCGAAGAAGAAACGGAAGAGCTGCGCGTCATGTACCGCCAGCGCGGTTTTTCTCCGGACGAAGTCGAACTGTTGGTCCGCCGCATCACGCAGAACAAGGAACTCTGGCTCGAAGAAATGATCGCCAAGGAGCTGCGAATCGGCACGGCGGACCTCGACGAGCCGAAATCGCGGGCGCTCGTGATGGGTCTCGCATACATCGTCGGCGGGGCGGTTCCGGTTCTGCCGTATCTCTTCTTCGGCGTGCGCATCGCCTTGCCGATCTCCATCATTGCTACGATCATCGCGCTCTTCTTCATCGGGTACGCCAAAGGTGGCGCGACCGGCCGCAGCCGTTCCAAGAGCGGGGGAGAGATGGTCCTGATCGCTTCATCCGCCGCCGTCATCGCCTACCTCATCGGCAAGCTCGTCGGCCACGTCTTCGGCCTGACGGTCTAACTACTTCGAGAATTTCGCGATCAGCGCGGCCGAGATTTTCCGCGCGGTCGCTTCGCTCGGCGCCGTGACCGTCACGATGCGTTTTTTGTCTTGGATATAGGCGCGGACCTGCAGACGCCCGCCGACTTTGACGAATTGGGCGCGCGGTTCGGAAACCCAGCTCGGCACAGCCAGGGAATCGGCGGCGTAGATCGCCACCAGATTGCCGCAATCGGCGCAATCGAGCTTGGCGTCGGCAGGAGAAAGCGTCTCGCCGATGCGGAAATACCGCATGGGCGGCTGGAAGCGCTCGTGATCGGGCGCTACGGCAACGGCATTCGGCACGCCGGCGGCGGCGAGATCATCGGGGGTAACCGGCAAACTGGCCGTCGCGGCTCGGGCCGCCAAGGCGAAGAGGGCGATGCCGAGCGGCAGGAGGGATCCCGCGGTTTTCTTCATACGCGATCCAGTATACACTGAGAGCGACGTATGACGCAGTGGTGGAAGAAACTTGGACCGGGACTCATCACCGGCGCGTCCGACGACGATCCTTCTGGCATCGCGACCTATTCCTTGGCCGGCGCCAGGACGGGCTATCGCATGCTCTGGATGTCGCTCTACACGATCCCGCTCATGGTGGCGGTCCAGGAGATGTGCGCGCGGATCGGCCTCGTCAGCGGCGAAGGCCTGGCCGGCACGATCCGCCGGCACTACGGTCGCGCGCTGCTGTTTCCGGTCGCGATCCTGCTGATCGGCGCGAATACCCTGAACGTCGGCGCGGATTTGCGCGGCATGGCCTCTTCGGCGGCGCTCGTGCTGCCCGTGCCCGAATGGTGCCTGGCCGCGATCTTCGCGCTCGCGATCGTGCTGCTCATGATCTACTTCCCGTACTGGAAAATCGCCCGCGTGCTTAAGTGGCTGACGCTCTCGCTCCTGACCTACATCGCCGCGGCCTTCGTCACGCATCAGGATTGGATCGGCATTCTGACGTCCACGCTCCTGCCGCGCTTCGGAAATCTGAAAGAAGACGCGGCCATCGCGGTCGCCGTTCTCGGCACCACCATCTCGCCCTATCTTTTCTTTTGGATGGCATCCGAAGAAGTCGAAGAGCGCGACGCGCACGAGGAGCGGCACGGATCCTATGAAGTCACCGACGCGACGCTCAAGGAAATGCGCGAGGACGTCAGCTGGGGCATGGTCTTTTCGAACCTGATCATGCTCTTCATCATCGCCACCTCGGCCTCGGTTTTCTTCGGCCACGGCCTCGACGCGAACGCTTCCGTCGCCGACATCGCCTCGGCGCTCAAGCCTTTGGCCGGCAACGCCTCCTTCCTGCTCTTCGCGCTCGGCGTCGTCGGCACCGGCTTTTTGGCGATTCCGGTCCTGGCCGGCTCTTCGGCCTACGTGCTGGCCGAAGCCTGCGGCGTGCGCGGCGGGCTCTCGAAGCGCCTGCGCGACGCGAAAATTTTCTACTTCACCATCATCCTGTCCGGGCTGGCCGGTTTCCTGATCGCGCTCACGGGCTACGGCGCCGTCTTCTTGCTGTACGCGACGGCGATCGTCTACGGGGTGATCTCGCCGATCCTGATCGCGGTCATCCTGCACATCGCCAACAACCGCGCGATCATGCGGCAGTACGTGAACGGCCGCGTGACCAACCTGCTCGGGGCCGCGACGCTGATCGTCATGACGGCCGCGGTCGGCCTCTTGGCCCTCACCTCCTTTTCATGAAACTCCATTTCTTCGGCGCGGCGCGCGAAGTGACCGGCACCTGCTATCTGCTTGAGACGGGCGGACACCGGATCCTGATCGATTGCGGCATTTTCCAGGGCGGCGAGGGCGACGGCGCGCGCAACCAGCTGCCCTTCCCGTTCGAGCCCGGCGCGATCGACGCCGTCTTTCTCACGCATCCGCACATGGATCACGTCGGCCGCGTGCCGCAGCTCCTGAAGCGCGGCTATCGCGGGCCGATCTTTTCGACCTTCCCGGCGGCCGAGCTCAGCAAGCTCCTCTGGAAAGACATGATGGGCGTGATGGTCGACAACCAGAAGCACGATCGCGTGCCGCCGCTCTACGACGAGGACGACGTGGCCAAAGCGGGGGAGCATCTCAGGCCGGTCGAATACGAAAGCGCGATCGAACTCTGCGCCGGCGCCATCAAGGCGACCTTCCACGACGCGGGCCACGTGCTCGGCTCGGCCTTCATCGAATTCCATGTCGAAGGCCGCACGATCGTCTTTTCGGGCGATCTCGGCAATGACGACGTGCCGATCCTGAGGCCGACGCATCCCTTGCCCGCCTGCGACGCGCTCGTGATCGAATCGACCTACGGCGATCGCCTGCACGAAGATTTGCAGACGCGCCGCACGATCCTGCGCGATCTCGTCAAGGAAACCATCCAGAAGAAAGGCGTGCTGATGATCCCGACCTTCGCCATCGAGCGGACGCAGGAAATCATCCTGACCTTGCATCGCCTGGCCGAGAGCGGGGAAATTCCGCGCCTGCCGATTTTCCTCGACAGCCCGCTGGCGATCGAGGCCACGCACGTCTACGAAGAATACGGCCGCTATTTCAACGACAACGCGAAGACGGAAATGCTCTCCGGTCACGACTTGTTCGCGCTGCCCGGATTCCTGGCCACGAAAACGTCCGACATGTCGAAAAAAATCAACGACGTCGTCCCGCCGAAAGTGATCTTGGCCGGCTCGGGCATGATGACCGGCGGCCGCATCCTCCATCACCTCATCCGCTATCTGCCGGATCCGAATTCGACCTTGATGATCGTCGGCTATCAAGCCATCGGCACGCTCGGTCGCCGCCTCTACGAAGGCGCGAAGTCGGTGCGCATCCACGGCCAGGACGTGCCGGTGCGCGCGACCGTGACGTCGGTCGGCGCTTGGAGCGCGCACGCCGACCAGGCCAAGCTGCTGCGCTGGATCCAGAGCGCGCCCAAGCCGCCGGAAGTCGTGATGGTCACGCACGGTGAAGAGCACGCCGCCGAAACGCTCGAGCGCAAACTGAAACGCGATCTCAAGATCGACGCCTACGTGCCGGCGCCGGGACAGATGTTCGAACTGCATCCCTAAAACGAAAAACCGCTCCCGTGCACGGAGCGGTTTTTCTGAGCCTTTCGGCTCGCAGAGACGATTCCGGTCGGGAAAACTCCTTCCACGCCGCGGTGAACGCGTTCTTAGGGCTGTCGAGCGCGGACAGGATGGGGTTCGGGACCGTTACGGCGGAATCGACAAAGAACGAGGCAGTCAGGACCGCGGCCGCACCGGTGGCTCGGGGGATCTTGATGTGCAAAAGAGCGGATGGTGCGGTCGCATAGGCCTAGACGACCCCAAACGGGGAATCTTACGCTTCGAGAATCTGCCCGTATTGTCGCCATAAATAGTGTCATATAACCTTGACAAAAGGCGCAGATTGTGCTAGAGTACTCCAACGCAAGATACGGCTGTACCCACCACCAACGGAGGATTTCCTGATGAATAACCTGCTCATTTCGCTCATCGTTTCCGCGATCTGCCTCTTCTCGGTGCGTCCGGCCTCGGCCGAGCCGTTCGAGAAGAACGTCGCAAGCGTCGATGTCAAGAACATGAAATCGGGCTACAAGCTGGCCCACATCGAGTTCGAAGCGCCGATCACGCTGCTTCGCAAGGCCTGCAACGGCGACCGGCAGCGCGACTGCCTGTACAAGGTCGAGGGCAAGAAAGAGATCTCTCTCTACGACTTCAACCCGGATGACGTCATGGTGTCGTACACCTACCAGACCGTCGTCCACAATGTTCCTTGAATCTCTCAAGGGGGCCTCGCATGGAAACCGTCCTGATTTTGCTCGCCATCATCGGCGCGATCTTCGCCGTCCCGTCTCCGCAGGTCAAAACCGCGGAGAACGCTTCGCCTGACGATTCCACGCTCAACTAGGAGGCTCTCATGTCGTTATTCATGCTTCTGTTCGCGTTCTACGCGCTGATCGGCTATGTCTTCGCCTGGCTGACGCGCATCCGACCGCTCCGTCAGCAACGGGAATGCCTGCTCGAATGGAACGCGGATCTTCGCAAGACGAACGCGCTTCTTTCCGAAGAAGCGCGTGAGCAGGCCGCGTTCCGGCGGCAGTACGACGCGGTCGCCGCCTCGCTCCAAAGCCTGGCCGTCCGCTGCGCATCGCTGGCGGCGGAAAATTCCCGCCTCAAGATCCTGGCCGGCGAAGCGCCGACCCGCCACCCGACCGTGCCGCCCGAACAGCTCAACTGATTTCCCGAACAGCCAACTGATCTCAAGAGACCCGCCCGGGTCTCTTCTTGTTTTCCGCCAAGGCTTGACACTTTTCCGAAACGCTGGTAGCCTCAAGCCCATCTTCGGCATTCCGCCAAGATATCGGATTTCGGGAGGTTTTCGATGCGTTTCAAGCTCATTTTCCTGCTTGCGTTCGTCCTGTCCGTCGGCGCCTGTGCCGGTCGTCAGCATGCGGGGTACGGCTTGCCACGTAAAAGCGCAAGCGCTCTACGTGGCTTGCCGCAGACGCGGCCCGCCGCGCCGGCCGCGCTCGAGGCGCCTCCTCAGGAGGTCCTCGCGCCACAGCCGGCAACGCCCGTCGAAGTCGTCCGCCTCGATCCGTCCGACCGCGAGTCCGTCCAGAAGGAGATCGACGCCTACGTGCAACGCACGCTCGACGAGAACGACGCCTGGATACGCGCCGAGGCCGAGAAGATCCACGCGACGCACCTGCCTGCCTCGCCGTCGAACAACGACGAGATCGTGGCTTCACTGCAGAAAACCGAGACCGACGCTCCGCGTTCCGTCGCCCGCGCCGAGAAAAAGGTTCGTGCGGCTCCGGCCGCGAAGAAGCCTTCATCCCGTCCGCGCGAGCACGTCGCCGCGCTCGCCGCGCCCGAGCTCATCGTTCCCACGCCGCCGCTTCCGGCGGCAATCGCCGTTCCCGCTCCTTCGACCGCGCCGCCGCAACTTGCCGCCGTGACGCCAATCGTTTCCAGCAGTCGCGTTTCGCTCGTTCCGAGCGGGAGCGCGCCTCCCAACGACCGCCACCTGTCATTCGGCTTCATCTTCGGCGCGATCGGCGTGATCGGCGTGATCGTCGGCATCGCCCTCGGCGTGACCTGGTCCCGCCGCCGCTACCGTTGGTCGGACGTGGAGATTTCCTCCGCGCCGGCCCTCGTCCCGATCCCGTCTCCGCAAGAGACCTTGTCCCCGCCATCGTCGATACCCGAGGGCAAGATCCTGATCCTGCCCATCGCCCCACGTCCCGATACCTCCGCTCCCGATTCCGTCGCGCCGGAGCACTTCGCTTCCGGTTCCAGTCCGATCCTGACCAACCACGTCCCTGAAGCCAGCCCTGGAGACGACGCCCACGCGAAAGATCCGCCTCCCGACCGCGAACGAGAACGACACCTTCCCTCCGTCATCGTGTCCGACATCGCGTCCGACAACTGACATCTGACCGCGCCTCAGCCTTCTCCACGCGAGAGGGCTTTCTGTTTTTTTGACATGTTCGCCATCTCATTCTGTAGCTTGGTATCATTGACAGAACCGTCGGCAAACGGTATTTTGCGTTCTTCCCCCAACCCGCATGGAATTCATACTCAAGGCACCGTACGCACCGGCCGGGGATCAGCCGCAAGCCATCCATAAGCTTGTGGCTGGCTTGGCGTCCGGCCAGAAGATGCAAACGTTGCTCGGCGTCACGGGCTCGGGCAAAACGTACACGGTCGCGAACGTCATCCAGCAGCTCCAGAAGCCGACCCTGGTGATCGCGCACAACAAAACGCTGGCCGCGCAGCTCTGCAACGAGTTCCGGGAATTTTTCCCGGAGAACGCCGTCGAATATTTCGTTTCCTATTACGACTACTACCAGCCGGAAGCCTACGTGCCATCGAGCGACACCTACATCGAAAAAGAAGCGATGATCAACGAGGAGATCGATCGCTTGCGCCACGCTTCGACCCAAGCGCTGCTCACGCGCAAGGACGTCATCATTGTCGCGTCGGTCTCGTGCATTTACGGCTTGGGCGCGCCGGAGGAATACGAAAAGACCGTCCTGCATTTCAAGACGGGGGAGCGCATCACGCGCGAAGAGGTGCTGAAGCGCTTCGTCGCCATGCAATTCGAGCGCACGACGGCGGATCTCACGCGCGGGCATTTCCGCGTGCGCGGCGAAACCGTCGAAGTCATGCCGGCCAACGAGGAGATGATCTATCGCATCGAGACGGGCATGGGCGAGATTATCGGTATCTATAAGATCGACCCGATCACGCGCAAGCGCGCCGATCGCGTGAACGATGTGTGGATTTTTCCGGCCAAGCATTTCATCACGAACCCCGAAAGTCGTGGCCGCGCGCTTGCCTCCATCGAAAAGGAACTGAAGGAACAGCTGGAGAAATTCCGGAAGGAAGGCAAGCTGCTTGAAGCCGAACGGCTTGAGCGCCGCACGCGCTTTGACATGGCGATGATGCGCGAGGTCGGCTACTGCCACGGCATCGAGAACTATTCGCAGCCGCTCTCCGGACGCCCGCCGGGCGCGCCGCCGGACACGCTCTTGTCGTACTTCCCGAAAGATTTCCTGATGATCATCGACGAGTCGCACGTCACGATCCCGCAGATCGGCGGCATGTCGGCCGGCGACGCGGCGCGCAAGAAGACGCTGATCGACTACGGCTTCCGCTTGCCGAGCGCGGCCGATAACCGTCCGCTCGGCATGAAAGAATTCGAGGAGCGCATGCCGCAGACGATTTTCGTTTCGGCCACGCCGGGCACATACGAAGCCGAGCACGCCTCGCAGACCGTCGAGCAGATCATCCGTCCGACGGGCCTGGTCGATCCGGAAGTCATCGTCAAACCCGTCACCGAAGATCTCAAGACCGGCTATAAAGGCCAGGTCGAAGATCTGATCGAGCGCATCAAGGGGCGCATCGAGAAAGACGAACGCGTGATGGCCACGACGCTGACCAAGAAAATGGCGGAAGATCTGACGTCCTATTTGGAGTCGCTCAAGATCAAGGTGAAGTATATCCACTCCGACGTCGAGACGCTTGATCGCATCCAGATCCTGCACGAATTCCGCCGCGGCGTCTTCGACGTGCTGATCGGCGTGAACCTGCTGCGCGAAGGCCTCGACTTGCCGGAAGTCTCGCTGGTCGCGATTCTGGACGCCGACAAGGAGGGCTTCCTGCGTTCCGAAACCTCGTTGATCCAGACGATCGGCCGCGCGGCCCGCAACGTCGGCGGCCAAGTCGTGCTCTACGCCGACGGCGGCACGGGTTCGCTTTCGCGCGCCATCAGGGAAACCAATCGTCGCCGCGAACGCCAAATCGCGTATAACAAAGAGCATGGCATCACGCCGAAGACGATCAAGAAATCGATCACCTCGATGTTCACCGAGATCGAGAAGTCGCGCGAGAAAGCCGCCAAGCGCAACCTCGAGCTCGAAGCCAAAGCCGAAAAGCGCCCGGTCGACGAAGTCCTGAAAGAAAAAGAATCGCAAATGCGCGAAGCCGCCAAGGCGCTCGAATTCGAGCTGGCCGCGCTCCTGCGCGACGAGATCCGCGAGCTCAAGAAGAAACAGGCCAAGGCGGATAAGACGCCGAAATAATACTATGCAGGAGAATATCGTGATCAAAGGCGCACGCGAACACAACCTCAAGAACATTGATCTTGTTTTGCCGCGCAACAAGCTGATCGTGTTAACCGGCGTATCCGGCTCGGGGAAGTCGAGTTTGGCGTTCGATACGATTTTCGCCGAAGGCCAGCGCCGCTACGTCGAATCGCTTTCGGCCTACGCCCGCCAATTCCTCGGTCAGATGCAGAAGCCCGACGTCGACGAGATCGAAGGCTTGTCGCCGGCCATCGCCATCGACCAAAAGGCGCACTCGTCGAACCCGCGCTCGACCGTCGCCACGATCACCGAAATTTACGATTATCTTCGCGTGCTCTATGCGCGCGTCGGTCGTCCGCATTGTGTCATCTGCAAGAAGGAGATCCGCAAGCTGACACCCGAAGCGATCGTCGACGCCGCCATTGAGCGCACCAAGACGATCCATTCCGAACAAGTCGCCGAGAACAAGGCGGTCAGCGGCAAGGAATCGCTGCTGAAGAAAAAGAAAGTGCATTATGATCACCTGAAAGTGCTCGCGCCGATCGTGCGCGGACGCAAGGGCGAGTATTTGCAGATGCTGAACGATCTTTACACGTCGGGTTTCGCCGAAGTGCGCATCGACGGCAAGTGGAAGAACTTGCGCGATCGCATCACGCTCTCGCGCTACGGCACGCATACGATCGAACTCCTGGTCGACCGCGTGCCGCTCGGCTGGCCGCTCGAAAACAACAAAGGCTTCCGCAGTCAGCTGGCCGAAGCCGTCGAAATGGCGCTTGATCGCGCGAATGGCGTCGTGACGTTCGTCTATTCGGACGGGACGGAGCACGTCATGTCATCGGCCTACGCTTGCCCCGACGACGGCTTTTCGTTCCCCGAAGTCGAGCCGCGTCTCTTCTCCTTCAATAGCCCGTACGGCGCCTGCCCGACCTGCCACGGTCTCGGCACCGAATCGATCTGGAGCGAGAAGCCCTGCGCGGATTGCCAGGGCGCGCGCCTGCGCAAGGAAGCGCTGCACGTCTGGCTGGGCGGCAAGAAGAGCATTCTCGACGTCACGGAATTTTCGATCGACGAAGCTTCGGAATTCTTTAAGAATTTGAAGCTCAGCGAAACCGAAAAAGAAATCTCCGTTTCCGTCCTCAAGGAAATCACCTCGCGCCTGCAGTTCATGCTCGACGTCGGCTTGAACTACCTGACGCTCGCGCGCAAGGCCGGCACGCTCTCGGGCGGCGAAGCGCAGCGCATCCGTTTGGCTTCGCAGATCGGCTCGAAGCTCGTCGGCGCATTGTACGTCCTCGACGAGCCGACGATCGGCCTGCACCAGCGCGACAATGCCAAGCTGCTCGAAACGCTGACGCATCTCCGCGACCTCGGCAACACGATCGTGGTCGTCGAGCACGATGAAGACACGATCTTCACCGCCGATCATCTCGTCGACTTCGGCCCGATGGCCGGCAAGCACGGCGGCCGCGTGGTCGCGCAGGGCTCGATGCCGGACGTGCTCGTGAAAAGCAACGCCAACAAGGAATCGCTGACCGTCAAATACCTGAACGGCGATTTGAAGATCGCCGTGCCGCGCAATCGCCGCACCAAAAATAAAGGTTCGATCCGCATCAAGGGCGCGACCGAGAACAACCTGAAGAACGTCGACGTCGAAATTCCGCTCGGCAAGTTCGTCTGTTTGACCGGCGTATCCGGTTCCGGCAAGTCGACTTTGATGGAAGACGTGCTCTGGAAATCGCTGTCGAACAAGCTGAATGGCACGCAGTACAAGGCCGGCAAGCACAAGCAGATCCTCGGCCTCGAGCATCTCGACAAAGTGATCGTGATCGATCAGTCGCCGATCGGGCGCACGCCGCGTTCGAACCCGGCCACCTATACCGGTTCCTGGACGCATATCCGCGAGCTCTTCGCTTCGACGGCCGAAGCGCGCATGCGCGGCTATCAGATCGGACGTTTTTCGTTCAACCGTCCGGGCGGACGCTGCGAGAATTGCGAAGGCAACGGCCAGATCGCGATCGAAATGCATTTCTTGCCGACCGTCTACGTCCAGTGCGACGTTTGCAAAGGCCGCCGCTTCGACCGCGAAACGCTCGAAGTGAAGTACAAGGACAAGTCGATCCACGACATCCTGAAGATGACGGTCGAAGAAGCCGTCGAATTCTTCCGCGACATTCCGTGGATCTACGACAAGCTGAAGCTTCTCAAGGAAGTGGGTTTGACGTACCTCGAGCTCGGCCAGAGCGCAACCTCGCTCTCGGGCGGCGAAGCGCAGCGCGTCAAGCTCGCCTCGGAACTTTCCAAGCGTCAGACCGGTCGTACGATCTACCTGCTCGATGAGCCGACGACGGGCCTGCACTTCGCCGACATCGACAAGTTGCTTGAAGTGCTGCACCGCTTGGTGAACTACGGCAACACCGTGCTGGTCATCGAGCACAACCTCGACGTGATCAAGACGGCCGATCATATCATCGACCTCGGTCCCGAAGGCGGAGATCGCGGTGGCGAGATCGTCGCCTCCGGCACGCCCGAAGACATCGTCCGCAGCGCCAAATCGCTGACGGGAAAATACTTGAAGAAATACTTGAAGGGATGAAACTCCCCGCGCATCTCAAGCTGAAGGAATCGGAAATTCCGGAAACGCCCGGCGTCTATTACATGAAGGATGCCGAGGGCAAGCTTTTGTATGTCGGGAAAGCCGTCTCGCTCGCGCGGCGCATCCCGCAATATTGGCAGCGGCCGCATGGCGAGCATATCGAAAAAATGGTGCCATTCATCGTCGCAATCGACTGGCAAACCGTGCCGACGGCGATCGAGGCGCTGATTCTCGAAGCGAACGAAATCCGCAAGCACAAGCCGCCGTATAACGTGCTCGGCAAGGACGATTCCAGCTTTTTGCATCTCGCGATCACCAACGAGGAATTTCCGAAGCCGATTCTGATTCGCGGGTACGAACTCGAGGCCACGCCGAAGAAAAAATTCAAATACGTTTTCGGGCCGTACACCTCGACCGCTTCGATCCGCGCGGCGTTGGAACTCACGCGCAAATTGTTCCACTGGTCGGATTGCGAACCGGGCCAGAAGCGTCCGTGCTTCTACTATCACATCAAGCTCTGCCCCGGCGTCTGCGTCGGCGGGATTTCGAAGCGTGAGTATGCCAAGATCATCCGGCGCCTCGTCCTGTTCTTCCAGGGCAAGAAGCAGCAGATTTTGAAGGAGACCGAAAAGCAAATGAAAGCCGCGGCCAAGGCGGAGCACTTCGAGGAAGCCGCGCGGCTGCGCAATTTGATGTACGCGCTCACGCACATTCAGGACGTCTCGGTCATCAAGCGCGAAGACGACCCACGCGAAGGGCGCGAGCTCGGCATCAACGTCTTCGGCCGCGTCGAGGCCTACGACATTTCGAACATCCTGGGCCAGCAAGCGGTCGCTTCGGGCGTCGTCTTCGTCGAAGGCTTGCCGCGCAAGAACCTCTACAAGAAATTCAAGATCAAGACCGTCAAAGGCGCGAACGACATCGCCATGATGAAAGAAGTGCTGAAGAGAAGGTTTATGCATGCGCGTCCGGGCGAGAAGAACGAAGATTGGAAAATTCCCGACCTGCTCGTGATCGACGGCGGCCGGGGACAGGTCAACGCCGCGATGGACGTCTTGCGCGAACGCGGCCTCAAGATCCCGACGATCGGCTTGGCCAAAGGCTTCGATCGCAAACAAGACGTCGTGGTCTACGGCGAGAAAACCGACGAACTCGTTCGCGTCGTCACGCGCTACAAGAAAATCCTCCAACACGCCCGCGACGAAGCGCATCGCTTCGCGATCAGCTATCACCGCTATCGGAGGGGCAAGAAATTCCTGAAAAACAGCTGAAGCCGCCCGCGTCGCCGGGCGGTTTTCTTATCCCCATTTTCGGAGTGGGGAAGGGGGTTGAGCAGTGGTAGAAAGTGGAGTATAATGGTTCTATCGTGGTGAGAAGTGGGGAAAACACAAAAAACGGTTATGTTTATTGGGGAATATCGGCACTCGATCGATGACAAGGGGCGCCTCGCGATTCCGGTCAAATTTCGCGGGGATCTTGAGTCTGGCGCGATCGTCACGCGCGGCCTCGATGGCTGCCTGTACGTCTATACGTCCGCCGAGTGGCAGAAGCTGGCCGGCAAACTGGCGGCCATGCCGATGAGCCAGTCGAATTCCCGCGCCTTCGCCCGCTTGATGCTGGCTGGCGCCATGGACTGCGCGATCGACGGGCAGGGGAGAATCGTCCTGCCGGAATATCTCCGCAAATACGCGAACGTCAAAAAGAACGTGGTGATCGCCGGCTTGTACAACCACCTCGAACTCTGGGACGAAAAAGCCTGGAACGCCTACAAGCAGAAGACCGAGAAGGATTCCGGCGAGATCGCGGAGCAGCTCGGTTCGCTCGGCGTGTAGTATGCCCGGCCACATCCCGGTCCTGCTGAACGAAGTCCTTTCATCCCTCGACCCGAAACCCAACGACAGCGTCATCGATGCGACGCTCGGCGGAGGCGGACACGCCTCGGCGCTCCTGGAGGCGATCGGCCCGACCGGCCGCCTCCTGGGGATCGAATGGGATGCGCGCACGTTGGAGGAGACTCGCAAGAAGCTCGAACGCTATGGTTCCCGCGCCATGCTTATCCGCGGAAGCTATCGCGACATCGAGCGTTTTGCGGGGGCGTGCGCCTTCCCTGAAGTCTCCGGAATCCTGTTCGACCTCGGCTATTCCTCATTCCAGATCGACGATCCCGACCGCGGCTTTTCGTTCCGTTTCGACGGACCGCTCGACATGCGCTACGACGCTTCGGGCGACGTGACCGCGGCGGACATCGTCAACGGCTGGTCCAAGGAAGACCTGATCCGCATCCTGCGCGAGTACGGCGAAGAGCGCGCGTCCGGCCGCATCGCCGCCGCGATTCTCCAGGCTCGCGAGCACGCCTTCATTTCCACGACGTCTCAGTTCGCCACGATCGTCTCTTCGGCCGTGCCCGAACGCACGCGCCGCGGCAAGCCGAAGATCCATCCGGCCACGCAGGCGTTTCAAGCGTTGCGCATCGCCACCAACGACGAGCTCGGCAACATCGAAACCGCGCTGCCGCAGGCCGTGCGCCTGCTCAAGCCCGGCGGACGGATCGCCGTCATCAGTTTTCACTCGCTGGAAGATCGCATCGTCAAGAACTTTTTTGAAAAATCAGCCGAGCTCAAGGCTCTCACGCCCAAGCCGATCATGGCCGGACGCGAGGAACTCGACGCCAATCCGCGCGCCCGCTCCGCCAAATTGCGAGTCGCCGAAAAGAAATAAATCATGCCGCGCAAATTCCACAACCGACGCCAGATCCGACCCGCCGGCAAGGCGCGTTTCGGGCTGCCGCTCAAGCCGGCCGCGGCGATCCTGTTCGCGCTGGTCGCGGTTTTCGGCGCGGGCTATCTCATCCAGATCAACGCGGCGGCTTCGAAAGGCTATCAGATCCGCACGCTCGAGAATCAGATTTCCGATTTGAAAACGCAATCCGGCAAGCTCGAGATCCAAGTCGCGCAGGAGCAATCGGTTCAAGCCGTTGAAAATAAAGTGCAGGACCTCGGCATGGTGCCGACGCCGAACGTCGAATACCTGCGCGTGAATTCGCCGATCGTCGCGCAGCGCTAGCGCGAAAAGAAAAATCCGGAACCTTCAGGGGTTCCGGTTGTGTTTCAGCTGGCGATGGACGCTCCAGCCTTGCGTAACGAGCGAAACTCCGCCGAGCGCGGTCGCCCAGACGAACGCGAGGGGCGGAAGCGTTTCCATCCTGACGCCCGCGGCGCGGAACACCAGGAACGCGATCGTCGCGATTTCGAAGTAGACCTTGAATTTGCCCCAGGCATTCGCGCCGGGCTTGAGTCCCCATTGCAGGCGGACCAATTCACGGAAAACCGTCAACGAAAGCGCGAAGCCGATCGAGATCCAGATCAGCAGGTGCGGCAGCGTCTGCCAGCCGAGCGGGATCAGCGCGCCGTAATAGCGGATCTTGTCGAAAATCGGATCGAGTTTCTTGCCGAGCTCGGTCGGACCGAGCCGCAGCCACGCGTTGCGCGCGGCGTCGATCTCCAGGCGTCCCGTCGAAGCGAGCCGCTGCTGATAGCGCGCCAGCGCGCCGTCGAGCCAGTCGATCAATGAGCAGATCGTGAACAGGAGCGCGCCGGCCAGGATCCATCCGCGCAGGAAGGCCAGGCAGGCGGGAAGGGTCAGCAGACCTCCGAAGAGCGTCAGGAGATTCGGCGGCAGGCGCGCGAACGCTCCGCTTCTCTTCAAGAGGTCGTCGGACATCCGCGCGGCGCTTTCGAACTCTTCCTTTTCGTGCCAGAGTCTGTTGCGTTTCACGGAGTCTCCGAGGCCCGAAGGGGCACCTTTGATGTACCCGAAACCGCACCCTTTGACAAGCGCGCCGGCGCTTTTTCATAAAAAAAGATCCTGACAGCGTCAGGATCAGCCGAGGAAGAAGCGTCGGCGCCGCGTGAGAAGGGCGGCGATTTCGGCATCGCAGCGAGGGCAGTGAAAGAACGGAATCTCGTCTTCGGTTTCGGCGACGAGGCGCGCGTAGGGACGCGGATCGTCCGGTGTCGGCAGGCGCACGCGCTCGACCGAGGCCATCATGGCCATCCAGGCGCAGCAGAACGGCTGGCCGTCCGAGACGTACGGCGTCCAGGACAGCGACCGATCCATCAGCGTTCCATCGAACGGACAGCGTCTGAACGCGATCCGTTCCCAAGCGCCGGCGGCCGCGAGCGCGCTCTGCGTGAGCGCCTGGCGGAGCATGATCGTCTCGTTCAGGACAAGGCGCGGCACGATGTACGGGCCTTCCAGCGTGACGTCCACGAACGCGCCGAGCGCTTCGCGCATCGAGCCGCAGCCGCACAGCTCGGGATCCTCGCGCGGAAGCGAAGGGATCTCGATCACGACTTGCGGCGGATCCGGATCGTCGATCTCGGCGTCGAAGTCCTCTTCCGGAGGCGCGTCGAGCACCGGCGGAAGTTCGATGACGATCGGAACGTCCGAATAGGAACGCGTCTGGACCCGGTCGGTGTTCGGAAAGCGCCGCGCGGGGTGTTGAAAGGCGTATTCGGTCCCGCTTTTGAATACGGGAACGAGCCGGGCCACTTCGCGAAACGGAGGCAGAGGCGGGGTATTGGACCCGCGATGAGCCATGGCATCCTCCTTGGTAAGGGCAGCGGTCACCTTGCGACGACCGACCGCGCACGATACGCTGGAGGCGCTTGACTGTCAAACGACCCATGGTCCTGAACGCTTTTCTGTATGGCCTCGTTTTCTCGCTGATCGCCACGCCGATCGCGCGTTTTTTCGCCGAAAAATTCGGGATTCTCGATCATCCCGACGGCGCCAGGAAGTTCCATGACCGCCCGACGGCGCTGCTCGGCGGCCTGGCGATTTTCGCATCCTTCGCCTTGGCGGCCTGGTGCCTGCGCGGCGCGTTGCTGGGCGGTTTCCTGCTCGAAAAGCAGCTTCTGGGCGTGCTCGTCGGCGGGCTGATCCTCGTGCTCGGCGGCGCGCTCGACGATGCCTATACGCTGCGCCCGTCCCGCCAGCTGGTATTTCCGGCGCTGGCCGCCCTGGCCGTCATCGCTTCGGGCATCGGCACCGATTTCGTCACGAATCCTTTCGGCGGCCTGATCCGACTCGACGTTTGGAAGCTGACGCTTTTCCATCTCGGCGGCGTGCCGTATCACCTGACGTTGCCGGCCGACCTGTTCACCTTCGTCTGGCTGATGGGGATGATGTACACCACGAAATTGCTCGACGGCCTCGACGGCCTCGTCTCGGGGCTCGGCGTGATCGGCTTCGTGGTCATCGCGCTGCTCAGCCTGACGCCGGAAGTCGCGCAGCCGGAACTCGCGCGCTTGGCCATGGCGGCCGCCGGCGCCCTCGGCGGCTTCTTGATCTTCAACGCCAGGCCGGCCTCGATCTTCCTGGGCGAGGGCGGCTCGACGCTCGTCGGCTTTCTGCTCGGCACGATGGCGATTCTCTCTGGCGCCAAAATCGGCATCACGCTCTTGATTCTGGCGGTGCCAATCATGGATGTCGCCTGGACGATCTTGCGCCGCCTGCTGTCGCGGCGCTCGGTCGCGGAAGGCGACGCGGAGCACCTGCATTTCCAGCTCGTCCGCGGCGGGCTTTCGCCGGCGCGGACCGTCGGGCTGTTCTGGCTGTTCGCCGCGGCCTTCGGCGGAGCGGGACTGTTCATCCGCGGCCGCCAGAAATTGCTCGCGCTCGCGATCCTTGCGATACTGTTCATGCTCGTCATCTTCATTCTTCGCCGCCGCGCGCATGGACGCTCCCGTCACTGAAAAGAAAAAGCCCTCGATCGTCGCCATGATCGTGCTCGGCCTCGTGATCATCGCGGCGCTGGCGCTCAGGGCCTATGACGCTTGGAAAAACAGCCGTCCGATTCTGGCCGAGGCGACTTTGCGCGGCCAAGCTTTCACGGTCGAAGTCGCCGACACCGACGCCAAGAAAGAACTGGGTCTCGGCAAGCGCGACGGCATGCCGGCCGACCATGGCATGTATTTTCCCTTCGGCGCGGCGCAGTACTGGATCTTCTGGATGAAGGACATGCGCTTTCCGATCGATATCGTCTGGTTCCGCGACGGCAAGGTCGTCGACGTGAGCGCCACCGTGCCCGTCGACCCGGCCGGAACGCCGCTCAAGACGTATACGCCGAGCGATCCGGCCGACGCGGTCCTGGAATTGAACGCGGGCGCGGCGGCCCGGATCGGGCTTCAAAGGGGCGACGCGCTGACGTTGAAAGCCGGGGGCTAGGGGTTGACGCCCCGAGGCGACCCTGCTAGAATGGGCCTACTTTCAGATAAACCCCTTATGTACGCCATCATCGCCACCGGCGGAAAACAATACAAGGTTAAAGAGGGCCAGACCGTGAAGGTCGAAAAGCTCGCCGCCGAAGCCGGCTCCACCCTGGAGCTCGCGACGCTCCTCGTCTCCGCCGAGGATGGCAGCGGCCTCAAGATCGGCACCCCGACCGTCGCGGGCGCCAAGGTCACGGCCAAGGTCGTCGAACACGGCCGCGCCGACAAGATCCAGATCGTGAAGTACAAGCCGAAGAGCCGCTACAAGCGCGTCAACGGCCATCGCCAGCCTTTCACCGCCATCCAGATCGAAAAGATCGCCTAAGAAAAATCCCCGACGCGTTCGGGGATTTTTTTATTTCATGTCGCGCCGGCCGACGAGCGCGTCGGAAAGGGTGACTTCGTCGGCGTATTCGAGATCGGCGCCGCGTGGGAGTCCGCGGGCCAGGCGCGTGACGCGCGGGAGCGCGGTCGCGTAGCGGCGCGAGAGGTAGGCCATGGTCGCTTCGCCCTCGATCGTCGGATTGACGGCCAGGAGGAGTTCGCGGACCGCGCCGCCTTGGAGGCGTTGGTCAAGCGCTTCGATGCCGAGCGTTTCCGGCGTGACGCCTTCGATCGGGGAGAGCAGGCCGCCCAGCACGAAATAGTTTCCGCGGTAGGCGCCGGTGCGTTCGATGGCGGTCAGGCCCTGCTGGTCGGCGACGACGCAGACTTCGTCGGAGCGGCGCGAGGGATCGCGGCAGATGCGGCACGGGTCGGTCTCGGAGACGCTGCGGCAGCGCGCGCAGATCAGGATCGTGCGTTCGAGCGCGAAGATCGCGTCGCCTAAGCGCGCGGCGGCTTCTCGTCCGCGGCCGAGCAGATGGAACACGAAGCGCTCGGCGGTCTTCTCGCCGATGCCGGGGAGTTTTTTGAACTCCGAAATCAGGTTTTCGATCGAAGCGGGAAAGCGGGACATCAGTTCATTCCGGGCAGGTCCATGCCGGACTTCTTCATGGCGTCGGCCATGGCGCGCTGCGCTTTCTTGACCGTGTCGTTGTAGGCGTCTTTCACGGCCGTTTCGAGCTTGGCTTTGTCGGCGAGCAGTTCCGGATCGATCGCGACCGAGGTCACTTCCTGGTTGCCGTTCATGGAGAGCTTGACCTTGCCCCAGCCCCCCGAGCCTTCGACGGTCACGTCCTTCAGCGAATCCTGGATTTTCTTGGCCTGGTCGCGGAGATCTTTGAACTGCTTGAGTTTGGAAAACATGGTCATATCGTTGTCATTCCAGCGAACGCTGGAATCCAGCACATTATAGTTTTGAAGACTTCTCGTGGAACTGGATCCCTGCTTTCGCAGGGATGACAGATCTACCCGATTTCGGCGGGCATCGGGGCCGCGGCGAAATCCTGTTCGAGATTCTTGAAGTTGGCGCGGTTCTCGTCGAAGAAGAGCTTGCAGACGCCGGTCGGGCCGTTGCGATGCTTGGCCACGTGGATTTCGGCCAGGTGGCGCTCTTCGGGCGCCAGGTCTTCGACGCGGTAGTTGCGGTCGGAGGCTTTGCGGTAGATGAACATCACGACGTCGGCGTCCTGCTCGATCGAGCCCGATTCGCGCAGGTGGGCCAATTTCGGGATGGCCGGTTTGCTGAGCTCGACGGCGCGCGAGAGCTGCGAGAGCGCCAGGACCGGCACGTTCATTTCGCGAGCCAGGCCCTTGAGCGAGCGGGTGATGCCGGCGATTTCCTGCACGCGGTTCTCGATCTTCGTTTGCGATTCCATCAGTTGGAGATAGTCGACGACGATCAGGCCGAGCTGGCCATGCTCCTTCTGGAGGCGGCGCACCTTGGTGCGGATCTCCATGATGTTCACGTTGGCGGTGTCGTCGATGAAGATCGGCGCGTCGGACAAGACGCCCAGCGCATGGCCGATGCGCGGGAAGTCGTCGTCGCCCGGGCGGTCCGACAAGCGGCCGGTGCGCATCTTCCAGAGATCGACGTTGGCCTCGGCGCAGATCATGCGATCGACCAATTGCTCCTTCGACATTTCGAGCGAAAAGATGCCGACCGGCTTTTTGGATTTCACGGCCACGTTGCGGGCGATGTCGAGCGCGAACGAGGTTTTGCCGACGGACGGGCGCGCGGCCAGGATGATCAGGTCGGAAGCTTGGAGGCCGGCCAGCAGGTTATCGAGCACGCGGAAGCCCGACGGCACGCCGCGCAGCTTGCCTTTCTCACGATGCAATTCGTCGATGCGGTCGAAGGCTTCGTTCAAGACGCTGCGGATCGGGACGAAGTTCTGCTTGAGGTGCTTCTGCGAGACGCCGAACAGGCGCTGCTCGGCCTGGTCGAGCAGCGATTCGACGTTGTCGGTTTCGCCGCCGTCGAAGCCCATGCGGGCGATTTCGTGCGAGGCGCCGATCAGGCGGCGGAGGGTGGCGTCGCGCTGGACGATCTTGGCGTAGTGGAAGACGTGCGAGGCGGTCGGCACGGCTTCGGCCAGCTGGGCGAGATACGTTTGCCCGCCGGTGCGCTCGAGTTTGCCGGCTTCGTTCAGACGGTCGGACAGCGAGATGAGATCGATCGGCTCGGACTTGGCGTACAAGCCGAGCATCGCGTCGAAAATGGCAGAGTGGCTTTCGCGATAGAAATCTTCCGGCGTGACCATGTCGGCCACGCGCAAAATCGCCTCTTTGTCGATCAGGATCGACCCCAGGACGGCGGCCTCCGCTTCATAGTTGTGCGGCGGGACGAATTCGGTTTTTTGGACGCCGGGAGCGGGCATAGTGGCACTATCTTACGCAATGCCGAAAGGGGCGTCAAAACGTGGTAGAATCTGTCCATATGGGGGAACCACAAGGGTCGCGGCGGAGCGGTTCGGGCGTGCGCGCGGCCTTCGTGCTCTTCGGCACGATCGTGGGCGCCGGCATTTTCAGCTTGCCGTACGTCGTCGAAAAAGCGGGCTACCTGATGGGGCTGTTCTGGATGATCCTCTTGGCCGGCGCCGTCACGCTGACGCACGTGCTCTTCGGCGAGGTCGTGCTGGCGACGCGCGGGCAGCATCGCATGGTCGGCTACGTCGGCATTCATCTCGGACCCTTCGCCAAAGGCTTGGAAACGCTCTCGTCGATCCTGAGCCTGTTCGGTTCGAGCCTGGCCTACCTGATCCTGGGCGGATTGTTCATTTCGCAGATCGTTTCGCGTTTCGCGCCGTTCACGCCGGCCTGGGGCGCGGCCGTGCTCTTCCTGATCGGTCTCATAGTCGTGCGCCGCGGCACGCGCTTTCTCTCCGGCGTCGACTTCTGGCTGACGCTCGTCGAGATGAGCGGTTTCCTGCTCCTGTCCTTCGTGGCGGCCAAAGGCTTCGACGCGAGCCATCTCTTCACCTACGATCCGACGCAGGCCTTCTTGCCGTACGGCGTGATCCTGTTCGCCTACGGCGGACTGACGGCCGTGACCGAAGTGCATGACATCGTCGGCGGCGACGCGCGGAAGATGCGCCGGAGCATCGTGGCGGGCACGCTCATGGCCGTGGCGCTCACGATCCTGTTCGTGACGGCGGTCGTGGCCGCGCTCGGCGTCTCGATCACGCCGGAAGCGGTGGCCGGACTCAGCGCGCGTTTCGGAGGATCGCTGCCGCTGCTCGGCGCCCTCGCCGGATTCTTTTCGATCCTGACATCCTACATCGTCTTCACCGACTACCTGCACAAACAGTTCCGGCAGGATTTCAAGGTCGGCCGCTTCCTGTCCGTGGCCGCTTCGGTCGGCATCCCGTTTCTTCTGTATCTCGCCGGCGTCCGGAGCTTCGGCCGCATCCTCGAACTGGTCGGCGCCGTTTTGGTCGGCATCGAAGGCATCTTCGTGGCGGGCATGTACCTCAAAATCAAGAACGAAGGTTCCGTCCGCGTCCTGCGCGTTCCGAACGCGCTGGTCTATCTGCTGATCCTGGCCTATACCGCCGGGGCCCTCTACGCCCTGCTTTTCCAGGCCTGATTGCCAAGAATCCTTGACAAAACAAGGATTTTTTGGTAGGTTCGGCCCAGTCAGACTGTTCATTTTCCGGACGAAAGTCCACCACGCGCGGCAAGCCACGTCGGTCGCGACCGACGTGGCAAGGAGAAACGCCATGGTTTCCAACGCGACGACAAGCCTGAGCGGTTCCGAGTCCTTGCCGGACGATCCGGCGGCGCTCAAGAAGCTCCTGCTCGAGGAACGCGCCAAGAGCGAGCGCCTCGAAGCCGAGCGGCAGAAGCTGGTCCAAGAACACTGGGACTACGCCATGAATGGCTTGGTCGCCAAGGAACTCAAAGCGGCCACCTTCCTCGCGCATCCGCACGGCAAGATCCTGCGCTGCAGCGATCCGGCCGAGCTCTGCGGTTCGGAAGACGAGATGGGAGCCAGCGTGTTCTCGCTCATCTTCGATCGGCTGCGCGACCCTCGAGACGTGCACGGCTCCTCGGGGGAGGACACCGGCGTCCATCGGATCCCTCGGATGTTCAGCAACGAGCTGCGCGACGAGCTGGCCAAGGCGCTGCGATCCGAAGTCGCGCCGCGCAACGGCCGCGCCAAGCGGAGCACGATCCAGACGCTTTTCAGCCGAAGCGAGGTCGCGGTGCTCGATTCGCCGACCAAGGGCGCCGTCGACGTGCTGGTCACGATCGCGTACGGACTCGATCACAGCGGTCACGAATGGCTGCACGTCTCGCTCGTCGACGTCGACGCGGTCAGCTGCGATCCGCTGACGGGACTCCGGTACGCCAAGTCGCTGGTGCGATCGGTCACGCGCGACATCGCGGAGTATCTGCGATCCGCGCGCCAGGGCGTCGTCTGCGAACCGGTCTCCGTGATCGTCTTCGACGGCGACGGCCTGAAGCGGATCAACGACACGCACGGCCACTACGTGGGCGATCAGGTCATCCGCAAGATGGCCGAGCGCGCCAACCGCTTCTTCGGCCGACCGACCGACCTGCTCACGCGGCAAGGCGGCGACGAGTTCGCGGGCAAGATCATCGCCCAGGCGGACAGCGCGCACACGCACGCGGAGAACATCCGCAAAGCGGTGGGCGGCACGCCGATCGCGGTGCGGCTCTCGCCGGACGAGCACCAGAAGATCATGATCGACATGACGATCTCGGTGGGCGTCGCGACCTACGAGTCCGGCATGACGGCCGAAGCGCTGGTGGCCCGGGCCGACGAAGCGCTCTACATTTCGAAGCGAGCCGGACGGAACCGGACCTCGACCAAGATGAAGGCGCTCGTCAAGCCCTGAACGCCGAAGCCCTGACACGCGTGTCAGGGCTCTTTTATTTCTTGCGATTCCGTTTCGCGAGTTCCAGCGTCTTCTTGAGCAGCATGGCGACCGTCATCGGTCCGACGCCGCCGGGCACCGGAGTCAGCGCGCCCGCGATGCCTTGGAGGCTTTCCGCATCCGCGTCGCCGACCGTTTTGCCGTCCAGGCGCGTCGTGCCGACATCGATCACGATCGCGCCGGGCTTGATGGTTTCGGCCGTGACGGATTTCGGGATGCCGCGAGCCGTGACCAGCACGTCTGCCGCTTTAGCGTCGTCCGTCGATTCCAAGCCGCGGCGCGAGAGCATCGTTTCGACCGGTGCCGAGAACACGGCGCTGTTGGCCAGCACGCAGGCCAGGCCGTGCTCCGGCGCGCCGCCGACGTCGAGCAGCAGCGAAATCGCTTCGACGAGCCCGGGCGTCGGACCGCCGCCTTCCAGATAGCTCAGCAGATTTTCGGAATGAAAACCGTCGACGTCTTTTTCGGGACGCATGGCGGAGACGACGGCGTCCGTGTCGAACGACGGCGGCAGGGGAAGCTGCACCAGGATCGCATCGATGTCCTCGCGCTCGTTGAAGCGTTCGATCGCGTCGATCACCTCGGCCTGCTTCGCCTCGGCGGGGAAATCGTGGCGCACGAAAAGAAGGCCGGCCTCGGCGCAGGCCTTTTCCTTCAAGGCCACGTAGAGGTGCGAAGCCGGATCGTTGCCGACCAGGATCACGCCGAGTCCCGGACGGAAGTCCAGGCGCGCGATTTCGGCGGCCACGGCGGCGCGGAGATCGGCCGCGATGGCGCGGCCGTCGATCAAGCGGGTGGTCATGCTTTCCAGTCAGGATAGATCGGATGCGCGGCCGCCAATCCGGAAACGACGCGCAAGACGTCCTCGCGGACGATTTCGTCGGCGGGCTGTTTCAGGATGCGGGAGATCAAAACGCCGACGACCTTCATGTCCGCTTCGTTCAATCCGCGCGTCGTGAGCGCCGGCGTGCCGATGCGCAGGCCCGACGGATCCATCGGCTTGCGCGCGTCGTACGGGATCATGTTCATGTTGGTGTAGATGCGCGCGGCGTCGAGCGCCTCGACGGCCGGCTTGCCGCTGATCCCGAGCGCGGTCAGATCGGCCAGCACCATGTGATTGTCGGTGCCGCCGGTGATGGTACGCACGCCTTCCGTTTCAAGAGAGGCGGCCAATGCCCGCGCGTTCTTCACGACCTGCCGCTGGTAGGTTTCGAATTCCGGCTTGAGCGCCTCGCCGAAGGCGACCGCTTTGGCGGCGATGACGTGCTCGAGCGGCCCGCCTTGCATGCCGGGGAAAACGGCGGAATCGATTTTTTTCGCGAAGTCCTTTTTGCAGAGGATCATCGCGCCGCGCGGGCCGCGCAGCGTTTTGTGGGTCGTGGTCGTGACGACGTCGGCGTGCGGGATCGGATTCGGGAAGGCTTTGCCGGCCACGAGTCCGGCGAAGTGCGCCATGTCGACCATGAAGAAGGCCCCGACCTCGTCCGCGATCGCGCGGAACGCGGCGAAATCGAGCGTGCGCGAGTAGGCCGTGAATCCGGCGACCAGGATTTTCGGTTTCGTTTCGCGCGCGATCTTGCGCACCTCGTCCATGTCGATCAGGTGCGTGTCGCGGCGGACGCCGTAGTGCGCGAAGCGATAGAGCTTGCCGGAAAAATTGACGGGAGAGCCGTGCGTCAGGTGCCCGCCCATCGCCAGGTCCATCGCCATAATGGTCGAGCCGGGCTCGGCCAGCGCCATGTAGGCCGCCAGGTTGGCGGGGCTGCCGGCATGCGGCTGGACGTTGGCATGTTCCGCGCCGAAGAGCTCCTTGGCGCGCGCGATCGCCAGCGATTCCACCTGATCGATGACCTCGTTGCCGCCGTAATAGCGCTTGCCGGGATAGCCCTCGGAATATTTGTTGGTGAGGGGCGAGCCGAGCGCCTCCAAGACGGCCTCCGAGACGATATTCTCGGAAGCGATCATTTCGAGCCCGTCCTGCTGGCGGCGCGTTTCGTCGGCGATCATGCGCGCGACATCGGGATCGTGTTGGGTGAGATGGGGGAGCATGGCGGTAAAAAAGTCTCACGCGGGGCGTGAGAGAAGGTCAATTCGCGAAGCGGAGCGTGTAGTCTTGAAACGACTCGGTGCCGACGTCGTTCGTGTCGTCCGCGGAAGGAACGGTCTCGCTCGAGTGCTTGATCGCGAGCGTGATGCGTTTCGGAACGATCTCGATCGGCAGTCCTTCGGGCAAGCTCGTGACGCCGTAGTCGGCGCCTTTGCGGACGCGCACGATCAGCCGCGCTTCTTTGCGGTTTCTCGTTTTCGGCGGCGTGGTGGTGATCGTGAAACGGATCGAACTCTCATCGACGGATTTCGCCAGATAGAGATCGACCCCGGTGCGATTCCGGAAGGCGATGATCATGGCGAACTCCTTGAAAGGTCCCCGGTCAGCATACGAAAAAACCGCGCCTCGGGCAAGGGCGGTTCACTCTTCGTCGCACGGGCCGCACTGGCTCTGAAAGAAGCGGATGGCCATGGCCGAGAGGTAGAGGCCGATCATCGGGCGATCGAGCTCGTCTTTGTGCATGCCGACGGCCAGCGCGATGCCGAGCACCTTGCCGTCCGCGCCGACGAGCGGCGAGCCGGAGTCGCCTGCGCGCGGGGCCGGCCGGGCGGTGAAATAGACCTTGCTGTCGTTCAGCACGTGAAGGCCGAGGCGGCGCCGGCTGAAGCGCATGGCGCCGTCCGGTCCGCGCGTCTCATACGAAAGCTGATAGGCGGCCTCGCCTTCTTTCGGAAGGCGGTCGGCCAGCGCGAGATGCGCCGGATGGCTTTGGCGCGCGAGGATGAAGAGCACGTCGGCCGTCTCGTTCCAGTCGCCGTACTGGCCTTCGATGCAGCCGCCGTCCGCCCCGACCAGGGCGAAGGTGGGGAAAATGCCGTTGCGCGCCTGCATGAGATGCCCGGCGCTGACGACGATCCGCGGCGTCAGCCAGAATCCGGAACCGCGGCCGTTGGCCTGGTCGAGCCGGTCGCAAGTCGCTTCGACGTAGATCGTCACGGCCGACGCTTCGGCCGCCAGCACGGGCGCGGGCGCCGGATCGTCCCCGCGCACGACATGGCCTTCCTCGTTCAGGCGGGGGCCCGGAGCGGAAGCGAGGCAGGAAGCGCTAAGCGCGAACAGCAACACAACGGCGCTACGCATGGTGATCCTCCTGTGGACAGAACTGCGTCTACTCTACCATCTTTTCGTACAGCTCCGCGTACTGCGCGGCAATCGCGTTCCAATCGAATTTCGCCAGGCGCGAAAAGGCTCCGGCCGTCAGTTTTTGCGCCAGGGCGGAATCGGTCAAAATACGGACGATGGCGTCCGCGAGCGCTTGCGGATCGGAGGGCGGCGCGAGCAGGCCGGTCGCGCCGTTTTCGATCACGTCCGGAATGCCGCCGACGTTCGTGCCGATGACGGG